>JAIMBB010000167.1 GCA_023511655.1 Anaerolineae bacterium
GAGCCGATCTACATTCGCCCGGCGTTCGATGCCCGGCACGGCGCTTTCCGCCACAACATTTCTTAGGCCCGGATACACAGTGTGGAGATTGCCATGAAACGTTGCGCCTGTCTTTGTCTCTTGCTTGGGTTAGCGCTGTCGCTGATGATGGCTGCGCGCGGCATCGTGTTAGCGCAGGCTCAACCGCAACTGACCTCGGCCTACCGCGCCGACGCTTTGCCGGCCGATGATCCGCTATCGGCCGCCTGGGCCGAGGCGCCGACCCTCAACGTGCCGTTGATTCCCCAAGCCGGCGTCGCGCCGGCTTTGTTGCAGGCGACCATCCCATCGGTCAACGTTCAATCCCTCAACGACGGCCGAACTATCGCCTTTCGGGTGACCTGGGACGATGCCACACCGAACTGGCATGCCACCCACACCGACGAATTCCGCGATGCGCTGGCGATCCAGTTCCCCACCGCGCCGGACGCTGCGACGATATGCATGGGCGCCGCCGGCCAACTGGTCAATCTGTGGCATTGGAAGGCCGACTGGCAATATGACATTGACAACGGCTTCCACGATCTTCCGGACGCCTATCCCAATTTCTATCTGGATCACTATCCGTTCGTAAGCGGCGAGCCGCCCTATCGCGTGCCCGGCGACTTCGACGAAGAGGCGAAAGCCTATATGGCGGGTTGGGCAGCCGGCAACCGATTCTCCAATCCATCGCGTCCCTCGCCGGTCGAGGACCTGAATGCGATGGGCTTTGGCTCGACGCATTCGCAGGAAAGGCAGGATGTCGCTGGCAAGGGGATATGGCGCGACGGCCGGTGGTCCGTGGTGTTCGCGCGCCCGCTCGCCACGGAGGACGCGAACGACGTGCAATTCGCCGCCGGGCAGACCACCTCGGTTGCGTTCGCCGTGTGGGATGGCGCCGAGCAACAGGTGGGGGCAATCAAGCAGTTGTCGTCGTGGGTGCCTTTGCGCATCCAGGCTGCGGCAGCCCAGGCGCAACCGACGGCAGTCGTCGCCCAGCCATCGCCTGCGCCTGCAGACAACACGACCCTCTTCATCATCCTGGCCCTCGTTGCGCTGGCCCTGGTCATCGCCGCTTTCGCCTGGATCTACTTCCGCCTGCCGGAGTCTTGACGAGGGGGCACGCATGGAACTCGAATCTCGCGCCTTGCTCTACGCTGCGCTGGCACACGGTTTTGACTACCCAGATGAACTCGCCGAAGCCGACTCGCTGGCGGCGATGACGCAGGCAATACACGCACTCGAAGATGCGACGCTCCACGCCGCGTTACAACGCGTGCGCAAGGCTGCGTCCATACCGGCTGCGTCGCCGACGCCGGCCGAGGAGCACACCTTCCTGTTCGCGCGGCAGACGCCCTGTCCGCCTTACGAGGCATCGTATACACGTGGGGCTATCGCATATCAGCTCGCCGACATCGCCGGCTTCTATCGCGCCTTTGGTTTACAGGTGGCTGGGGAGTCCGGCGAACGGGCCGATCACATCTGCAGCGAGCTGGAGTTCATGGCGGCGCTGTGCGCCAAAGAGGCTCTGGCCCGGTCGCGTGGCTGGCACGAGCAGGCCGAGGTCTGCCGCGACGCGCGTCGCACGTTCCTGGTCGAGCATCTGGGGCGATGGGGAGGTCAGTTCGCCCGGCGCATCGCCGAACATGCGCGCCTGCCGTACTACGCGGCGTTAGCCGACTTGCTGGTCGCGTTGTTGAATCACGAAGCCGCCGAGCTGAACGTGGTGCTCGAAGAGCAGCCGGTGACACAGGCGCCGGAGGCGGTGGACTTCGATGCGTTGGAATGCGCCGGCTTGCGCTAAGCGCGCAGATCGGCGGGAGCGGCTTATGCGAGCACTCGAATTACCGTTCAGGCGGCCGCCGGCGTCGCAGCAGGTGCGGACATGGCCGGATGCAGCGCTCGGCCACCTGATCGCCGGAATTGCGCTGGCCGCGTGCGTTGAATTCATGACGTTGCGCGTGCTCATCCGCCTTGGGCCGGTGTTCAAATCGCTCCCGCATCAGGTGGTCATCGCCTGGACCGACGCAGCCATCTTTGCCGGGGGCGTCGCGCTCAATCTGGCGGCGCTGTTGTTGTTGGCCGTCCTGGCCATGTGGGCACTGGTGGTGGGCGGCGCCTTGTCGCCGGTGTTTCGCGCTGTGCTGGGCGGGTTGTTGATTTTGGCTGCTGTAGTGTATGCGTTGGGTATTCGGACGCCACCAGAGCTATACGCGCTGTTCCTTGCCGCCTCGCTCATCATCATGACCTTCGGTGTGGGACACGTCCGGCGAACGCGGGGAATCAACGTTTACCTTGCGTTGGTCTCGCTGGCCGGTCTGGGGCTTGCCTGGGGCGCCGGCGTCGCAGCTATGCAGATCCCCCTTGCGCAGTCTGTGCAATTGCGTGCGCTGAGTGAGGCTGCGGCGTTGATGTGCGGGTTGGGCGCGCCGCTGTTGCTGCGCCCGCGCTTCGACCGAGTCGCCCTCTTGATCGGCCTGGCCGCGGCTGTCGTGCTGAGTGCGATGTGGCTTGCTGTGCGCTGGCTCCCGCCCACGTTGATGATTTGGTCGCTGTCCTTCAGTGCCTATCTGCCTGCGCTGCTATACGTGTTGGGAATGGGCGGCTGGCTGTATACATTCGTCGCGCTGGCGCGGCGGAACGAAACCCGCCGCCTGGCCTGGGGGATGGCGTTAATCGCGCTGAGCGGGCTGCGCTGGGATGTGCCCTACTATGTGCTGCTCGCGGTGGTTGGTTGTCTGGTGCTGGTCACCGCACAGAAGCCTCCGGGGTCTGCAAGACCCCGGAGGTTCGGTCTGCTTACGGCGTCGGCGTAGCGGTTGCCTCCGGCGTTGGCGTGGCCGGTGGTTGCAGGAAGTCTTCGCGGCGCGCATTGACGATGTCTTCCACGATGAATCCGTTGACGCGCACGTACCACGGCGAACTCGAGGACTTGACCACATAGGTGTTGTCCTTGTCATCCCGCGCGCCGATCTTGAGCACCAACGGTTGCAAGCCAGAGACATCCGACTTCAGCGTGAGCGTCAGCACGGCGGTCGGCCGGCTCAGGCCATATTCGGGCTTTTCGATCTTGCCCAGCGGGCGAGTCATGTAGAGCGACGAGACGCGCGAGAGGATGGTCTCCAGGCGGCTTGGGTTGAACGCCTCGCCGGCTGCCAGCCCCTTGAATTCCCATCCATCGGCCAGGTTGCGTTGGAACGCCAGCGTGCCGGTGATATTGGTGATCGTTACCTTGCCCACCTCTTGCTGGGTGGATGTGAAGTAGATGGTGTTGATCCAGCTCGTGAGGTCGCTGGCGATGTCGAAGGGAGCCAGCCTGGTGGTCAGGAACACATCGTCGGAGCCGGCAAGCCGCACATGCGCGCTGCCGCCGCGGGCTGGGCCGAAGAACAGCGTGCGTTCGCCTTTGTTCGTTGTCAGATCCACGCGCCGGTTGAAAGTGTCATCGGCCACCTGCAGCCGCGCGTGTCCGCCGGCCGTGGTGAGCACCGGCTTGCTTACCTGGATGCCGGTCAGCTTGCTCAGCAACTCGGTCACTTTGGTTTTGTCCACCGGATAGTCGTCTACATCCGGCAGCACCCATTGATCATCTTTCCTGGCGATGCGCACCTCTTTGTCGGGTTGCTCGCGGATGGTTAACGCCGTCACGTCGGCGTCGGTGAGCTGCTCCAGCAACGGCCGGCTCTGCGTTTGAGCGGCCTGGGCGGGCAGCACCACTGCCAATACACCTACGATGAGCTGCACAATCAGCAAAGCAGCGAGGATTTGGTTGCGGCGGTTCATCGCCTAGCTCACCTCCTTACGCATCGTCCGCGCGTCGGTGGCGCGGGCTGGAATGGTTGCCGGCGCGAGCTGCATGGGCGGCTCGGTGCGCTGGCGCAGCCGCCACAGCAGACCGATGCCGAACAGCGCGGCGACCATCACGGCGTAGTTAGCGATCTCCCACGTGCGACGCTCGCTATCGCTCAATGGCCGCAAGGCGCGCGTGATGGTGCCGCGTGTGCGGATGTCCAACAGCTCCAGGTCTTCCACCGACCAGTCGGCGATGTTTTGCATGAACTGCAGGTTGTTCAAGAAGCGCTCCTGACCCAACCGTGCCGAGAGGTCGAGCAGCGCATCGTTCAAGAACTCGGCGCTGCCGATAACCACCAGCCGGGCGGTATCTGGTGATTGCTCGATGGTGGCGCCGATGGGGCGCACCGGCGCGGGCGTAGGCGTCGGTTCGGGCGTGGCGCCAGGGGCAGGCGTCGGCGCCGGGGTGGGCGTGGCTTGCAACGGAGATGGCTTTCCTTTGAAGAAGCTCTCGAAGGTGCCCTGCACGGCGACGGCCAACACATGCGACTTGCGCTCGCCCTCCACCGGGAAGCCGAACTCCGGGTAAGTCTGGAAGTTGGGCTGCACATCGGCACTCGTGCGCAGCCACGACTGATTGGTGGATCGCAGCAGTGGGGTGACCTTGCGACCGGCGTTCTTCTGCTCGTCTACCTCGATGGGCGAAGCGAAGTTCATCGTCACCGCCGGCAGCCGGGCCACGATCGGGCTGTTGCGATCCATCCCGTCCGGCCGAACGTCCACGAAGAACGGATAGTTCACCGCCTGTAGTTCGCGCACGATCAGCCCGCCCACGTCGCGGTTGACCTCGACGGGGAACGGCTCGTTTTGCGGATCCATGACCAATCCCTGGCCGATCTTGACGCCGTAGTGCGCCAGCATCTCGCTCAGGTCGTCTTTCACTTGCTCGAGCATGGGCGAGCCAAAGCCCAGCAGCAAAGAATAGTTGCCGCCGGCGATGACCACCGAGCCACCCTGCATCAGGTATTGATCAATCGCATAGCGCGCCTTGTCGTCCAGGTCGCGCGGGCCGATGACGATCAGCGTGTTCACGTCCGGCGGCACCTGGCCGGTCGAGAGATCTACATCGCGCACGGTGTATTCGCGGCTGAGCTGCTCGCGGATGAGCCGCCAGTTGCTGGTGGGCGGGCCGCCGAACATGTTCATCTGCGGTCGCGGCGTCCACAGGCCGATCACGTTCAAGAAGCCACCTACGTTGCGCTTGAGCGCCGATTCAATGGCCGTGCGGATGGACGTCTCGGTGAAGTCGCCTTCGGGGTAGATGGCCTGTGCCTTGCCGTCCATCTCCAACAGCATATTCAGGTAGAACGTCTCCGGGCTGAAGAGGGTCACCGGCGTCGGCCGCAGGGCGTAGCGCTCCACCAGCGATTTGCGGGTGAGCGCAGCATTGGGTTGGTCGGGATCAACAACCTGATATTCGAACTTACCGCCCGACTTCTGTTGAATCTCCTTCGCCACCTTCTCCATCAACTGCGGGGCGTCTTTGAACGGTTCGGGCAATGTTTGCGACGTGACGATGATGCTCAGACGGGCCGGCTCTTGCAGCGCGGCGAAGACCGATTCGACGCCGCGGAAGCCGGTGGTGACTTTTTTGATCGAGCGCGTCAGGTCGTACTCCAGGTTGCGCAGGCGGACGTCCACTGTGCCGTCGCGGCGCTGTTCCACTTCGATCAGGTCGCGGAAGTTCAACACGGTGTTCTGATCGCCGTAGCGCACGAGGATGTCGAAGTAGGTGTTGATGAGCGAGGCTTCGTAGCGTCCGGCCACCTGTACCGGCGTGGGCTGAATGCCGTAGGTGCGCGCGGCCTCGGTCTCGATGTTGGGGTCGGTGATCGGGTCAACCACCTCGGCGGTCACCCGACCACGGCCGGCGATTTGATATTCGCGCAGCAGGTCGCGCACGCGAGGCGTCAGCGGCGCCAGCAGAGGATGTGTTTTCTCGCTGATGTAAGCGCGGATCAGCAGCGGCTCTTGCAGGTTGTCCAGCAGGCCGAGCGTGGCCGGCGAGAGGCTAAACTCGCGCTGCGCCGTCAGGTCGGCGCGCAGGGCTTGAAGCGGGGCCATCCACAAATTCGCTGCGACCAGGTTCGCCGCGATCAGCGCGCCGGTCAGGTTGGCGGCGCGGCGGTATTCCGCCGTGCGTGGGCCGAAGCTCCAGCGCTTGCGGTCGAGCGACCATGCGTTCAGGGTGAGGAAGATGGCCGCCAGCGAGGCGTAATACACCAGGTCGCGCAGGTCAATCACGCCGCGTTCGATGCTCTCGAAGCGGCTGCCGGTGCCCAGCGACCTGAAGAATTCGCTCGTGCTGCCGCCCACAAAGTCGGTCACCAAGGGGTTGCCGACCAGATAGAACGCGCCGCACACCAGCGCCGTCAGGATGAGGGCGACGATTTGATTGTCGGTGCGCGACGAGACGAACAGACCGATGGCCACATAGGCTGCTGCCAACAGCAATGCTGCCAGGTAGCCGCCGATCACCGGCCCCCAATCCAGGTTGCCCAGCAGGGCGACGGTGAAGGTGAGCGGCAGGGTGAGCGCCAATGCCAGGGCCACCAGCCCCATCACCGCCAGGAACTTGCCCAACACCAGCTTCCAGGTCGGCACCGGCAGGGTGAGCAGCATCTCGATGGCGCCGCTGCGTTGCTCTTCGCTCCATTGACGCATGGTCAGCGCGGCCACCAGGAAGATCAGCAGCGCCGGCATCCAACGAAACAGCGGGCGCATCTCGGCCACGCCGCGGGCGAAGAACGTCTCTGCCCAGAAGAAGATGAACAAGCTGGCCGCCAGGAAGACGCCGACGAAGATCAGCGCCTGCGGCGAGCTGAAGTAGTTGTTCCACTCTTTGCGCGCAGTTGCAACGATGGTCTTCATACCAGGCACCTCCGTCAGGTGGATGGGGTTCAGGCGCGGGTGGCCAGCTCGTTGAACACGCTTTCCAGCGTGCGCGTATCGGCGCGCAGTTCACGCAGCGGCCAGCCCATCTGCGTCGCAGCGGCGTAGAGCGCCGGACAAAGGTCCACGTTCGCTTCGCCGTAAACCCGATAGCTTGGGCCATTCGCGGTGGCCAAAAGTTCAGCGCGCTTCACGCCGCGCACCTGCCGCAGGGCCGCCTCGAAACCCTCCACCGGCCGCTGCAGGGTGAGGATGGCATCCCTGGTCGCCGCCAGGTCGGCCAGGCGCGCATCGGCCTTGATCTGGCCGTTCATGATGATAATGGCGCGGTGGCACACCGCTTCGACTTCGGGCAGGATGTGGCTAGAGAACAGCACCGTGCTGTTCTGCGCCAGCCGGCGGATGAGCTGACGAATCTCGACGAGCTGGGTCGGGTCGAGGCCGATGGTCGGTTCGTCGAGGATGAGCAGACTGGGCTTATGCAGAATCGCCTGTGCCAGGCCCACCCGCTGGCGCATGCCTTTGCTCAGCTTACCGATGGGGCGATTGAGAAAGCCGGCGATGTCGGTGGCGTAGACTGCCTCGGAGATGTAGGCCGTCTGCTCGTCGGGTGGAATCTGGCGCAGGTCGGCCATCATCTTCAGATAGGCCTGCACGCTCATGTCGGGGTAGAGCGGCGTGTTCTCGGGTAAGTAGCCGATGCGGGCCTGGACTTCCAGACGATGGGTCAACACATCCAGGCCGTCCACTTCGACGGTGCCTTCGTCCGGCTGAAGGTAGCCGGTGAGGATTTTGATGATGGTGGACTTGCCGGCGCCGTTCGGACCCAGCAAGCCGACGATCTCGCCGGCTTGCACCTGGAAACTCACCCCGCGGAGGGCCTGAATGGCGCCGTAGGACTTCGTCAAGCCTTCGACACGAATCATGACCGTCCTCCCTAAAACGATTGCTTCGGTTTGGAGCGTATGGTTCGCGTTGCGAATATGCACGCTTGTCTGAAGTCGGGCTGAGACCGTTGTTACGTTTTCTTCACACAACGCCCGACTCAGGCTGCGCCCAGCCTGCCTGGGCCGCGGCAACCGGCCCTAGAAAATGCACAGGCTGCGTTAGAAACGCATTGGAGGAAGCCGACCGGGCAATTCACTCGCGCCTCAACTCGGAAGCCCCGGTTTCTCCGAGAAACCGGGGCTCTGACAAGCACGAGAGATACAGCCGTTCGCGCTACTCACCGGGTATTCTCTGGCTGCGGCGCTTCCTTCTTCGAACAGTCGCTCGCCGCGCGCCAGGCGTTGCGCAATGTTGAAGGTCTGGCCCTGCGCGCGCATGGTCGGCGCGTGGGCAGCCAGGTAGCGCGCCGCGGCGATTAGCACATGCGTCGCCGCCGGCGTGCCCGCGAGCATCTCGTGTTGTCGCACGGCTGCCTCGATGCACTGGATGGTGTGGAAGTCGCGATCCTCGCGCAACAGCAGCTTGCCCAGCATGGCGATCACCTTGCGCGGTTCAACCCCGTCGTAGAGCAATTGCGCCACGGCTTCGCCGGCCGCATCTACCTGTTGCTGGCGATCGAGCAGCGCCGGCAGATCGTCGAGTGATGCATGCCGCTTGTCATTCGGCGACGGAATGCGCGCCGCTGGCACGTTGAGGAAGCGGTCGAGGTAGATGCTCATGGCCGCGTCGAAGACGCCGCGCACAAGTTCGCGCGAGTGCGTGCGCCGCAACCCCTGATGCACGGCGTTGGCGAAGGTGAAGGTGTGCAGCGCGGTGTCCCAGTCGCCGAATTCGTTGCTGGTGTGAAAGCGCGCGATGCGCAGCGCCGCCGCATAGGCTACGATCCCCGCAAGATCAACATCGCTCACGCCATCGCGCAATGCGTTCAGCAGCGCATCGGCGCTGGCCTGCGGGTCATCGCCGAGCAGCACATCCACCAGTTGCGTGCAGTGTTGTTCATCAAGCTTCGTGCGCTTCTCTGCTGCTTCGTGTCCAACCCTCTCCAGATTCTCGAACACTCGCTGGAGGATGGCAACCAGGTCAATTGGGTTGCGCCACGCGTTCGACTCTTCCATCCGGTCGGCATTTGCATATCCGTTCACCAAACTTGTCAACACTAACTCCGCGTTTTCAGGCGTCCAGCCGACGATATCCAATGCCTCGAGCGCCTTGTTGGTGAAATCGAGTGGGTGGCCGACGTCAATGTAGCGATGGTCGGTGGCTGCGGCGAAGAGCATGTCGGCCAACTGTTGCGGCGTTGCGCCGGCGCGCACCGCAGATGACGGACGAGCCGGTGGAGATCAAT
>JAIMBB010000017.1 GCA_023511655.1 Anaerolineae bacterium
CAGGCTGCTCATCCAAGTCGTGACAGCCAGCAAAAACCTGCGGGAGGTTGTCACTGCCCCCGGCCGTGAACGCACCCGGTGCGCAGGCGAATTGCGGCGCTCAGCCGGTGTCCTGCTCCGACTCGGCATGCCACAGGCGCTGCATCTCCGGCGATGTGCGCAGCAACGCATCCAGCGTGCCCTCGGCTTCAACTCGGCCATCCTTCAGCACGATGATGTGATCGGCCCGGCGCAATGTCGCGCGACGATGGCTCACCGCCAGGATCGTCGGCGTGTGGGTCGCCGGTTGTGGTCGCTCACCTTCCTCTGTCGGCTCCGCGCTTTCCGTTCTCCGTTTCTCCTCACCCAGCAGCCTTTCCCATAACATTGCTTCGGTCTCGACGTCGAGCGCGCTTGACAGGTTATCGAACACTAATAGCTCGGCGTTGCGCACCAGCATCCGCGCAGCGGCGGCGCGTTGAATCTGTCCGCCCGATAACCGGACGCCGCGCGGGCCAACCACGGTATCGAGCCGGCGCTCTAACCCTTCCAGGTCGCGCTCCATCACAGCGCGGTAGACAGCATCTGGCAGCGAATCGCCGTTGGCGCCGAGCAGGATGTTGTTGCGCAGCGTGTCGCTGAATAAGCGAGGTACCTGGCCGGTGTAGGCTACGCGCGGCGGGACGAAGAAGGTGGCCGGGTCTTTCACCTCTTGCCCATTCCAGCAAATCTGGCCGGCATCTCTGGGCAGCAGCCCCAGCAGGACGCGCAAAAGCGTGGTCTTGCCCGCGCCAACGCGTCCGGTGATCACTGTGAACGAGCCGCGCGTGAGGGTGAAGCTGATGTCGGCAATGCCGCGCGTAGTGTTGCCGACGCCGTCGAGCGCGCGCGAGGCGGTGGCGTCGCGAAGGTGGGCGGGATGGCAATAGCTCAAGCCGCGCACGTCCAGCCGTTGCAACACATCGGCATCGGAACGGATCGGTGGTTGCACCTCCGGCAGCGCGCCGCGCAGATAGACTGGGCCGTGCGCCGTCAATTGCTCAGGGGGAGCGCCCTGCATCAGCCGATGTAGTCGCTCGAATGACACCCCTGCTTGCTTGTAGTTCGCCAGCAGGCGACCGAAGGCAAACGTGAAGTCGGTGATGCGGGCCAGATAGGCGACGAACAGGGCGAAGTCGCCCACGGTGAAGGCGCCGGCGCGGAACGACGTGGCTACCATCAGCAAGATCAGCCCCGTCCCTACGGTCGTCACCGTGTCGCTCAACGAATTGAGGATCAGCTCGTTGAACAGGCGCTCCTTGAGCACGGCCCGGCGGCGCGCCTCGCCCAGATGCTCGAAGCGTCGAATGACCGGCTCCTCGGCGCCGGCAACCTGAACGGCTTGCACTGCGCCGAAGATCTCGGCGATGAAGCCATAAAGCCGGCCGGTCGCGCGCCGGCTGTCGCGGCGATATTTCTGGATGCGTGCCGTGCCCAGGCTGGCGATGATCACCACGGCAAGCAGAGGTGCAGCCACCACGGCAGTGATGAGCGGGTCTATGCTGGCCATTACGGCGAGCGCGAGCACGGCGAACACCGCCATGCCGACGATCTGCAGCGCGTTGTCTATGAAAGTAGCGATCTCGCTCACGTCGCCGCCCAGGCGGGTGATTGCCTCGCCTGGCGAGTAGGGCAGGGCGCGCGCGGCAGGCAACTGCAGGATGCGCATGAAGGCGTTCTTGCGGAGCAGCGCCGACGCATAGTTGTTGTATATCACCATGGTCGTCGCGCCCGCATAGATCACCCCCACACGCGCCACAGCCGAGGCGACCAGCAACGCCAGCAGCCCCATCAGGCCCCATGTCAGTTGTCCGCGCGCCGTCAACGTGTCGAAACTCGCCCGTATGATCAGGCCGGGCACGAGAAACATGGCCTGACGAGGAATCTGCGCCAGCACGTTCAGTCCAAACAGCCAGGGTTGAAAGGTGAACAGGCGCCATAGCGCCCGCCAGGTGGGCATCGTCGCTGTGGGCGTGCCGGAAGCGTGGGCGGCGGTCGCCGATGAACTGCGTGGCTTTGTGGCTTGCGGTGACGTCATGTCAGTGCCTCCTGCAGCCCCACCCGCAACAACTGCGAGAAGCGCGAGTCCGGCCTGGCCATCAGCACGCGGCGCGGGCCGAATTCGCGCACCCGGCCATCCTCGAGGATGAGGATGTCGTCGGCGCGTTGTACTGTGACCAGGTGATGGGCGATGATGATGGCTGTGCGGCCGCGCAACAGTTTATCCACCGCGCGCTCGATCAGACGTTCGGTGGCCGGGTCGAGGCGCGATGAGGCCTCGTCCAAGATGACCAGGCCGGGGTCCTGGAGAAAGGCGCGCGCGAAAGCCAGCAACTGCGCTTCGCCCGCCGACAGGCTGCTGCCGGATTGCAGCTCGGTGTCCAGCCCATTGGGTAGCGTGCCGAGCCAATCGCCCAAGCCGAGGTCTTCCAGGGTGGCCAGGATATGCGCATCCGGAATGCGCGCGTCGAAGAAGGTGAGGTTATCGCGCACGCTGGCCTGAAACAATTGCACCTCCTGCGTCACGATGCCGATGCGCTGACGCAGTTCGGCCAGCTTCATCCGGCGGATGTCAACGCCGTTGAGCAGGATCGTGCCGTCGCTTGGGTCGTAGAATCGGAAGAGCAACCGAGAGAGGGTGGTTTTGCCGCTGCCGGTGCGCCCCAGCAGGCCGAGCACCCGGCCGGCGGGCAGCGCGAACGACACGTCCTTCAAAACCGGCCCGCTGTTATCCTCCAGTCCGTCGTCGTACGAGAAGGACACCGATCGAAACTCGACGCTGGGCGCATGGCTACGCGCGGGCGTCAATGCGGCATCGTCCCGAGCATCCTCAATCCTGCTGCGGCGATTCATCAATTCGCTCACCCGCTCGATGCCGGCCGAGGCCCGTTGTAAATCGTCGAGTTGTTCGGTGATGATGCGAAGGTTGGACGACAGCAGACCGGTGTAGTCGAAGATCAGGTATACCGTGCCGATCGTCACCGCACCGAGGCCGAGCAACCATCCGCCCACGCCGATGGCAATAGCGTTGCCGAGCGAAAACAGGATGATGGCGCTGGCGAACAGGATGCGCCCCATCCAGGCGGCGCGCAGGCTCTTGTGAAAGAGCGCTCGCATCAGTTGATACATCAGGCGCATGACGTAGTCGGTCGCACCGCTGGCGCGAATGTCTTCCAGGCCGGAGAGTCGCTCTTCCCAGAACGACGATAGGTCGGCAGCCGCCTGGCGCGATTCCTTGAAGTAGGGCACGGCTCGATCCTTCGCCCGGCGCAGCACCAGCAGCGCCAGCGCCGCATAGGCTGTCATCGCCAGCCCGATCCGCCAATCCTCCACGAACATCAGGACGAGCACGCCGATCAACAGCACGAACGTCCCCACCACTCGCACGATGAACTGCGAAAAGAAATTCGATAGCGCAGTGACGTCGCCATCCACCCGTTCGATCATCTCGCCGGCGGTGTGTTCCTTGTGAAAGGTCATGTCCAGCCGCAAACAGTGGGCAGCCAGATCGGCGCGCAGACGATTGGTCGCCGTCCAGGCCACGTCTTCGCCGACATAGGCGGCCAGGCCGGCGGTGACGTTCCCGGCAATGCCGAGCGCAATGAACCATAGCGCTGCTCCCGCCAGTGCGTCCAGCGCGTCGGTGGATTGCGCTGCGTCAATGAACCGGCGAATAATCTGCGGCGCCAGCAATTGCAACCCGATGCTGCCGAGGAGCAGCACTGCCAGGAGGAGCATCTTCCGCCGTTGCGGCTGGAGGTAACGCGCCAGCAGGTCGAGGTGCAGGCGCAGTGCGAGGCTCATCGGCGAGTATTTTAAGCATGTCCTTCGTCTGTGCAGGACGACGCATCGGCCGTGCAATTGCCGGGCGGTCTGCGCTCCCCTTGACAGGGCCTCCTCCGCCTTGTAGTATTGTTATAACATTACGACAAAATGACATGGTGATTGACCGCACTTCTCCCGTCCCGCTGTATTACCAGCTCAAACAGCAGATGCTGGCCAAGATCGAGAGCGGCGAGTGGAAGCCGGGGGACAGCGTGCCCACCGAGCAGGAGCTGCAACAGAGCTACCACCTCAGCCGCACCACGGTGCGCCAGGCCCTGGCAGAGATGGTGAAGGAGGGCAGGCTGATGCGGCAGCGCGGGCGCGGCACTTTTGTGGCTCAGCCAAAATTCCAGCATGACCCGCTGCGCCACCGCGGCATTGGCCACTATCTGCTGGAGCAGGGGTTGACGCCCGGCTGGAAAGTGCTGGATGAGCGCCGCATCGTCGCCTCGGCGGAGGTGTGTGCGCAGTTGCGCCTGGCGCGCGGCGCGCGCGTGTATTGCCTGCAGCGGCTGCGCCTGGCCGACGATGAACCGATTGGCTACCTGGTCTCGTACGTGCCGGAGACCCTGGCCGAGGGCATTGACCGGAGCGCCCTGGACCAGGGCGGGTCCACCGACTACCTGAGGAACCTGCCGGCCATGCACGAGAGCTGCGTCGAGCGCTCCATCGAG
Organism: Anaerolineae bacterium; assembly: GCA_023511655.1. Taxonomy (GTDB): domain Bacteria; phylum Chloroflexota; class Anaerolineae; order J036; family Brachytrichaceae; genus JAAFGM01. The sequence goes on from JAIMBB010000017.1 coordinate 4,518, forward strand.
GCCGTCGCCGCCGGCGAGCCCGAGGCAAAGCTCCTGCGCATCAAGCGTGGCCTGCCCCTGCTCTCCATCCAGCGGCTCATCACCGCCAGAGACGGCACGCCGATAGAGTTTTTGCGCGCGCTCTATCGCGGCGATCGCATGAAGTTTCAGGTGACGTGTGGGTGAGCGATGCTGCACACTGCGTGGTGCGCGGCTTAAGGGTGATGGTCTATGCGTGACTATGGCCCGCATTTGCTGAGGCCTTATCAGTGTTTCATGGGCCGCTGGGAGGGGCTGTGCAAAACGTTCGGCCCCGATGGGGTTTTCATCGAGTCCACGGCGGTGCACATGGACGTGTACTGGGTGGCCGAGGACACCTGGCACCTGCACGAGGACTTCGACAACCTCTACGGCGTCGGTCGGCAGGTGTTCGACAGCGACTTTCGCGTGGTGGGCAAAAACTGCTACGCCGAAAATGACCTGATCAAAGTCGTCGGCACCGAGATCACGCCTTACAACTACAACTTCATCATCGAAAGCGCCGTCACGCATTCCACGGTGTTCAACAACCATTACTTCCTGGATGCCAACACCCGCCGGATCATGACTCATAAACTGCGCGATGGTAAGACGCTCGTCTTCCAGATCCAGGATTTCGTCCGCGTTGGCTGAGCGGAAGGGAGGGAGGAAGAAAGTGATCGTTCAGTCTGCGCCGCCCGGCTCGCCGCACTTCGTGATCACGCAGGTGGATCATGCGCGACTCAGCGGGCAATTTGCCTGCGCCTTCGGCAACCCTCAGTTCGCGCCGCTGCATCCGCGTGAACTGATGGAGTTCGTCGTCGCTCATCACGATGAAGGCTGGGCGGAGGTTGACGCCAACCCCAAACACGATCCACGCACCGGCCTGCCGTACCACCTGACGCAGACCCCGATGCCTGACCTGTTGAAGACCGGCGCAGGCTCGCCGGCTTTCAATCAACGCAAGCACCCCTTCTGCGGCCTGCTCTCTTCGATGCACACCTACGGGCTGTATCACGGACGCTACGGCCTGAGCGACAAAATCGTGATCAACCTGGTGCCGCCGGAGCACAAAATGGAAGCGCGGCGCATGCTGGGCGGGGAACTCGAACGACAGGCCGCGCTGAAGGAGCAACTGCGCAGCCTGCCCGAGACGGCGGAGTGGGCGAGCGACGATTTTCTCTTTCGCTGCTACAAGCTCTTGCAGTTCTTCGACATGCTCGCCCTGTATTTCAACACCACGCATCCGACAGAGCGAGCGCCGGCCACCTTCGGGCACGTGCCGGCTTCGCCGGATGGCGATGTTGAGGTCACCCTCATCCCGCGCGGGGATGGCTATGTCCTCTCGCCATTTCCCTTCGCCCGAGACGAGATGGCGTTTTGGTGTGAGGGACGGTATCTGTGGCCCAGCGCCGAGGCGACCGATTGGGGCGCGGTGATGCGCCAGACGCCCCCGCAGCGCGAGGTGGTGCGCCTGGTTGCTGGATGACACTGAGCTAAGCTATGAGCCTGTCTCTTTTCGGTCAGTGGGTTGGCAGCGCCGAGGTGTTCGGCGCCGATGGCCGTTTCGTCGGCAACGGCATGGACCTGCGCAGCGTGCAGCGCGTGGATGATTGCCGGACGCGCATTGACGTGGCCTTTGTCGGCCCCTTCAAGGTCAGCGGACATTACTTCATCCGCGACTGCGGCGATCATCGCATCTACGAAGGGCCGGTGAACGTTGGCTATGCCGAGGCGCTGGGCCAGGGCGTGGTGGATGCCAACGCCTACTGGCCGGCGCTCGGCCTCAGCCAGCGCTTTCTGCTCGCGCTGCTGCCGGATGGCGACACGCAGGTGTCGCTGGCGCTGATGTCGCGCGGCGACCAGCTCATGTATGTGGTAGTGGGCCAGAATAAGCGCCTGATCGGCGAGGCAGCTTTGCCAGAGCTGTTGAGCGGCACGGCCTATGACCTGGCCGCTGACCCAGCGGCCGGCCACGGCGCGATGCTGCTGCACCGTCGCGGCGTCTGGCGCGGCGAGCTGGTTGCCCTCGATAACCAGCGCAGGCCGCTGGCGCACGCCCCCTACCAGGAGCGCTTCTCCGGCGACGGACGGATCGAGGTTGCGGGTGGTCACTTCGATCCATCGCCGCGCTGCCTTTGTCTGAAGACGAACGGCTGGCAGGCCTGGACGACGCCGGATAGCGATGTCGCCGGCAGTTGCGGGCTGGCCGGCGGGCGCGCCGCGCACGGCCATTTCCACCATCTGGCCCAGGCGCTGCGCGTGTGGCGACGCGAGGTGGCGACGCTCGACGGCTCGCGCAAGCTGCTGTTGCAGCACTGGTACCGCGGCGGTGAGCGCATCGGCAGCGAGTACGGCGTTCTGATGTTTGAGGGCCAGCCAAAATGACCTCGTCTCGCTTTTCTGTGCAACGATCAACCGACGATGCCTTCCTGGGCTGCTGGCTGGTGACGGAATACGTCTTTGACGATGACGGGTCGCCGGTGGGCTGCAATCATCAGCAGCGCCTGCTGGAGCGGCTCGAGAGTGGCCGCGTGCGCGTGACGCAACGTTGCCGGCCCGATGCCCGCCTGTCGGCGCATCCGATGGCGGCGTTCGCCGGCGAGTGGACGTTTGACCTGGAGATCAACGGTCGTGCCCGGCTCTATCACGGGCCGGATGTGCTCGGCAGCGCGACGAGCTGGGGCGAAGGCGTCATGACCGGTCGCGGGGTATGGCCCCGCTTTGGATACAACTTCGCGTCCTGGTCGGCCATGCTCGCGCCCGACCGTCAGTTGACCGGCGGGCGGTTCTACAGCGCCGGCAGGTGCGTGGCTCACCTCATCGGCGTAGGACGCCTGATCAGCGCCGACCACAGGGTGGATGAAAGTCCTGAATTCCCCAACCTCGACCTGGCGGGCTGGCCGGCTGACCTTGCGGGGGTGTGGCGCGGCTCGCGCGCCCGCTTCGATGCCGGCGGCGCCTGCCTGGGCGAGGAGCCGATGACGCGCAACTACGCGCCGGACGGCTGGCGCGAGGGCGAATGGGGCGTGGTGTGCCAGGCTGCCGGCGCGCGCCAGCGCGTGAGCGGGCCTGGTTTTTGGGGCGTCGCCAGGCGCGTCGGGCCGGCGCTGGAGCTGGAAGGCGCACTGGCCGGCGGCGCGTCTGTTTCCATACTGGAGGTCGTGGATGCCGAAGCGCGGATGCTCATCGGCATTCATCGCATTGTTGCGTGCGAACAGTTGCAGCGGGTGGCGATCATCCGGTTGACGCCCAATGCGGGTTGAACTTTCGGGAGGTGACCCTGATGCTCAAGAACTTTTGGTGGCCGATTGAGTTTAGCCAGGTCATCACGCACACCCCCAGGAAGCTGTGCGTGCTGGGCAAGGAGTTTTGGGCCTATCGCCGGCAGGATGGCCAGGGCGTGATCATCCGCGACCTGGACATGCGCACGCGCCGGCCGTTGGGCCAGGTGCGCGTGGACGGCGACGACCTGGTATCGGCAGACGGCCGGCGCTACCGGCCGGACGGCTCCGCCGATGACACGTTTGCCCTCGCCTATCCAACCACTGATCGTTACGGTTGGTTCTTCGCCTTCTTCGGCGACCTGCCTGAGCAGGAGCGCATCCCCATCCCCGACCTGCCTCACATCGGCGATGCTGCCTTCAAGGCCGTATACGGCAACTTCGAGTGGCAGGTGCACTACGCCCGTGCGCTGGAGAACGGCGTGGATGCTGCCCACACCCCCTTCGTGCACGGCGGTTCGTTCGGCAACCCCGACGAGCCGGAGATTGAGAACTACGACGTGCTGGCGACCGAGACCAGCGCCATGGCCACGATCCATCTGAAACCCACGCCGGCCAGGGGCCTGTGGAGCCGCATCTACACCAGCAAGAGGCGCGATACTGTGGTGAAGACGGTCGTCGGCTGGTGGATGCCCAACATCTCCATCCTGGAGGTGCATCTGCCGCTCGGCCTGTTGGTGATCTATAACGCCCACGTCCCGATTCACGATACCAAAACGGTGAGCAAGTACATCGGCCTGCGCACATTCTTCAAGGGCAACTGGGCCGATGCCAACACGCATCAGCGCGTGGTCAAAATCTTCCGGCAGGATCAGAAGGTGGTCGAGGCGCAGCGGCCGGAGATCCTGCCCTACGACCTGGCCGCCGAATTGCACGTGCGCAGCGATGCGATCCAGATCGCCTACCGCAAGGTGCGCCAGCACTTCTTCGACCGGGGATGGGGCCTGTACCCGCGCGGCAAGCCGCAGGACGACATTGAAATCCCCTCGCCCTATGCATCGCAGTTTGCCATGGCCTAGGCCGATACGCCGATGATCCGCGCGCTCTACACTGCCGTCAAAGCCGAAGGCGCTTCGCCGCCCTTCGACACCTTGCAGCTCAAGGTGTTCTATCCGGCTGCGCCGACCGGCGATGACGCTGAGCGCACGAGCGGCGCGATCCCGGCTGATCGTTCGCGCGGGCCGATGCCGGTGGTGATCTTCTTCAACGGCATCAACGTCCCGGCCGAGTGTTACGCATGGCTGGCCATCGCCCTGGCCCGCCAGCACATCGTCACGGCGCTGTTCAACTGGGTGGGCGAGACGTTGCCCGGCACGATTGGCCTGACCATCGGTTTAGACCTGAGGCGAGTGACGCCGCAGACCTACGGCTGCGGCCCCACCGTGCCGGCCATCGGCCAGATCATTGCTGCGCTCGATGCCCTCAACCGCTCCGGGCCTCTGGAGGGAGTGCTCGCGATGGATCGCCTTGTGCTGGGCGGGCATTCCGCGGGCGGCACGGCCGCGCTGCACAACGCCAACCCGCGTTACTTCGCGCAGGTCGTGGCCGGCTTCAGCTATGCCGGCCACACCCTGGCCGCCACGATGCTGGGCTTCCCGCCCGGCGCGGTGCTGCCTTGCTCGTCGGAGCTGCCCTTGCTGCTGATGGGCGGCGCTCGCGACGGCGTGATCGCTGCCAGCAGCGCGCGCTACGGCCAGGCCGCCGATCCTGTGTTGCCGTTGCGCTGCACCTTCGAGCAGGGCATCACCGGCCAGCGCGGCGATCGCTATCTGGTGATCTGGCGCGCGGCCAACCACTTCACGCTTGCCCATCCGCTGGATGAGACCGCCGGGCGCAGCTTTCTGGACTTGTCGGCGGAGGGCGACGAAACGGCGATCCGCGCTCATCTCTCGGAGGTCATCGCTGCGTTCATCCTTGCCGTTGCAAGTCGCGCCCGCTCCGCTCTGGCGCGGCTGGAGCTGCTGCTCAACACCCCCGCCGTGGAGTGGCGCAAAAAGTAGGAGGAAGGCGAATATGCTGAAGAATTTCTGGTGGCCGCTGGCCTTTAGTTCCGAAGTCAGCCGCAACCCCAGGCGCGTGACGGCGCTGCAGCAGGAGTTCGTGTTGTACCGCCTGCCCGACGGGCGCGCGAACGTGCTCAGCGATCTGTGCGTGCATCGCGGCGGCGCGCTGAGCGACGGCTGGACCAAGGACGATTGCATCGTGTGCCCGTATCACGGCTGGGAGTTCAAACCCGACGGCGCGTGCGTGCGCATTCCTGCCAATCCCCCTTCGATGCCGGTGCCGCGCAAGGCGCGCGTGGATGCCTATCCCACGCTCGAAAAGATGCAGTGGGTATGGGCCTTCCTGGGCGACCTCCCCGATGCAGAGCGGCCGCCGATGCCGGCGCTTCAAGAGGCCGGCGCAACTGTAATCTTCACCGGCGACTTCACCTGGCATGCACCCTACGACCGCGTGATGGGACATCTCTCCGAGCCGGCGGTGGCTGCCCTGGCGCTGGACGGCGAATTTGCCGCTGAGCCGCCCAAAGTCGCTCAGGCCTCGGCACAGGTAGGTGAATGGGGAGCGCGCCTGAAGGCGCAGCTTACGCCGCCTGATCGCATCGAGCGCAGCTTCCTGGGCCTGGTGAGCAAACGCGCGCCGGCTGAGGCTTGCGAAGCCGTGGTGGCCTTCCACATGCCGTGCATCACGCTCTACCGCATCGGCGACGACCACATGATGATGGCGCACCTGCCGGTGAACGAGACGACCACCGTCACCAGGTGGATGATCGCGCACAAAGCCAGCACCACCGAGGCAGAGATTGCCCGGCAGCGCATGACGGCGTCGCTGGAGCGGATGCGCGCGCGCGTCGAGGGTCAGCCGGCGCCGCAGCACGCCATTGTTCAGGCGTTCACCCGCCTGCACGACGAAGCCATCGCGCGGGGCTGGGGCATAGATGCGCACCTCATCCAGGCCGAGTACGCCAACATCAAGGCAGTGGTGATTCCTTCGCCGGCGCGGCGTGAGGTGCCTGAGCTGGCCGCCGCCTGGGTGATGAAAGAAGTGCCCGTCAAGCAAGCGCCGAGTCAATCGAGGACGACCCATGAGCCTGGCCAGACAGCTTAGCCACGACGCACTAAACGCCATCGTCGCCCGCTGTGGGCTGCGCGAATTGGGCGAGCCTTATCTTGCCCTGCTCAGCCCGATGTCGCCGCATCCGGTTGGCGCCTGTCGGCTTTTTGTGTCCTCGCCCGACGGCCCTGAGCGCGTGCGCAAGGTGGTGTACATCGGCATCACCGTCCCGCCGATCGGGCTGGACTCGCACATGTTCTTTGCCTTCACGCCGCCGGAGAGCATCGCCCCTCACTTCACGCTGGATAGCGTGATGAGCGGTTCGAGCTTTGCCTTTCACCTCGATCTGATCCCGCGCGTGGATCTGGGCGCACACCTGGCCTACATGAACGAGGTGTTCATGCCGCTGACGCCGGCGTTTGAAGCAGCCAGAAAGATCGAAGGGTTATCCCCGGCTCATCTGTCGCCGCGCCAGTACGCGCTGATGTCGCCCTGGATGTTGGCCTACCGCGCCACCGAATCCGCCTACGCCCAGTGCCGGCCATACATCGAGGCTTACCTGCAACACTGGTTCGACCTGCTTGAGCGCGGGATAAAAACGCCGGTGGACCTTCCTCCGGCGCAGCTCGCTGCCCGCGATCGGGCCAATCGCGAAGCCATCTTCAGCTACGAGGTGGACCCTGTGTGGAGCCAGATCGAGCGGCTGCTTGGGAGAGAGACCAACCTCAAATTGATTGACCTGCTGCGCGCGCAGGACGTTTAAAGCCAGGGAGTGGACGCGATGAATCAGCCCAGCGAATTCCAGAAGCGCATCAGCGGCGAATGGCACGGCTATCCCAGCACGTTTGATCGAGACGGCAACCACCTTGGCTACAACAAGGTGTCTCGCCAGAGCGTGTTCGACCCGGCCACCGGCGAGACGACCTACCTGATGCACACCGACTTCCACGATCTGCCGTCGGTGGAGTTTCATCGCCTGGCCACGCCCGATGGGTTTTGCTTTGGCGTGCGCGACGGCGACCGCGACCGGGTCTACCTCGGCCCGGACTTCTACGGCAGCGGGCAACCGTATGGCGGGCTGGTGAACTCGCACTACTACTCGCCGTTTTGGGCCTGCGAGCTGAACACCCTGAACTGGGTGCTGGACGACGGCTGCACGCAGGTGTATTCCTCGCTCCTGTACGAGGGGCCAACGCTCAAATATGTCTTTAACGGCTTGTATCGCGTGGCGCACGACTACCCGGCCAACCCGCAGACAAAGGCAGAGATAGATGCTTTCTGCGAAGGTGAGCGCGTCAACGGGCCAAAACCGCACGTGTTGCCGTCCAAGCGTCGCGGCGTCTTTGCTGGCGCCATGCACGTTTATCGCGCCGATCAGGCCTATCTGGGTCAGGCATCCGTGCGCATCGCCTATACGCCCGTCAGCCTGCTCACTGCCGAGCAAGTGGTGGAAATTGACGCGCCCGCTGAGGTTCGCCTGAGCGGTCGCTATGCGACCAACCGCGCTCGCCACGTCAATCGCCACACCTTTCACGGTCCGCATCTCTTCGGCAATGGCATTGCCTACGGGCGCGCGTTGTTCGTCACGCAACATGTCGCCGGCCAGCCAATCGTGATCCGTGGGCGCGAGTTCTTGCTGGACGAGCGCTATACGCTGGCCAACGTGTGGATGGTTTACATCAGCAATCGCCCTGCGTATGTGCTGTTCGGCCTGCTAAATTGGACGGAGCAGTGAGAGAGGCACAACTGCGGATTGTTCATCAACTCCGAAACAATGAACCTGCCAGATCGAATTACCGTGGTGGAAGTCGGCCCGCGCGACGGCTTGCAAATGGAGAAGGTCTTCATCCCAACTGGGCTGAAGATCGAGGTCATCAACTGCCTGTCCGCGTCGGGCCTGAGGTGCATCGAAGCGACCTCGTTTGTCAACCCGAAGGTGATCCCGCAGATGGCGGACAGCGACGAAGTGATGCGAGGCATTGACCGCCGGCCTGGGGTGACCTACAGCGCGCTCATCCTGAACGTGAAGGGCGCGCAGCGGGCAATTGCTGCGCAGGTGGGCGCGGTGCGTTTTGTGGTCTGCGCCAGCGAGGCCTACAACCAGAAGAACATGAACATGAGCATCGCGCAGTCGCTGGCAGCGCTGGAGACAGTCATCGCTCTGTGCGTGCCGCAGGGCATTCGCGTTGAGCCGGCCGTTTCGGTCGCCTTTGGCTGTCCGTTTGAGGGCGACGTGCCGGAGCAGCGGGTGCTTGAGCTGGCCGGGGCCTGCGCCGCGCTCGGCCTGCGCCACATCTGCATCGCCGACACGGTTGGTCTGGCCAGCCCGCTGAGCGTGCGCCGGCTCATGAGCGCCCTGCGAGAGGCCCTGCCGACCTGCGTATTTGCACTCCACCTGCACGACACGCGGGGGTTGGGGCTGGCCAACGTGCTGGCAGCGATGGATGTGGGCGTCACCGTCTTCGAGTCGTCGCTGGGGGGGCTGGGCGGTTGCCCGACGACGAAGGTGGCCACCGGCAACATCAGCACCGAGGACCTGGTGAATATGTGCGACGAGCTGGGCATCGCGACCGACGTGGATGTGGAAGTCATCCGTCGCACTTCGGCCAAACTGCAAAGCTTTCTGGGGCGGCCTTTGCCCAGCCACGTGTTGGTCGCTGGCACCCGCCGCGCGTTGTTCAGCCAGCTCGCTGACGCCTAGTTCCCTGCCATGAGCCTGACTATTGCTGAGAAGATCATCTCCCGTGCCGCCGGCCGGATCGTCCGCGCCGGCGAGATCGCTGTCGTGCGCGTGGACGGCGTGATGGCCACCGACGCCACCGCGCCGATGGCTATCCAGGCCTTCCGCCAGATGGGCGGGCGGCGGGTATGGAACCCGCTGCGCGTCTCGCTGGTGATTGACCATGCCGCGCCGGCGCCGAACGAACGCGCCGCTAACCTGCACACCATGATGCGACAGTTCGCCCGCGAGCAGGGTTGCCACTTCTACGATGTGGGCGCGGGCATCTGCCATCAGCTCATGGTCGAGCATGGCCACGTGCGGCCCGGCTACCTGTTCCTCGGAGCCGATTCGCATACCCCGACCTACGGCGCGTTGAACGCTTTTGCAGCCGGCATCGGCTCCACCGACCTGGCCGGCATTCTCCTGATGGGCAGGACCTGGCTGAAGGTGCCTCCCACGATAAAGGTCGAGCTGCACGGACGATTGCCCCTCGGCGTGACGGCCAAAGATCTCATCTTGTTCCTGGTCGGTCAGGTGGGCCTGGAGGGAGCGAACTACCAGTGCGTGGAATTCGCCGGCGAGGCGATCGCGCCGCTGCGGCTGAGCCAGCGCATGACACTGGTGAACATGGCCAGCGAGATGGGCGCCAAAGCCGGGGTGGTCGAGCCGATCGGCTTGCGGCTGCCTTATGCCTTTGAGCCGGTATTTGCCGACGCCGGGGCGACCTACGCGCGCGTGCTGCGCTTCGATGTGTCGCGCCTGACGCCCCACGTGGCGCTGCCACACTCGCCCGCCAACGCCGTGCCGATCGCTCAGGTGAAGGGCACGAAGATTCAGGCCGGCTTCATCGGCAGTTGCACCAACGCCCGCCTCGACGATCTGCACCAGGCAGCAGCCGTGTTGCGCGGGCGCAGGCTAGCGCCGGGGACGCGCCTGGTGATCGCGCCAGCGTCGCGCGCCGTGTTCAACGCCGCGCTGCGCGACGGCACGCTGGCGACGCTCAGCGAGGCTGGCGCGACGTTCATCAGCCCCGGCTGCGGACCGTGCGTCGGCACGCACGAGGGCGTGCCCGGCGATGGCGAGGTGGTGATCTCTTCCACCAACCGCAACTTTCAAGGGCGCATGGGCAATCCCAAGGCGCAGATCTACCTGGCCTCGCCGGCGGTGGTGGCGGCCAGCGTCCTGGCCGGCGAGATTGCTGCCCCGGACGACGTGGGTGTGAGCGCCGGGGCAGATGACCCGTTGGGCGATCAAGTCGTCCTGGGTGATCGTCTGACCGAGCCGGACTGCGTTTCGTCGCAGGAAGCGTATGGCGATCAGGCTGAGCCGCTCGATGGCGCAGGCTCTGCGCCTGCCTTTCAACCCATCGTCGGCTGTGCGCGCGTATACGACGTGGACAACATAGATACCGACCGGATCATCCCCGGCAAATACACCAAGACGCTCAGCGCCGGCGAGCTGGCCAGGCATGTGCTCGAAGACCTGGATCCAGGCTTCGCCGTTCGGGCGCAGCCAGGGGACATCCTGGTGGTGGGACACAACTTCGGCTGCGGCTCCTCGCGCGAGCAGGCGGCGGTGGCGCTCAAGGCCGCCGGCGTCGCCTGCGTGATAGGCCGGTCGTTCGCGCGCATCTTCTACCGGAACGCCATCAACGTCGGCCTGCCGCTGGTAGAGCTGGGCGAGCCGCACGACATCGCCCCCGGCCACAGGCTGCGCATCGAACTGGAGCACGGCCTGGTGATGAACGAGACCACCGGCCAGAGCTTCCACGCTGCGCCGATGCCGACCATGATGACCCAAATTCTGCGCGCCGGCGGCCTGATCGAATACCTGAAGGCGCGGCACGATAGCCCGCAGACAATAACCTTCGCTCATGCTTAGTTGACGCTGTTTTATGTCTATTCCATCTTTTGCCGATCTCAAAGTCATCGAGTTCAGCCACGCCATCCTCGGCCCTTCGTGCGGCCTGATCCTGGCCGATCTGGGCATGGACGTGCTCAAGATCGAGCCTGTGGAAGGCGACCCCACGCGCACGCTCAAAGGCTTCGGCGTGGGCTACTTCCCGATGTTTAACCGCAACAAGAAGAGCCTGGCCCTTAACCTCAAAAGCGAGGCCGGCCGGCAGATCGTGACGGCGCTGGCCGAGCAGGCCGACGTGCTGATCGAGAACTACGCGCCGGGCACCATGGATCGCCTGGGCCTGGGCTACCAGGCTCTGGCGCAGCGCAACCCTCGCCTGATCTACTGCTCGCTCAAAGGCTACCTGCCCGGCCCGTACGAAAGGCGCGTGGCGCTGGACGAGGTGGTACAGATGCAGAGCGGCATTGCCTACATGACCGGGCCGGTGGGTCAACCGCTGCGGGCGGGCATCTCGGTGGTAGACATCACCGCCGGCACCTTCAGCGCGCTCAGCGTGCTGGTGGCCCTGCGCGAGCGCGACCGCACCGGCAAAGGCCAGCTCGTGCGCGGCGGCCTGTTCGAGTCGGCGGCCTACCTGATGGGTCAGCACATGGTGTATCAGCCGGTGGTGGGTGAGCCGATCCCGCCCATGCCCGGCAAGCCGAGGTCGTGGGCCATCTATCAGCCGTTCGAGACCAGGGATGGCGACCTGATCTTCGTCGGCGTCACCAGCGATAAGCACTGGCATCGCTTCTGCGAGGTGTTCAACCGTCCCGATCTGTTGGCCGATGCGTCGCTGGCCACCAACAACCAGCGCTACATGGCCCATGAGCGCCTGACCGCTGACCTGGCCGCGATGTTCAGGCGCATGAGCACCGCCGAGGTGCTGGCTGGCTGCGAGCAGGCGGAGATCCCCTTCGCGCCGGTGGCGCGGCCGGAGGATTTGTTGGCCGACCCACACCTGCTGGCTGCCGGCGCACTATGGAACGTGGAAGTGGCCGATGGCGTGCGCTGCAACCTGCCGACGCTGCCCGTGGCCTTCAGCAGCGGCCGGATGGAGCTGCGACTCCAACCACCCAGGGTAGGCCAGCACACCGTAGAAACCCTGCGCGCCCTGGGCTATCAAGACGACCAGATCGCGCGGCTCAAGTGCGAGGGCGTGGTGGCGTTCTGATCCTGACAGCCATGAGTCAGCTCGACCTGATTATTAAGAATGCGCAGGTGGTTCGGCCCTGGGCGGACGGGCTGGCTCAGATGGACATTGCCATCGCCGGCGGCAAGATCGTCGCCCTGCAACCGACCGTGAGCGCCGACGCTGTGCCTGTGCTGGACGCCACCGGCCTGCTGGCCTTTCCCGGCGCCATAGATGCGCACGCGCACATCGGCATCTACGTGCCGCCCCACGAGGATGCACTCACGGAATCGGCGGCGGCTGTCAGTGGCGGCGTGACCACCCTGCTGACCTATGCGCGCACCGGTAGCCTGTACCTCAACCGCGGCGGTTCGTGGCGGACTTTCTACCCGGAGTTGCTTCGCCACAGCGAGGGCCGCTACTACACCGACTACGGCTATCACATGTCGCCCATCCAGGGCATGCATATCCACGAGATGGAGTACATGCTGTGCGAGGGCGGCGCGCCGAACTTCGGCGAAGTGTTCATGTTCTACGGGCTACACGGCCTGCACGGGCGCAGCGATTCGCAGTCCCAGTGGCTGATGCTGGAGGCGAGCGATCACTACGACCTGGCCCACTTCGACTTTATCTGCCGCGAAGCGGCGCGGTTGCAGCAGGCCCACCCGGATTTAGCGCCATACATCCAGGTTAGCTTTCACTGCGAGACGCCGGAGCTGCTGCGTGCCTATGAAGCGCGCATCAAAGACAATCCGCCGCCGGGGAGCACCCCGCTGCAACAGTACAGCGCTGCGCGCCCACCGCACAGCGAGGCGATCGCCATCAGCATCGTTGGCGCGATGGCCCATGCCGCCGGCCTGAACCAGGTAAACATCTTGCACATCAGCTCGCGCCAGGCTATGGAAGCTGCCCTGCGCGCCCGCGCCGCTTATCCCGATGTCACCTTTGGCCTGGAGGCCACCGCTGGCCACCTGCTGCTGGACGACCGGTCGCCCTGTGGCGCATGGGGCAAGGTCAATCCGCCGCTGCGGTCGCGCGACGACGTGGAGTATCTGTGGTCGCGCGTCCTGGATGGCACCATCGAATGGCTGGTGACCGATCATGCCAACTGCCCGCGCGCAATAAAAGTGGATGCGTCGGCGCCGGAGGACATCTGGAAGGCCAGAGCCGGCTTCGGCGGCAGCGAATATTTGCTCCCGGCCATCTTCAGCGAGGGCACACGGCGCGGGCTCTCCCCCAATCGCATCGCAGCTTTGGTGAGCGGCAATCCCGCCCGCCGATTCGGCCTGCTGCACAAAGGCGACTTGGCCGAGGGTTTTGACGCGGACATTGCGCTGCTCGATCCCAACGAAGTGTGGACTATTCGCGCCCAGGCGTCGTTCTCGGCGCAGGGCTATACGCCCTTCGAGGGCATTCAGGTGAAAGGCCGCGTCAGGCATACCCTGGTGCGCGGTCGGCTGGTCTTCAGCGAAGGTCGGATCGTCGGACAGCCCGGTGGGCAATACGTGCGGCGACCCGGATGAATCCACAATCAGGAGGAAGACAAATGTTTACGCTCATTCACATCTGCTTCGCACTGGTCGAGATTGCGCTGACGATCATCGCTGTGCGGCACTGGCTGACCCACCGGTCGTCGTATGGCCTGATCCCGATCGCCGTGATCGGCGCGCTGGTCTACGACAATTTGGCGATCGCCTCCGGGTCGTTGCTTGGGGAAGGCGCGGCGCTGCAAGCAGTGAACGTGCCGCGTTACGTCTTTCATGCGCTGTTGACGCCCATGTTAGTCATCTTTGCCTGCGGCGTGGCTCGGCGGGCCGACGTCGGCTGGTCGCAGACCAAAGGCGTACACGCGGCCTTTTGTACCCTGGCGACGGCGCTGATCGGCTACGGCGCGTTCACCGACATCCTGAACCTTCAACTGGAGCCAGCGCGCTTTCAGGATACGCTGCGCTATTCCAACGAGTTCAGCCTGCTGAAAGGCCCGCCGCTGCCGTCCTTGATCTCGATGGTGGTGTTGGTAGTTGTGGGAGTGGTGATCTGGGTTAAAGCGCGCTGGCCCTGGTTGTTCGCCGGCGCGCTCATCATGCTGATCCTGGCGGGAGCCGGCAGTCGCGCCATCACCCTTGCCAACCTGGGTGAGGTCTTCCTGAGCCTGGCGCTGGTTGTCACGCTCATCGCCATGGACGGGCGCATCCCCCAGGTGGTGCGCGCGAGGTTCGCCGCGCCGCGCACAGCCTAGGCTTATGGACACCACGCTGGATTCTCTGACCGGCGCGCGCCTGGTCGAGGACATGACGTTGCGCGAACGCGAGAACGCGCAGCGCGTGGAACAGGTCTTGCCAGTGCTGCGCGCCAATGCCGAACGCGCCGACCGCGATGCGCAGTTCCAGATGGAGAACCTTGCTGCCATCCGCGAGTCCGGCTTGCTCGGCCTGATCGTGCCAGAGCGCTACGGCGGCCTGGGGGGAACTTTGCGCGACCTGTGCGCCGCGACCTTTGCGATGGGCACGGCCTGTCCATCCACGGCGCTGGCCTACTTCTTTCATTGCACCAGCGCCTCGCGCGGGCTGTTGCCCCTGGAGGCCATCGAAGCTGGCCTGTATGCCCCGGAGGAGGCGCCGATCGTGCGCGCCTTTGCCGAGAAGCTGCTGCGCAAGATGGGCGAACGTCGCCTGTGGCTGGCCAACTTTGCCAGCGAAAGCGGCAAGACCGAAGGCGCCAATGTCACCATTGCCACCGAGGCCGCGCCCGTGCCGGGCGGCTGGCGGCTGAACGGCGTCAAGTCGTTCGGCTGCGCTACCGGCGTGGCCGATGAGTACCTGGTCACCGCCAAGCTGGCCGGCAGCACCGACGTGAACGGGCTGGCGCTGTTCTTCGTCCCGCGCGATGCGCCAGGCGTTTCGCCGCGCGCGCCCTGGCAGCCGATCGGCATGCGCGCCACCGCCACGGATGGGATCGTGCTGCGCGACGTGTTCGTGCCGGCCGATGAAGCGCTGACCATCCCCGGCGCGTTTGCCCGCGCCACACAGATGTCCCGCGGCACCTGGGTGGGCAACCAGGTGGCCATCGTCGCCGTCTACCTCGGCGTTGCCCAGGCCTGCTACGACTACGCGATGCGCGCCTTGCTGGACTTCAAGTTCCAGGACACCGGCCGCAGCATCGCCACCAGCCCGATGCACCAGGAGCTGATCGGCCAGATGACGGTGGACCTGGAGACGGGCTACCTCTGGCTGCGCCGGCAGTTGCTCCTGGAGACCAGCGATCCGCCGCTCAAGCCTAAAGCCGAGGTGGCGAAGCAATGGCGAATGTGCAAAGGACAGGTGTGCGAGGCCGCCTTTCGCGTGGCGCTCGGCGCGTTCAAGGCCGGCGGCACCAGCGGCACCACCAACAGCGGCGCGGTGGCGCGGGCGCTGCGCGATCTCAGCATGGGCCTGGTGCAGGCCTTCCCCGCCGAGCGCGGCCGCTTGGAGGTGGCCAGGATGATCGTTGAAGGGGCAGGGTATCAGGGATTGGCGGTGAAGTCATGAGGCAGCTCCCGGCTCTCGTTGATCTGATTGATGGGCAGACCAGCGCGCCGACCGTGGCGCTGGAGGACTGGCTGGAGGATCCGAACACGGGCGAGCGCTTGCAGCGCCAGATGGCGACGGACGACGCGCAGATCGAGCGCGCGCTGGCGGCGGCCTGGCGCGTGCATCAGGCGGGCGCCTGGGCGCGCTTGCCGCCCGATGAGCGCGCTGGCTACCTGGCCGCGCTGAGCGCCGAGCTGGACAAGCGCAGGGAGCGCATCGCGCAGCTTGAGTCGTCGCTCACCGGCGCGGTCATCCGCACCACGCGGATGCTGAGCGTCATCACCACCGGCGCGTGGCTGTTGGCCATCGAGCAGATGAAGACCAACGGCGCCACCAGCTTCATGGATGGGCCGAACGGCCACACGGTGGAAATCCATCGTCTGCCGTGGGGGCCGGCGCTGGCGCTGGTGCCGTGGAACGCGCCGGCGCCGATGGCCGCGCACAAGCTGGCCAACGCGCTGGCCGCCGGCTGCCCGGCCATCCTGAAGGCCAGCGAGTGGGCGCCGCACGGCTGCGATGTGTTTATCGAGGCCGCGCAGGCGGCTGGCCTGCCCGGCGGCGTGCTGCAGGTGGTGCACGGCGGACCACAGGTCGGCGCGAAACTGGTGAGCGACCGGCGCATCCGCGCGGTGAGCTACACCGGTGGCACCGAGGGCGGTCGCTCCATCGCTCGCGCTTGCGCCGAGGACTTTAAGCCGGCTCAGTTGGAGCTGGGCGGCAATAACCCGATGGTCGTCCTGGAAGATGCCGACCTGGACGAAGCCGCCCAGGGCGTGGTGAACCTGCTGGTCTCGCTGAACGGCCAGTGGTGCCGGGCGCTGGGCCGGCTGATCGCCCATCAGGACATCGCCCAGGAACTGCTGACCAGGGCGCTCGACCGGCTGAGCTGCATCCGGCTGGGTGATTCGCTCTCTGAGCAAAGCGACATGGGGCCGTTGATCCATTCTCGTCACAAAGCGAAGGTTGAGCGCCAGATCGCCGGCCTGGTCGCCAGGGGAGGCGCGCTGCACACCAGCACGCCCCTGCCCGATCTCCCCGGCCACTTCCTGGCGCCCACGCTGGTCACCGGCGTGCCCGCCGGGGAGGCGACGGAGGAAATCTTCGGCCCGGTAGCCACGCTACACACCTTCCGAAGCGACGAAGAGGCGCTGGCGCTGGCCAACGGCACGCCGTATGGGCTGGAGGCCTATGTGTTCACGCGCGATGAGCCGCGCGGGTTGGCGCTGGGCCGGCGCATCCACGCCGGCGGGGTCAAGGTCAACGGCAGCAGCATGCTGAGCCTGAACCTGTTTGCTCCCAGGCCGGCCTGGGGATGGAGCGGGTTTGCCGAGGAAGGCACGGTTGAGACTTTTCGCTTCTTCTGCGGGACGCGCGTAGTAGGCGTAGAGGGCGGCGCGGCCCGCTGAGTTCCCTATCCCGGCGGTGGCCTGCGCCGTCCATTCTGGATGGCTCTGCACGCTGGTTGACGGTCGGGTTCAGCAGCGCAACGGCATAAGGTTCACCCAGCAATAGCCAGATTCCCTTGGAGAGTGCTGCGAGCCAGCAGAGGGGGACGCGCGCACGCTCACGGCAGGGCGTACGAGAGTAGGACGACCTCCGTTGCGCTCATCTCGCTGACATCGCGCTTCGATGCGGCGAACAAGCTATCTAAATCGCGAGGGAGGACGACCTCCGTTGCGCCCATCTCGATGACATCGCGCAGCTTGACCAGACCCACCCCCGGCGCATACCAAGCGCTGCTGCTGGTGGAGATGGAGAAATCGAACGGCATGTCGCCAAGCAGGGCGATGTTGAGCTGATTCGTGCAGTCGGCGCGCAGGGCCTCGAACGACCCAGCCGGCACGCGTACCGACTCCATCCCGACCGCCTGGCACGACGTATTGAGCGTGCTGCGCGCCTTTGCACTCCTATCGCCCATGTTGAATTGGCCAAGGTATACGATCGTCTGCGTCCACCTCGTGCCGGGTTGGGGGTCGGCGGGGAGCGTGAGGCCCTCGTTCGACTCGATGGTGAAATCGGTCTGGACGCCGCTGGCTGCCACAGACGCGCCGCCGCTCGGCGTCAGGCTGATCAGGTCGCCTTGCCGGCAGGCCCAGCCACCGCGCCGGATCGCGCCGCTGGTGAAGGTGTCCTGATCGTCGAAGCCATCCTCGCGGATGCCGACGATCGCGCGCGTGAACGTGTCGTCAACCGGCCCGCTCAGGCGGTAGGACCAGGTGGCACCCTGGACAACCGGATAGTAGCGGTTCTGACAAGCACCCTGGGCCGGCGCCGGGGATGGCAGGGCGGTCAGTGACGGGGATGCTGTGGGTTCGGTAGGGGCAGCAGTTGGCGATGGGATAGCAGTCGGCGTGCCAGTCGCGCTCGGCGAGGCCGGTGCGGTCGGAGCAGCCACTGTGGGCGATGCAAGGGGCGGACGTTCGGTTTGCTCAGGCGCGCCGGAGGCACAGCCCACGAGCAGGGCAAGTGAGAGGAGAACATAAATTGGACGCACGGTGACTTCTCCTGATTCGGAGCTTGTTTGCGCAATAGCCGCTGGCAGCTTTTGCCAGCAACCATGAGAGCTATGCGCTGGCTGAAGAATGGATTGAGTCCGTCATACTCGAGCCATCTGGTACTTACCCCAGGCGCAATCCCGCGAGCCAGCCAAAACAGGTTCGCTGTCGAGCCAGACGCGCTGAGTCAGCCGGGATTATATTATAAGGCTCACTCGATGCTAACAGGCCAGCCGGATGTACCCACATCGGCCGGGGGCGGTGCTATAGTTGTTGCTATGGCGCCGCCCTCGAATGTGCTTAAGGTAGAACTTCGGGTCGAGGTCAACGACCAACCCCTGGTCATCCACGTGCAGGTGCAGGGCGAAGGGGAAAGTGCCCGCCGCGCTGCTGCCGAGCTATCGGCGGCCCTGACGAACACGCTGGCAGCCCTGACGAAGTCGGCCGACTTGCTGGATAAAACGACGCCCGCCAGGCCGGTTCAACCGGGGCCTTCCACGGCAGCAGAACCGCTCTCACCGGCGGCTGTCTCCGCGCCGGAGGCTGCCCAGGTGGCCAGCATCAGTGAGGAGGCGGGCGCGAGTCGGCTCCCGGCGCAACCGCCACTCGATTTTTCGCTCGCCGCAGCCCAGCGCCAGGCTGCCGGGCAACCCTCGCTCATGGCGCTGATGCAGCGCTATCGTGCGCGCATCAACCTGGGCTTCGGCGGGTTGCTGGTGGCGCTGGCCGTCCTCGTGCCAATCATCGTGCCGGCGGATCAACGCCGCGAGGTGCTGATCATCACCATCCTCTTCGGCCTGACGGGCGCCCTGCTGTTGTTCACAGCCATGCTGCCGGGTCTGGGCCGCCAGGCTACGGATGCCAGTGCTGCCCAGGAGCAAAAGCCGCCCCCTGCGCCGTTGCGCGCTGAGCCGTCGCGCGCTGAGCCGTCGCGCCCCGCGCCGTCGGCCAGCAGCGCGCTGCGACGACGCGCGTTGACCAGGCAGCGGACGCCGATGAAGGCAGGATGGGGCATCGCCCTGGGCGTTGGCTTCGCGTTGCTGGGGTTGCTGGCCCCTTTCACGCTTGGCGCGACGACGGCGGACGAGCGCTTCATCATCATGCTGGGATTCGCGCCGATCACGGTGGTGGGCTTCTTCCTGATCGCGATCTTTGGGCGTAGCATTTTTGCCCGCTGGCAGCCGACGCATGGGGCCCCGCGGCCGAACCCCGTGGTGCAGCCGGCCGGCAGGCCGGCCACCAGGCGCGCGCCGGCCTCGCGCGTGCCGCAGAGCTTCGAATATCGCGCCATCGTGCCTGCGGCGATCCTCGGCCTGCTCGTGGTGATGATTGCTGTGGTGATCGTGGTGGTCTACGCGACGATTGCATCGGCCGTGCGTTGAATTCCGGCCGTAACTGGGTCAGGGCATGCGATGCCTGTGCTCATGCGCCGGCTACACGCGGCCAACATCCCGGCGATCGGCATCGGCAATTCGCCGATGCTGAATCCCATCACTCGCCGTAGAACGGTTCGATGCGCTCGACGTAGTCCAGGCTGGCCAGCTTGAGCAGCACGTCGCGCGTTCCACCCTCGCCGATGCACAGGTATTGGTCACGCCGGCAGCGGATGCGCCCCGGCGTCCCGGCGTAGAACTTCAGCGAAGGGTCAATGGCTTTGACCTCGTCGCGCTTGGCTTGTTCCTGAGGGATGCAGAACTCGTAAGCGACCAGGCGCCTGCCGCCGGCGGGGCCGATCATGCCGTCCTCGTCAATTTGGTCCAGGTCGAAGGCAATCTTGTCGCGAGCGCGCTGCAAGGCGTGTGGATCCGGCGAAGGCGTCGGAGGCGGCAGCGCCAACGACCCACAGGCCGCGGTTGCCAGCATTGCAATGGTGCACATCGTCACAAGTGATTTGAACATAGCGACTCAATCCGGTATTGGTGCGAGCGATGACGCGGCCTGCGCGCGCCGCTGCGCGGACAGCTCGGCGTGGGCGCCCGGCAGGATGGCAGCAGTCAGGACGCAGATCATCCCGACGACCTGCGGCCAGGCGAGGCGTTCGCCCAGGAAGGCGACCGCGATCAGGGTGGCGATGGGGACTTCCATGACCACGATGAGGCTGGCGATCCGCGCCGGCGCGTAGCGCAGGGACACGGTGAACAGGCCGTAGCCGCCCAGGGTCGGCCCCAGCGCCAGCGCAATCAATGCCAGCGCGGTGGTCGGTTCGGCGGGCGGGGGCAGTTCCGCCGGCGCGATCAGCCAGGTGAGCAGCAACAGCACTGCCGCGCCGAAGGCCATCGTGTAGGTCAGCGAGGTGAAAGGGTGCAGGCGGTTCGCCCGGTCGCCGCGCTGCATGCGATGTTGGTTGAACAACACATACACCGTGTGCGTGATCGCGGTGAGCAAACCAATGACCAGTCCGGGCAGGCTCAATTTCAGCACAGCCGGATCGTAGGCGCGCACTACCAGGGCGCAGCCGCAGACCGCCAGCGCCAGCGCGACGATCTGTGGCGCGGTGATGCGCTCCCTGAAGAGCAACCATGCGCCGAGCGTCACGAACGCCGGATACAAATAGATCAGCACGACGGCGATGGCGACGCCGTTGAGCATGACCGACCACACCCACAACGCGTGGTACAGGCCGATGGCGATGGCGCCGGCAAAGGCCAGACCGCGCCACTCGCGCCTTTCCACCCGCAGCAGCGACGGACGAATCAGCGCCAGGGCAACGAACATGAACGCGGCGATGATCACGTCGCGCCACAGGGCGATGGTGAGGCTGGGGACGCCACGGCCGAGCAGGAAGGCGATGCCGGGGGATGTGCCGGCCCACACACAAGCCGATGCGGCGGCAATCAGGTAACCCAGCCGGGCGTCGTATTTTGGATCGCGTGTCACGAAGCCAGGCCACTTTACCACTTCCGCGCTACACTGCCGCTCGCATGTCTCCGTCGAACCCTGCGCAAAGTTCGGGAGCGGATGCGTCTTTTCGAAAACCCGATCGCGCCGGAACGCGCTCCGGGCTCGCCCAGGTGATGTTCGCTGCCGTGCTGTGGGGCACGGTTGGTGTGACCACCAAGTCGCTCTACGCACTGGCCGACACGAACCCGCTTTCGGTCGGCTTCTTTCGATTGGCCCTCTCGGCGCCGGCGTTGCTGATCACGTGCTGGCTGGCCCTCGGCGCGCGCATGTTCGCGGTCGCTCGTCGAGACCTCAGCGCGGTGCTGGCAATTGGCGCGATGATGGCGCTGTATCAGGCGTGCTACTTTGCGGCCATCCCGCGTGTGGGGGTGACCGTGGCGACGTTGATCACGCTGTGCGTTGCGCCGGTGATCGTCGCGCTGCTCTCGGTTCCGCTGATGAGGGAACGCCCCACGCCGCTCGTCGGCCTGGCGCTGGCCTGCGCGCTGGTTGGCACGGCTTTGCTGATCAACGTCGAGTTCACCGGAGCATCGCAGGCGGATGCGCTGGTCGGCGTGTTGCTTGCGCTCGGTTCGGCCACCGCCTACGCCATCCTGGCGTTGTGCAGCCGCTTTCTGGCCAACCGCTACCATCCACTGCAGCCGATCGCCATCGGTTTCACCGTGGGGGCGGCCCTGCTGTTCGGGCTGTCTGAGGCATGGCCGGGCGGCCTGGTAATGCGTTACCCGACGATCGGTTGGCTGCACCTCTTGTATCTCGGCCTGGTGCCGACTGCGCTCGGTTACTTCGTCTTTCTGGCTGGAATGCGCACCACGCCGGCGACCGTCGCCACCATCGCCACGCTGGTCGAGCCGCTTACCTCTGCCTTGCTGGCCTGGCTGCTCTTCGACGAGCGGCTGGGGTCGTCCGGTTGGCTCGGTGCGGCGTTGTTGCTGGGCGCGATGGCGATGTTGTATCGAAATGGCCGGCGGTGAGCGTGCATGGGATACGCGCTTGACAGGCATCTTCTGGGCTGGTAAAACGACCGTTGCCATCGTTCGATCTGACAACGTCTCCACGCATTGTGAATCTTGACTCCGTTAAGCCCGGCCGGGCGCTGAACCATCATGCTCAACGCTACGCTCTTCCTCGATCCCAATCGCGTCATCGCCGAAATCTCGCCGCTGTTGTTCGGCGGTTTTGCCGAGCACATGGGCCGTTGTATCTACGAGGGAATCTATGACCCCGCCTCGCCGTTGGCCGACGAAGACGGCCTGCGGACGGATGTCCTGAGCGCGCTGCGCGAGCTGCGCTATACCACCATCCGCTACCCCGGCGGCAACTTCCTGAGCGGCTACAACTGGCTGGATGGGGTGGGGCCGAAGGAACAGCGCCCGCGCAAACGCGAGCTGGCCTGGTTCTCCATCGAGACCAACCAGTTCGGCACGAACGAGTTCATTCGCTTCTGCCGCAAGATCAACGCCGAGCCGATGCTCGGCGTGAACATGGGCACGGGCACCATCGAGTCGGCGGCCAACCTGGTGGAGTATTGCAACGCGCCCGCCGGCACTTACTATGCCGACCTGCGCGTTGCCCATGGTTTCAAGGAGCCGCACAACGTCAAATACTGGTGCGTGGGCAACGAGATGGATGGCCCGTGGCAGATCGGCCATCTTGATGCGCTGGACTATGCCAAGAAAGCCCGCGAAGCGGCCAAGTTGATGAAGTGGCACGATCCGGCCATCAAGACCGTGCTGTGCGGCTCGTCCAACGACCGCATGCCCACCTTTCCGGAATGGGACCGCATCGCGCTGGAGCATTGCTGGGACAAGATGGACTATCTGTCCATCCACATGTATGTCTCCAACCATCAAGACCAGGACACGCCCAGTTATCTGGCCCTGGCCCAGCGCTTCGAGGAGTTCGTGGACACGATGGCTGCTACGCTGCGCTACGTCAAAGCCAAAGTGCGCAGCAAGCACGAGGTCTATCTCTCCTGGGACGAATGGCAGGTGTGGCACCCCGGCGAGACGGACGGGCGTTGGACTGAAGCGCCGCACCTGGCCGAGGCAGGCTACAACCTGGAAGACGCCCTGGTGGTTGCGCAATGGCTGAACGTCTTCCTGCGCAAGTGCGATGTGCTCAAGATCGCCTGCGTCGCGCAAATTGTGAACATCATCTCGTGGATTCATACCCGGCGCGATGGCCTGCTCAAACACACCTCGTTCTATCCCTTCAAGCTCGTCAGCAACTGGGCGCGCGGCTTTGCGCTCGACGTGTTGGTGAAGTCGCCGACGTATGAGAACAGGCAGTTCGGCGCGTCGCCGTTGCTGGACGCGGCGGCCAGCCACGATCCGGAGACCGGCCGGCAAGCCGTCTTCATCGTCAATCGCAGCCTGAGCGAACCCGTGGTGACCGAGCTGGTCTGGCAGGACGGCGCGCCGTCTCAGGTGCTGGAGGCCTGGCAACTGACCGGCGACGATCCCCAGGCTGGCAATACCTGGGAACGGCCGGACGCTGTCGTGCCGAAGAAGCTGAGCCGGTTGAAGGTGAGCGGAGGCACGGTGCGCTTGCGCCTGCCGCCGCTGTCATTCACGGCGGTCAGCTTGGTGTGAACGGTTGCGTGAGTGACTCCGCTCCGGCCCCGTTGGTCGGGCTTCGTCTTCTCAGCCTGGAGCTCGAACACCGGGCATCGGCCGGCGCAAACCAGGGCCATTCCTGGCGACGCGCGATGACGTGTGCATGTGTCCTGATCAGCCTGCTCTCTGCCTGTGCCGCTCCGTCGCTGCATCCGACGCCAACACCTGACATGCCTGCCGGACCGACCTACACCAATCCCGTCTACGACGACGACTTCCCCGATCCATTCGTGTTGCGCGTTGGCAGTGTCTATTACGCCTACGCCACGAACGTGCGCAGCAACAACGTGCCGGTGCTGCGCTCCACCGATCTGGCTATCTGGGAGAAGCTGGGCGATGCCTTGCCCTTGCTTCCGAAGTGGGCGCGTTCCGGCGCGAGCCTCACCTGGGCGCCGTCGGTTTTGCCGCGTGGCCATCGTTACGTGCTCTACTTCACTGCCCGCGACCATGCCTCGGACCGGCAGTGTATCGGCCGCGCTATTGCCGATGCGCCTGACGGCAAGTTCAAAGACGACTCGCCCCGACCGTTCATTTGCCAGGCCGACCTGGGTGGTTCGATTGACCCCAGCCCCTTCGTAGACGAGGATAGTTCAGCCTGGCTGTTGTGGAAGAACGACGGCAATTGTTGTGGCCTATCTGTCGGTTTGTGGATTCAACAACTGAGTGACGATGGTCTGTCGCTCGTCGGCCGGCCGGTAGAACTGTTGCGCCACGACCGCGCCTGGGAAGCCTCGCTGATCGAAGGCCCCAGCATGCTCAAGCATGGCGGCAGGTATTACCTGTTCTACTCGGCCAACTGGTACGAGAGCGCGGATTATGCTGTCGGCTATGCCGTGGCGGAAGCCATCACCGGTCCATATCGCAAGATGACGACGGATGGCCCGCTCTTCGCCGGGCGTGGCGATGTGGCCGGACCAGGTGGGCAGGAATTCTTCCGTGATGTGAAAGGCAATCTGTGGATGGCCTACCACGCCTGGGACGCGCGCTTTGTGGGTTACGCCAAACTCGGCCGGCGCAGCCTGCGCATTGACCGGGTGACCTTCGTTGGAGATACGCCGATGTTGTATGGGCCCACGACCGGCCCCCAGCCTTTGCATTGAACGGTTCGCTGCAGCAATCTGACCGGAGCTGCGCAACGACTAACACACAAGGAGTTCATCGTGTCACGACGCACCCTCTCGCTGGACGGCCTGTGGCATTTCTGGGCCGATCCGGTCCGCAAGCTCTCGCCGAAGGCTTTGCCGCACCAAGCGTCGCTGCGGGTCAACGTGCCGTCCCCGTGGCAGGTCCATCCCGATCTACGCCGATACACCGGCGTGGGTTGGTATCAACGCACGTTCAAATTGACGCCGAAGATGCTTGGGAAGGATCGCGCCATCGTCCTGCGCTTCGGCGCCGCGGATTACTTTGCCGAGGTGTGGGTGAACGGCAGGAAGGCCGGCGCACATGAAGGGGGCTATCTGCCGTTTGAGTTGGACGTCACCAGGCTGGTGCAACCCGGCAACAACACCCTCACCGTGCGCGTGGACGATTCGCTCGACTTCTTCGCCGAGATTCCGCACGGCAAGCAGTCGTGGTATGGGCCGATCTCCGGCTTGTGGCAATCGGTGACGCTGGAGAGCCGGCCGCGCAAGCACATCACTGCGCTCAAGATCACACCGCAGGGCGATCACGTCAGGGTTACCGTGGCGCTCAGCCGCAAGCTGTCGTCGCGCGACCGACTGCGCTTCGATGTATTTGACCCCGACGGCAGGCGGGTGGCGACGCATCAGACGCAAGCGCCCGATGCCGTCTTGCACGTGCCCGCGCCGCGATTGTGGGACGTTGACGCGCCCAACCTCTACACCTTGCGCGCGACACTCACCGACACTCCCGACACCGACGACACTAACGACACTAACGACACTGACGACACCCCCGACACCAACCACACCACCGACACCCTCTCCGACACCTTCGGCTTCCGCACCATCGAGGCGCGTGATGGCAAACTGTGGCTCAATGGCCGGCCGATCTACCTGCGCGGCGCGCTCGACCAGGATTACTATCCGGATGGCATCTACACGCCGCCGTCGCATGAGTACATCGCGCATCAGTTCCAGCTGGCCAAGGAGATGGGGTTGAACTGCCTGCGCATTCATATCAAAATCGGCGATCCGCGCTACTACCAGGCTGCCGATCGCGCCGGCCTGCTGGTCTGGACCGAGATGCCGAACTGGCAACTGCTGACCGAAGACACCAAGCGCCGCGCCCGTGAGACGCTCATCGGTATGGTCGAGCGCGACTGGAATCGGCCCAGCATCGTCATCCGCAGCATCATCAACGAAGCGTGGGGCATTGACCAATTCAATCCTGCCCATTTGCAGTGGATGGTCGAGACCTATGATTGGCTTAAGGACTATGACCCATTGCGCCTGGTTGTGGACAACTCGGCCTGCCACAGCAACTTCCACCTGGTCAGCGACATTGACGACATGCACGTCTACTATTCGATCCCCGACCATCATCGCCAATGGCAGGAATGGGTGGCCAACCTGGCCAAGCGCCCGGTCTGGACTTACGCCCCGCAACTGAGGGACGAAGCCGAGCACGCACGGTTCCTCAAGGACCAGTGGCACGCTGATTGGGCCACGCCGGCACCGGAGGTGCGTCGCACCGGGCAAGAGCCGCTCCTTGTGTCGGAGTTCGGCAACTGGGGCTTGCCGGACGTGGAGAAACTCAAAGCGCATTACGGCGGCGAGCCGTGGTGGTTCGAGACCGGCCTCGAACACGGCGGCGGCGAGGTCTACCCTCACGGCGTGGAGGGGCGCTTCGAGCTGCACGGCCTCGATCGCGTGTTTGGCTCGCTCAGCAAACTGGCCGAGGCCAGCCAGCGCCAGCAGATGGCGGCACTCAAATACGAGATCGAGCAGATGCGCCTGCATCCCGGCATCGAGGGCTACGTCATCACCGAGTTCACCGATCTGCACTGGGAGTGCAACGGCCTGCTCGATATGCTGCGCAACCCGAAGGTCTTTCATAGCGAGCTAGGCGAGATCAACGCCGACGATGTGATCGTGCCGCAGTGGGAGCGCGTGGCGTTCTATGCCGGCGAGCGCGTCGAGATCAAGCTGGCCATCTCGCACTATTCGCGGCGCGCGCTGGCTGGCAGCCGGCTAGCGTGGCGGTTGACTGGTTACCCGCAGATCGCCGGGACCATCAACAGCCTGGCGCCGGCGGCATTCACCGTTACCGGAGCCGGCGCGGTTACTTTCGACGCCCCCAGTGTTGTGCGTAGCGCGCGCACTCGGCTGGATCTGCGCCTCGTCGCTCCCGATGGAAGTTTAGCTGCTCGCAATCATCTGGACCTGTATTTCTTCCCCCGCCTTGCTGCGCCACAGATCAAGGTGCATGCGTCAGAACACGCCGGCGCGCTTCGCGCGCTGGGCTATGACCTTGTGGATGACTTGGCACGAGCGGACTTGGCCGTGGTGGGCGCAATGACCGAACGGTGGCGCGACTACATGCTGGGCGGCGGGCGCGTGCTCTGGCTGGCCGAGTCGGACGATGCTCAGCGGACGTGGTTCAAAGACATTCGCGTCGTGCCGCGCGAGCAGGCAGGGTTGCGCGGCGATTGGGCCAGCAACTTCAATTGGATTCGCCACGATGCGATGTTCCGTGATATTCCTACCGGCAATGTGGTGGATTTCGCGTTTGCCGACCTCACGCCGGAGCACGTCATCCTGGGTGTGCATCCCTTCCATTGGCCACGCGACGTGCATGCTGGCATCTTCGTCGGATGGATTCACAAGAATGCGGCGCTGGTGGCCGAGCGGCGCCAAGGCCACGGACGAATGATCGTTTGCACCTTCCGACTGCGCGACCACCTGGCGACACATCCTGTGGCGGCAACTATGCTGCGCGATATGCTGTTGCGGCTAAGCCGGTGAGTCAAGCTCGCTTGCGGAACAGGAGGTAAGGACCGTTCTCGCCGACGTATTCGTAATTTTCTTCGACGAAGCGGTTGACTTCCGGCATGCGCTTCCACGTTTCGATGAAGCGCGCCGACTCCCATGGAAAGCCGTCCTGGCTGAGCACGAAGAAGCGCGGCGGATCGCGCGTCAGGTCGCTCAGGTAGGCATACGCCAGTTCGGCCTGGACGCCGGCGTCGCGGGATTCCTCGGCCCAGCGCAGGTACGGAAAGCGCGCCGCGTTACGGCGCTGGGCCAGGAAGTAGACCACGGGCGTATCGCTGAACACGGCGATGCGCTCCTCGGGCAACGTGTTGTCGCGCAGGAATTCGGCCAGGTGCAACTGCGCCGCCTCCTTCGACTCGAGATACAGCGTCCTGGGCGGCTTGCCTTGTGCAATGACGTTGTCGTAGGTGTCGCGCATCCACGGCCACATCGCCAGGACCTGACCGGCTGCGGCGACGATGAACAGGAGCGGGGCGAGCGCGCGCCTGACCGGGTGGCCCAGGCGTATGTCGCCGAACGCCGCCCCAGCCAGCAACGCCAGCGGCGGTAACCAGATGATGAAGTGGTAGCGGTACGAATGCCCCTGCCACAAGTTGAGTGCGACCGTCGTAATCAGCCACAACAATGCCAGCCCGCCACCGACCCGCGCGCGCCACAGCGACCGAACCGCCCCCAGCGCGGCGAGCAGCATGATAAAAGGATAGCCTCGACCGAGGAGTTGCACCTGGGGCACGGTGTCCTTGAAGCCGGCGGTGGGCGTGCTGCCAACTTGCACGAAGGTGGTGATCTCGATCCAGAACAGGCCGGTCAGCCACGCCCAGCGTTCGCTCAGCGGCTTGTCGTGGAAGTTGGTGATGGCGTAACGCAGGTGCAGCAGCAAGTCATCCTGCGCGCCGCCGATCGCAAAGTAGATGCCGCCGAGGCCGATTGCCAGCAGTGAACCCGCGCCGATCCACGTCGCCGTTGCGATGTGCCTGTGAGTTGCGAGCGCCCAGCCCATCAACGCCAGGGCGTACAGCGCGAATGGATACTTGAACCAGAACAGCGCTCCGGCGAATGCGCCGCCTGCGATCAGCAGCCAGGTTTGCCGGCGATCCATCCGGTGCGTGGCTTCCCAGATGCACAGCGTCGCCGCGATGAAGAACAAATTGGCGAACCCCTCCGCTTGCGCCACCGACCAGTAGTTCAGCGTGGCCATCGTCAGCCAGAGCAACGCGCCGGCGACGACGCCCGCCGACGCGCTGCCGAACATCCGCCGGGCCAGGACGCCCAGCAGCACAGCCGAGGCAGCCTGCCAGGCCAGGTTGAAGGCGAACACTGCTGCCTGTGTCTGGCTAAACACCGTCGCCAGTGCGTAGAGCGCCGGCGTGAGCGGTCCGCGCACATCCCAGCATTCGCTCAGGAAGACGCCCCCGCGTCGCAGCACGTCGCCGCATGCAGCGAATGCCCCCTGGTCGAACCACATCGGGTACCACACCTGCGGCAGGCCGACGCTCAGCAACGCCAGCGCGGCCAACGCGATCGCCGCGAAACTAAACAACGCGCGCATGTCAATTCAATCTTTGCGACGGAAGAGCAAGAAGGGGCCGTTCTCCGCTTCGTAGCGGTAGTTAGCTTCGACGTAGTTGTGCAGGTCGGTCAGGCGTTTCCAGTTGTCAATGTGCCGCACGCCCAGCCACGGATAATCGTCCCGCGAGAGGATGAAGTAGGTCGGCTTGTTGCGAACCACCTGCTCGTAGAACTGGCGGCCGAATTCGGCGTTCGTCCACGAACCATGCGCCGGCGCCCACACATCGGCGAACGGGAAGCGCGTGGCGTTGCGGCGGTCGCTGAGCATATACACCCATGGCGCATCGGCAAACAGGCTGATCGTCTCATCCGGCCGGGTGTGTTCGGCGATGTACTCGGCCACGTACAGTTGTGGCGCGACCCTGCTCTCCAGGTGGATTTCGCGCAGCGATTTGCCCTGCACGATCACGTTGATGTAGGCGTCGTGCACCCACGGCAGCATGCGGATGGCGAGCAGGGCAAACGCCCCGGCGCCGACGAGCATGGCCGCAATGCCAAGGGCGCGCCTGGCGGCGACCGCAATCGCCGCCGGCGAGGCCCGTTCGTGCCACCACAGCCAGGCAGCCGCGACGCCGGCGCCGGCCATGATGGCCAGTGGCCCGTGCAGGATGCTGAAGTGATATTGCACGTATTTGGCCTGGATGGCTACCACGGCCAGCCCGGCGATGAACAGCCCAAGCAGGTAGGTGTAGCGCGCTGCGCCCACG
The DNA here is from genome assembly GCA_023511655.1 of Anaerolineae bacterium. Classification (GTDB taxonomy): domain Bacteria; phylum Chloroflexota; class Anaerolineae; order J036; family Brachytrichaceae; genus JAAFGM01. The sequence continues at coordinate 34,421 of JAIMBB010000017.1, forward strand.
CCGTTCAGCGGTCGAATGAAGCGCGCCATCCCGAGCACGGCGAGGACGAACAGCAGTGGAAACCCGCCGCCGAAGAACGTCCATTGCGCCACGGTAGGTTTGTAGTCGGCGGTCAGATCCGCGCCGTTGTCGGTGAAGCGCCACAGGAACTGCACGATCTCCGGGAAGGTGCGAGGCGGGCCGAGCGGAAAGAGTTCGCGGAAGACGTTGAGTTGCTCGATCAACGCAGGCACGCCGCCCACCAGCGCGAAGTAGGCCAGCACGAGCGCGTTGATGACCAGCGCGCCGATGGCAAACGCAGCGCCGCTCCTCACCGTCGCGATCGGCGAACGCGTGACCAGCCATGTCTGGGCCAGCAAACCGACGCCGATGGCCGCGATGAGCAGGGCGAAGGTGTACTTGAACCACATCAAAATGCCCGCGCACACGCCGCTGATGAAGGAGAGCCGCAGGTCGCGCGCCGGCGGCTCACCCGCGCGGACGGCGCGCCACGCTGCATACAGCGCCAGCACGATGAACAGGTTCGAGAACGTCTCGGCCTGGTTCATGGACCAATAGTTGATGCCGGCATAGATCAGCCAGTAGAACGCGGCTGCCGGCAGCGCTGCCGATGGATGGAACATCGCCCGCGCTGTCCAACCGACCATCGCCGCCGTGATCGCCTGCCAGATCAGCGTAAACGCGTGCACCGCCACGGTGCTGAACGAGATGGAAAGCGCGACGGCATACAGCACCATCACGCCCGGCCCTTTGCTCTCGAAGCAATCGCGGATCGGCATGCCACCTCGGCGGATCACATCGCCGCATGCCGAGTAGATGCCCTGGTCGTGTCCGAATGGGTAGATGAGATGTGGGGCGGCCAACAAACCGAGCGCCAATGCACCGAGCACGATTGCCAGAACCGAGACCAGGCGACGCCACGCGCCCGCCGTTCCAGGTGAGCTGATCACGAAGAATATGCTACCAGAGTGGGGCGGTGTTCATGACATCGTCAACCTCGACCTCGACGTCGACGTCGAGGTTGACGTAGTCGTAGTCGTAAACGCAGACATCAATGCCGAGGTAAAGTAAGCCCATGGCACATCACAAGCTGTCACAGGACGAACGGCAAGCTGCGCTGCATCGCATGGCTGCCGACGGCGTGGATGTGCTGGTGATCGGCGGTGGCATCACCGGCGCGGGCGTGGCGCTGGAGGCCGTCGCACGCGGCTATCGCACCGGCCTGGTGGAGAAAGCCGATTTCGCCAGCGGCACCAGCAGCAAGAGCACCAAACTGGTGCACGGCGGCATCCGCTATTTGCCGCAGTTCGACTTTGCACTGGTGCGCGAAGCGTTGGTCGAGCGCGGACGGCTGGTGCGCAACGCGCCGCACCTCGTTCGGCCGCTCGGTTTCGTGCTGCCGCTCTACGCCGAGAACAAGCGCCCGCTCGGCACGCCGATCGTCCCGCCGGGCGGCGTCGGCATGGGTCTGCTGCTGCGCGCCGGGCTGATCCTGTACGACGTGATGTCGGGCCGCCTGGCGATCGGGCGTCACGAGCACATCGGCGCAGCGAAGGCGCTCGAGCTTGCGCCGGCGTTGAAGGCCGATGGGCTGAAGGATGCCTTCATCTACTACGACGGCCAGACTGACGACACGCGCCTGACGTTGACCGTGCTGCGCACGGCAGCCAGGCGCGGCGCGCTGCTGGCCAACTACGCCGAGGTGCTGGGCTTTGACCAGGAAGCAAGAGCCGGCGTCTCCGGGGGGCCTGCTCCCTCAGGCCGTCGCATCTCCGCTGCCCGCGTGCGCGATGTCCTCGGCGGCGAGGAATTCACCATCCCGGCCCGGGTGGTCATCAATGCCGCGGGCGCCTTCGCCGGGCGCATCGAGGCGATGGCCGGCGAATCGAAAATCGCGATCAAGCCGGCCAAGGGCGTGCACCTGACGTTGCCGCGCGAAGCCATCCCCACGACCGGGTACGCCGTGGTGTTGCCCGAGACGCCCGACGGCCGCCTGCTCTTCATCGTGCCGTGGAACACCCGCGTCACGCTCGGTACGACCGACACGAAGGGCGGCGACATAGACCGACCGGTCGCTGCTGATGAAGACGTTGATTACCTCATCAACACGGCCAATGCCTATCTGCGCACCCGACTCACCCGCGAGAACGTCATCAGCGCGTGGGCGGGGTATCGCCCGCTCATCAGCCCTGCAAACTCCGACGGTGCTTCGACCGCCAATCTCTCGCGCACCCATGTGGTGGCCGATGGGCCGGGCGGCATGATCACCGTCACCGGTGGCAAGCTCACCACCTATCGCCGCATGGCCCAGGATGCGCTCGATCACCTCGTCAGGCGCATGGGGCAGCCGATCCTTCATCCCACTGAAGACCTGCCGCTTGCCGGGGCCGAGGGATACCAGGCCTGCAGCGCAGAGCTGAGCCGGGCTGCCGGCCATTTTGGCTGGGGCGATGACGTGGTGGCGCGCCTGAGCCAGTACGGCGGCGAGGCCGGCATCTTACTCGAACTGTGTGCCGATGACCCATCGCTGGCGCGGCGCATCGTGCCCGATTTGCCCTACGTGATGGCCGAAGTCGTCTACGCCTGCCGGGGCGAGATGGCCATGACGCTCGACGACGTGTTGGCGCGCCGCCTGCACTTGAATTTCGAGGATTGGTCGCGCGGCGTCGAGCCGGCGCCGGACGTGGCGCGGGTGATGGCGCGCGAGTTGGGCTGGTCGGCCGGCGAGGCCGAAGCGCAGGTGTCGCGCTATCGAGAGCGCGTGGCGGCAGAACCTCGCTGAGGGGCAAATATCTATCACTACGACGGGCGTGGTGCCTCACGTAAGAATCTTACCGAACAGTGATTCGTCACCTCACGCAAGAATCTTGCCCAAATGATAACGTGGAGCCGAGGAGATGCGCGTTCAAAGCATCGATCTCTTGCTTCAACGCCACCATGTCCAGGTTGGCATACTGATCGCGCAGCCGTTGCTTGACCGCCTCAGGCACGTCGGGGGAATCGAGCACCCGCTGGTAGGGCGTGCGTGGCGCATCGTAGGTCTTGATAACCCTGCGGCCGTCGCGCTGTTTGTCGACCAGCTTGGTAACAGGCAGGAAGAAGTTCACGTACAGCCGGTAGTGGTCGTAGAGGCGATTGAGTTGCTTGACCTGCTGGGGGCAATTGTAGCGGTCATAGCCCACCAGCCGACGTACGACCGACCAGTTCTTCTGCTCAACGAAGGCGTTGTCGTTTTTGCGTCCGGCCCGCCCACGGGTAAAGGTGAGTTGCTCGTGGCGGCAGTAGCGGATCAGGTGATTGTTGATGAACTCGGCGCCATTGTCGGAATCCACTCCGAGGAGCGGGAAAGGCAGACGCGCGCGCTCCTGTTTCAGGGCAGCGAAGACATGGCGCTGGGCTTTGTTGGGCACAGCGATGATCTCGGTCCAGCCGGTGCACACATCGGTCAGGGTAAGTGTGCAGGCGAAGACGCCGCGTGAGTTGCCACCGTCGTGCTGCACCAGGTCAATCTCAACAAAGCCCACCCGCTTGTCATCCCAGTCCGCGTATGTGCGCACCGGCACTTGGTGCTTGAGCAGACTGCCTGGCTTGGTACCCCCGCGCAGACGACGCCCTGCCACTGGCTGCAAGGCACGCAGGCGATCCATGGTGGCAGCACTCATCTCCTGCAAGTGCTGGTAGGTCTGGTCACTGACCTGCAGATGTCCCTGCTCCCGCAACCGAGGCAGCTCAACATCCAGCGCTGCCCGCAGTCGCTTGGAGCCGATCTGGTCGAACCAGTCTGCGACCTGCCACAGGGCTTGGCGATCTGCGTCGGTGTAGTATCGCGCCCGCCGGCGATGCCATGGACGTGCCTTGCGGCGGAAGCGACCGCTCAGGACAGCGCTGGCGTGCTTGCGGTGGTATCCGCTCGTCTGCACGAACTCATCTAGGATCCGCCCCCGCTCTTTCTTGCTGGCTTTGGCATAGCGCTTCTGCAGCGATTGCAGATACCGTTCACCGGGGTTGGCTTTGCGACCATCAGCTTTCGAGGCCTTGCGTGTGCTCGTCGCGGCCTGGGCGGATGTAATCCGAGCGGATGTAATCCGAGTTGTCTTCACGTGAGCCTCCTGCCTGGGTTTTTGGCAAGATTCTTACGTGAGTCAGCGATACGCTGTTCGGCAAGATTTTCTCATGACGCCGCGATGCGATTTCGGTAAGATTTTTGATGAGGTGATTCGACGGGTTGACTTGGCGAAATATAATCGAAACGGCTATCAGCGCGCAGCCGTTCGACACCAACATCCTGCTAGCAGGCCATACCGAGCGCGTGCTGGTGCACATATTCGCCCGATCTGAATCTCATCGAAAGGCCCTGAGCAAAGTTGAAAACCGACTTGTGGGTAGCCAAAGCAACGATCAGAGGTCAAGGCTTTAGCCGGTGAATTCAGCGAATCAAGGCTCCCGTCTAAGCTTGTCTCCGCGGAGGCAGGGAGGCTCGACCTCCGGTTCGATTGCCGATTTTGTTCCTCAAATTTCATGAGGCAGAAAGGTCGAAGCCATGAAAATCAGTTGGATGAAAGCTCGACGAGGAGAACTGGTGAGCCTAATGCTGGTGTTGGCTCTTTCGGGATGCGCCCCGCCACCACTTGTATCTGCGCTCGAGCCAAGCGAGCTTCGCATGCTGTCTCCCACCCGCCAAATAGCAGGATGGACGGGGTTGATGTCTATAGACGAGCTGACTATCCCACAAGCATGCGTTCGGCGGATGATGTTCCTGCCAAACCCCGAGCACGCCAATGTTTCGCCGAGTGGTGAGTGGGTGGTAGTGAGACATTCTAAGCATGACCACCACATCCTCATCCCATTTCCTGTTCCAGACAGCACAATCTTTTTCTACAACCTGGAGACACTTAAGTATGGGTTGTTGCCGAACACCATCGGCGAGGACCTGAAACCTAAACTGGCTGATCGCTTGTGGTCCCCTCGCTGGGACGCGAGTGGGAGCGGCCTGTATTATCTGTCGAGTGAGGAGATAGATCACGTGGATTTGACCAGCGGAGCGCTTGGAAGGGTGCGGAAGGATTGTCCAGGATGCAACTCTATAGCGATTAACGAAAGGCTGGGCGTCATTGCAGTGACGCGTCGAACAAGCGACTGGGGGCCGGTAGGACATGCGGATTACGAGCTCAATCTCATTCGATGGAGTGAGTCCTTCTCCAATACGCTGCTAACCATGCGTGAGCGGGTAATATCCATGTCAAATGTGAGCCTGTCACCAGGCGGCTGGTGGGTGTCGTACGAGATCGAAAGATGGGAGCGAGATGAGCAGGGCAAAAGTCAGATACGCGCCTATCGTCGCTATGTGGAGCTGGCGGATTGGAAGATCGGGAAAGTGATAACCTCTACAAAGAACCAACTCACCGATTTTTGGGTGATGGATGGCGTAGTGGTGGAGCCAGACCTGGAAGCGCTGCAGATATTGCGGCACGACCTCAGGACGGGTGAACGGGTCGTGCTTGCCAGGTTAGCTCCAGATGCATTGGCCGAGGAGAAGAAGAAGGGGGTCGAATACGAGTCGGTTTACTCAGTGATGATTGGGGGAAGAGAGCAACAGTATCTTCTGTTCCAGCCCGGATACTTTGGCGGCCCATTACATATCGCTGACCTGGCATGTAGTCTACAACTTGCGCACACAGAGAGAGCACAAGGAGAGCAATGAGGCCAGGGGACGTGAGGAACTAGACTTTTGTAAAGTGGCGTTTGCCGGTCGAAACACTGGGTGAGTCACCGCACAAATGCGCTATAAATTGGCGTGATTGATTGTCAGAACGCCACATATGGCAGCTTTGGTAACTGCCTACCCTCTGAATAGCGAGTGAAATGC
>JAIMBB010000168.1 GCA_023511655.1 Anaerolineae bacterium
TGTCAAGTCGTCAGGTCGTCAGGTCGTCGGGTCGCCATCAGGCGCCTGGCAGATCGGTCAAACCGGCGAACGCCGACTGGCCTTTCGTGCGGGTGACGAACGCCTCGCGCGGTAGGGCGATCAACAACCCCAGGGCTACAACGATGAGCGCCATCTCCGCCATGTAAACGGTGGTGTAGCCCCGCGCCAGGTCGCCGGTGGTGCGCGAAACGATGTCGCGCAAGTTGCTGCCGGCGAGCGCGGCCAACCCTGCCGCAGACGTTTGCACCAATCCCCACATGCCAACGTACATCCCCGCCGTCTTGATGTCGGCCAGATAGACGATCAGCGACAGCGTGGAGATTAGAAACAGGCCACTGGCCATGCCGATCACGCTCGTGCCGGTGGCGAACATGACCACCGACTTATTCGCGCTGGCGGTGGTGATCAGGCCGAATCCGGCCAGGCCGACCAGACAGCCGGCAAACGCAACCGGCAAAGGCGAATCCAGGCGTGGGATGGCCCGCCAGGCGATCAGCATCGCGACCAGCATCCCAATGCCCCACAACGCCGTCAGCCGCGTGGTCTCTGCCACGCTCATCCCGAGCACCTGTCCACCGTATGGCTCCAACAAGATATCCTGCGCGGTCAGGCCCAGGGTGCCGAAGAACAGGATGGCGAAGAACAACCGCATCTTGTGCGTGCCCAGTACCGTCCAGATTTGGCTAGAGAAGTCCTCCGCGTCGTCTTCCAGCTCCACCGGCCGATCTTGCTTCCAGATGGCCGCGACGGCCAACACCAGGAAGATCACCGAAGCCGACTGCATCACCTGGATCAGCTTCATGGGATGGAAATCCTGCAGAAAGAAGCCGATGACGAACGAGCTGATGATCTGGCCGGTGATCAGTGCGATCCACAGCAAGACCATGGCGCGGCTGCGTTCGTGCTTGGGGGTGAGATCGGTGACCAGTGCCAGGTAGCCGGTTTGCCCCACGTGCGTGCCGACCGCGTAGAGCAGGAAGATCAACGTGCAGAAGAAGACGGCGACGGGAAAGGGGACATCGCTGTTCAATTGCGACGCTTTGCTCAGCAGCAACAGCGAGAACGGCGCTGCCGACAACCCGCAGAACACGAACATCGTGCCGTACCAGGCATAGGGCAAGCGCCGATAGCCGAAGGTTTTCTTCTCCTTGTCGGATCGGAAGCCCATCAGCGCACGAATCGGCGCGACAAACAGGCCCAGGCTGAGCAACCAGCCAACGATGCCGGCGGGAATGCCTTCCTCAGCGATCAGCACGCGGTTCAGCGCGCCGTTGAACACGACGACGCTGAACCCCAGGCCAAGCTGGAAGAGGCTGAGTCGCAAGAGCCGTTTGTTGATGACCACGTTGTATCTAGAGATTTGGAGATTGGAGATTCGGTCGGCGTTCGACCGGCGATCTCCAATCTCCAATTGCCCTCCAACCTCCGACGCTCATTTCTGCGGCAATTTCGGCGCCGGCAACGGCAAGTCCACCAGCGGCCGAATTTGCGGGTCGCTGACCTTTTGCGGCACCTCACCCGCGCCAGGCGAGTAAGCGCCGGGAGGCACCACGTTACCGCGATGGCACATCCAGCAGTTCGGCTGAGCCAGATCGCCGCGAGCTGGGTCAACCTTGGGCATTTGCGGGAACCAGTTGATGGCGATGTCCTGGATCATGCCGACCATGTGGCGCGACTGCGACTTGGGCCACTTGAAGGTGCCGTCCTCCAGCACGTATGACTTGAAGTAGCCGCCGTAGTGGCAGAAGTCGCAGCCCACGTTCAGCGCGACGTTCATGTGGTACATCGCCGCCTGGTTGCGGTAGGTGTCGTTCAGCCCCGGCGGCGTGTCCTTCGTGGCCGTCACCTGGAAGTAGTTCACCTCACCTTTGGCATCGGGGCGCGCAGCCAGCAGCTTGTCGTCCACGATCTCGTAGCTGGCGGGCGGCTTCCCGTTCAGCGTGATCCCGTAGTGCTTCATGTCGTACTGCGTCGGATTGCCGCCGCCGGCGATGCCAAACTTGGCCAGGTTGGCCAGCGTGGGGTTGTTCTTGTCAACCGAGTTCCAGAACTGCGCCTGGCCGTAGTGGCAGGTGGCGCATTGCAGTTGATACAACGGCTGGCCTTCTGGACGCGGGATGGTGCTTATCCATTTGTTCTGCAGCTCGAACTGCATGATGAGCATGGCCTTGGCCGTGGTCTTCTGCGGCTTGTCGTAGGCCGCGAAGTTCTCCAGATTGTGGCAATACTCGCAGCTTTGGCCCACGCCCGGCGTGAAGTACTTGCTCATGTACTCGAACACCTTGGCCGTGGTGTTGTATTCCGGGCCTAGGTATTGCGTCAACACCTGCACGTTCACCGTTTGCGGGTTCTTCTGCTGCCAGGCGCTGTATGCCTGCAGCGCCTCGGCGCTGGGTTGTGCCAACGTCTTGTTGTTGCGCCGCAGATACTCTACGAAGTCCACCTGCTGGATGCCGGCGTAGTTGTATGTGCTCTCGGCGCGAAAGCCCTGGAACGCTCGCCAGTCGACCAGCGCCATGGACAGTGCAATCACGCCGCCGAGCGCGAGGATGGTCATGGCGACCAGGCCGACCAGCTCGCCCCGTAGGATGGTGCGTTGTTTCTCGTCGTAAACGGCGACTGCGCCGGGAGGAGCGGGGTCATTCTCGATGGAAGACATGGCGACCTCCTATGGCACACAGGCTTTCTGCAAGCCCGGTACGATGCCCGCGCGGCAACCCCACTGGAACCAGTCCGGCTCGGCCGGCCCGCTCAGCAACACGCCGATAGCGCCGGCGACGGCGACCAGGGTAGCGAAACCCAACGCCCACTGGTGGATGCTATACGCAGTTGCGTTGAAGCCCATCACCCAGCGCCACAGCAACTGAGCCCGGTGGGTTCCTTCGTCGCTGTCCTCGATCTCGTCAATCTCGCGATGCGCGCCGTAGGCCAGCGTGGCCAGGATGGTGGCGCCGTGCATGGCCAGGATGACCGTGCTGCCCAGCAGCGCGAAGATCGAGACCATGTGGAACGGGTTGTAGTAGAAGTTGCCGTACTTGACGCTGAAGTGGTTGGTCCACAGCAAGATGCCGCGCAGCCCGTGCGGCGGCGCTTCGTTCCACGAGTTCACCCAGATCGGGTGAATGATGTAGATGGCCGCATACAGGAACAACGCAGCACTGAAGGCGATCGGCACCATCGGACGCAGGCCATTGGCCACGGCGCGCGTCCAGATGCGGATCGTCCAGAACACCAGCGTCAGCGTCAGAAACAGAGTGGCAAGCTGCCAGTAGCCGCCTTCCTGCAAGGGGGCCATGCGCAGGCCTTGCGATGGTGGCGGTGGATACAGGGTGAGCACCGGCAGCTCGCGCAGGAAACGAATCGGGTTGTATCCGACCTGCTCGCCGAAGCCGATAGCCGTGATGAACACGCACAGCAGGTAGGAGAAGAACGCCAGTGCACCCCACATCCCGAGGTAGAGCGGGCCGACCTGGGTATCCGCCAATCCTTCCAGCAGGCGGATGTATCTCACGGTCTTGGTGCGCCGCTCGAAACTCTCGCGATAAACTTCTGTAGCCATAGTTTCTCCAGAAGCCGGACTGCGGGAACCGGGAATTCAGCGACTCCCATTCCCCGCGGCCCGAATCTAGTTGAAGGCAAAGCCGCTCCACCACGGCGCGTAGTCCCAGAAGTTCCAGAACCCGCTCCAATCCTGGACGACTGTCCCGGACAGCACGAAGCACAGGTTGCTCATCAACACGCACATCACCGCTGCCCAGAAGGCCAGGCGGTGAATGCCGATCTCGCCGATGCTGTAGCCGAAGAAGTCCCAGTAGAAGCGGTTGACGTTCTCTTCGGTCACCCCTTCGCTCTTCTTGCGCGCAGCGCTGAGGATGGTCGCGCCGTGCAGAGAAAGCACGAAGGCGCTGCCGAAGAGCAACGCGATGCCGATGGCATGGAACGGGTTGTAGAAGAAGTTGTAGTAGCGGTAGCCGAAGGCCGAGAGCCAGTCCAGGTGGGCGATCACGCCGAGCGGAAAGCCCTCCGACCAACTGCCGAGCAGGATCGGCCGCACGATTTGGATGGTCACCCACGAAGACAACACGGCCCCGAACGCAATCGGCACCTGGTAGCCGATCTTCAGCAAGCGCGAGATGTCAATCTGGCGCATCATCCAGGCGAAGAACGTCACGGTCGCGCAGAAGACCACAAACAACCACCAGAAGCCTTTGCTGCCATCGAAGGTGATGGCCAGGCCAACTTCGGGTGGCGGCGGCGCAATCTGTCCGCGGATGAAGTTCAGCAAAGGGTTGTTCGTGCGATTGGGATCAACGAACAATACTTGCCAGAACCACGCTCCGGAACCGAGCACACCGAAGATCAGCGCCACCACCCCCCAAAAACCGAGGTAGAAGCGCCCGATCCAGATCTTCAACAGGCCGAATGAGGCACGCGCGGGGACAGCCATCGCCTCCTGGCGATATTTCGCCTCGAACGACAACATAGGTCTGTCTCCTTTGGAGCCAAGGGCTGCGAGGTGTGTAGGCTCGCGATCGCTTATGTGGTCGTCCGTGTGCAGGTGAGGCGAAGGATGGAATAAAAGATGATGAAAACACGCGCAACTTCGCTGACGCGAACACGGCACGCCACGTCGCTCACGAGCAACTCAACGTCCCAACAGCCCAGACTCGACTATTCGATCTACAAAGAAGCCGGCGGAAGGTGCACCGCTGCTCTATCCAACTGGTCTCGCTCGTTCAGCTCCTCCAGCGCTGCAGCCCTCCACCGGCGAATGATGACTTACTTCAGCCAGAACGTGTTGTAGCTTGAGCTCAACACCACGAAGTGGATCAACAGCGACGTCAACACTGCTGCGACGACGTAGATCCCCAGTGCCGTCTTAAAGTCAATGAACTTCGGATCTCTCATGTCTGTTCACCTCCTGATTTCGAGAGACGACTGCGATTACGGATTCGGCGAGATCCACGGCTTGTACATCGCGATGATGATGTGGATCAGCCCGGCCAGGATGAAGAAGATCCACGAACCCAACACGACGAGTTGGTGTTGCAACCACTCCTCGTTGGTGAACAGTGGCCTCCATCGCTCTGGAACCTTGTCGTTCATCGGTCTTGTCACCTCCTTGTCAAAATCTTCGGCGCCCGACGGCGCGCTGTGCCAGCCGTGCGCTCGAGCGAGCAGATGGATATTGCAATCAGATTGTATGACGGGTCGCCTCTATGTCAACTGGCTGGTTGACCGGATTCCCCAAGCTCATGCCACGCGCGGCAGGCTGAAGCTGAACCGGGCGCCGGCTTGGCCGTCTTCGTTGTCCTCCACCCAGATGCGCCCGCCATGTGCCTCGACGATCGCCTTGCTCAGATACAGGCCCAGGCCGGCGCCGGGGGTGCCGCGCCGGATCGCGCTCTCCGAGCGATAGAACCGCTCGAAAATCTTCGCCCGGTCTTCGGGCGCCACGCCGACGCCCTGGTCGGCCACGGTGATGATGACCTCTTTCGGCGTGGCGCGGCCGGTGATGCGTATCTCGCTGCCCGGCGGGGAGTATTTCACCGCGTTCGAGATCAGGTTGCTGAGCACCTGGGTGATGCGCGCCTCGTCGGCGAACACCAACGGCATGTCGGAGGCGATGTCGGCGATGATCCTGTGCGATTGGGTCTGCGCCTCGAACTTCTTCGCCACCCGCACCACCAGGTCGTCAATGTCCAGCTCCACCGGCGTCAGCTTGAAGTTGCCGGCTTGGGCGCGGGAAGCGTCCAGCAGGTTCTCGATCAGCTCGGCCAGGTGATCGGCTTCCTCTTCGATCACCTTCAGGCTCTCACGCACGGTTGCCTCATCCCACTTGGCATCGGCGCGGCGCAGGGTGCTGGCATAGCCTTTGATCAGTGCCACAGGCGTTTTCAACTCGTGCGACACCGCCGAGATGAAAGTGGCTTTCATCTCCTCAGCAGCGCGGAAGCGGGTGAGGTCGTGCACATCGGCAATGATGTTCAACAGCCGCCCCTCGCGGTTGAGCAGGGCAGCGAAGGCGATCTCGACGCTGACCAGACCGCCGGCGCGGCGCAGCAGGTCGCCCTCCACGAACAGCGTCTGCGACGAGCCGACCAACGGCCATCCTTTGGCCTCGGCCTCTTCCAGCGTAGTACCGGCGCGCTTGTTCCGCAGCACCAGGACGTCCTCGAACTTCCGACCGATCGCCTCGCCCGCTGGAACGCCGATCAGGTTCGACATCGCCCGGTTGAACATCTGGATGCGATGGGCACCGTCCATGATCACCACGCCGTCGGCGCTGAACTCGAGGATGGCGTTCAGCCGGCTCTTCTCCTGGCTGAGCTGCTCATACAGGCGGGCGTTGTTCACGGCGATGGCGGCTTGGTCGGCGAAGCTCTGCAGCACCCGGCGATCATCGCGGCTGAACTCGCCGCCGCGCATGCGGAAGACGTAGAGGGCGCCCAGGAACTCGTCGCCCTCCACCTTGAGCGGCAGGGAGACCACCTGCCAGAACCCCAACCCGACGCTTTGGGCAATGGCGACCAGGTTGCGCTCCAGCGCCGTCACGGCCTCGTCCACATCCTCCAACTTGCTCAGCATCGGCCTCAACTGGTCCAGTAGAGGTTGAGGGATACCATAAGACTGGCGGATGGTGTAGCGCGCGTCAGGCTCGACCAGCGCGATCAGTGCCGCCTGGCCGTTCAGCATGTCGGCTGCCTGTTGCAGGATCAGCCGCAGCACTTCGTTCAGATTAAGGCGGGAGGTGAGCGCCCGGCTGATCTCCAGCAGGTAATCTCGCTGACGGACGCGGTAATCGGGCAGCATAGAATTCACAAATACGAGGCATAGGCCACGCACTAACAAGCCGCTAGCAAGACAACGGCCGAAAGTAAACCTGGTTAGCCCTCCGTCTGAACGGCGGCTGAGTGATTTATACTGTCGGCAGCAATCTCACATGCGACTAATATACCCGTGATACTCATATAGATCTGAAATCGAATCGGTTACGCGGGTGATCATATTCGGCTTGATTGTCAGAGGGACCAAGAGATGCCTAAGAGTCTAAGAAATAACGTTATTCCGATCATACTGATTACGCTGGTCATCGCCTATGCGGTGATGCAATTCGCAAGCACCACGCGACGAGCCGAAAACTCCGACCTGACCGAACTCGTGCGTCAGATCAACGCCGGCAACATCAGCGAGATCACGATTTCTGCCGATGGTTCCACGATCCGAGCACGGCGCAAGGATATCCCCAACACCCCCATCATCGTCAATAAGGAAACCAACGTAGACGCCAGCGCGCTGCTGAAGAACTTCGGGGTTTCGTCCGAAGCCCTGAACAGCTTCACCTACTCCGTCGAAGCCGTCCCCTTCATCACGCAGATTTCGAGCGTGCTGTTGTACTTGCTGCCTGTGTTGCTGATTGGCGGATTCTTCCTGTTTACCATGCGTCGCGCGCAGAGCGGGGCCGATCAAGCTTTCTCGTTTGGCCGCAGCCGCGCTCGCCGCATGACCAGCGAGAACCCGGTGGTGACGTTCGCCGACGTGGCCGGCTGCGATGAGGCCAAGCAGGAGCTGGTCGAGGTGGTGGAATTCCTCAAGAACCCGGAAAAGTTCATCCAGCTCGGCGCGCGCATCCCTAAGGGTGTGTTGCTGGTCGGCCCGCCCGGATCGGGCAAAACGCTGCTGGCCAAAGCGGTGGCTGGAGAAGCGGGCGTGCCATTCTTCAGCCTGTCCGGCTCCGAGTTCGTCGAGTTGTTCGTCGGGGTGGGCGCCAGCCGCGTGCGCGACTTGTTCGACCAGGCCAAGAAGGCCGCGCCGTGCATCGTGTTCATTGACGAGATTGACGCCGTCGGCCGCCAGCGCGGCGCTGGATTGGGCGGCGGCAACGACGAACGCGAGCAGACGCTCAACCAGATGCTGGTGGAGATGGACGGATTCAACACCGATACCAACGTGATCATCACCGCCGCCACCAACCGGCCCGACATCCTCGACCCGGCTCTGCTGCGCCCCGGCCGGTTCGACCGCCGCGTCACTGTGGATGCGCCCGACGTCAAAGGGCGCGAGGCGATCCTGAAGGTGCATACGCGCGGCAAGCCGCTCAAGTCCGACGTGGATCTGGCGCTCATCGCGCGCCAGACGCCCGGCTTCACCGGCGCAGACATCGAGAACCTGGTCAACGAGGCCGCCATCCTGACCGCCCGCAGCGGCAAAACTGAGATCGGCCAGGCCGAGTTGCAGGCTGCCATCGAGAAGGTCGCTCTCGGCCCGGAGCGCCGCAGCCGCCTGATGACGCCCCGCGAGAAGGAGATCGTGGCTTACCACGAAGCCGGCCATGCTGTGGCCGCCGCGCTAACCCCTGAAGCGGAGATCTCTGTACAAAAGGTGACGATTGTGCCGCGCGGCATGGCGGGCGGCGTGACCTGGCTCACGCCGGAGAAGGACGAGACGGCCCTCTCCATGACCAAGAAGCGCATGGAAGCCCAACTGGTCTATATGCTGGCCGGCCGCGCCGCGGAAGAAATCGTCTTCGAGGATGTCACTGCCGGCGCGGTGAGCGATCTGGAGCGCGCCTCGCAAATCGCCCGCTCGATGGTGCGCCAATATGGCATGAGCGACGAACTCGGCCCGGTCTCCTATGGCGAGCGCAGCGACCTGGTGTTCCTCGGCCGCGAGATCGCCGAGGGGCGCAACTACAGCGAAAAGGTGGCCGAGAAGATAGACAGCGAGGTCAGCAAGATCATCCTGCGCGCCTACAGCCGGGCCAAGCAGCTTTTGATTGACAACCGTGAAAAGCTGGTTGCCGTCGCCAAAGCCTTGCTCGAGCGCGAGACGTTAGATGCGAACGAGTTCAAAGCGGTGATCGGTTTGGCCGCCTTGCCGGCGCCTGCACAAAATGCACTGCCGGCCTGATCGCCGACTCCCAACGGCGGATACTGCGGCGGCACCAATCCCAAGGGAGGTGCCGCCCCACTTTTTAGCCCGCCCCCCGCCCTAACACTGCAC
>JAIMBB010000169.1 GCA_023511655.1 Anaerolineae bacterium
CTTTGTGGGTATCACCACAAAGCACGCTGAGCTTGTCGAAGCGTGCGGCTCAGTCGAAGGCGGCATGCTTCGACAGGCTCAGCATGCCTTTACACCTGTTCTTCGTCTGCTGGACGTATGTAAGGGGGAATGTCACCCACCTTTCTGCGCTATACCCCTAGCTGTGAACGCACCCAACGCACCCCAGGCGATGGCTTGCGCTATAGTTGCTGCCCATGGCCGACTTTTCACGCTATCCGGAGAAGCTGCGCGAGGTGTTAGAAATCTTCGCCGAGAATCCGGGTGAACGCAACCAGATGCTGATCGAGTACTCGGATCAGTTCCAGGGCGTGCCGGAACGCATCGCCACGCGTCCATATCCGCAAACCAATCAGGTGCCCCATTGCGAGTCGGATTCCTACGTGTTCGTCGAGCCGATCGAAGACCAGGCATCTGCGGCAGAGGGGGTCGCCCGCTCGCCGCGGCTGAAGTTCTACTTCGCCGTGGAGAATCCCTTCGGCGTGTCGGCGCGCGCTCTCTCCGCCATCCTCGACACCACGCTCAGCGGCCTGCCGGCCGACGTGATCGCCCAGATGCCCATCGAGGATATCGTGCCGACGCTGTTCGGCAAGAACATCTCGATGGGCAAAGGACAGGGGCTGCTGAGCATCGCCGCTGTGGTGAAGCGACTGGCCCAACGCTACGTCAACACCCATGTCAACGCTTGACCGGCTCGAACTCATCGCCCGGCTGCGCCCGGCGGTCGAAGAGGCGATGAGCGTCGAGGCTTACACCGTGCAGCCGGACGGTCGGGTAAGCCTGCGCGGGCGGCTGCGGTTGCCACCGGAAGAAGCCTATCGTCGGCTGCGACCGCGCGTGGAGGCGGTGGGTTACACACCTTATCTGCGGGCCGACGGCGAGCGCTACGAAGTGTTGGCCGTGCCTGGCGTGGTGCCGCGCTTCCAACCCAATCCCACCCTCAACCTGGCCCTGTTCGTCGCCACGGTGGCTTCGGTGATCTTCACCGGCGGCTTGACAGCCAACGGCTACGACCTGGCCAACGGCTTGATGTTTGGTGCGTCGCTGCTGGGCATCTTGGGGGTGCACGAGGCCGGGCACTACGTGGTCGGCCGACTGCGCGGGGCGCGCGTGTCGCTGCCCTACTTCATCCCCCTGCCGGCCCCGTTAAGCTTCATCGGCACGCTTGGCGCCGTCATCGTCCAGCGCGAGCCGTTCGAGAACCGCCGCACGCTGCTGGAGATCGCCATCGCCGGGCCGCTGGCCGGCTTCATCCTCGCCGTGCCACTGCTGGTCCTCGGACTGTGGCTATCCGAGGTGCAGCCGCTGCCGCCGGCGGGCGAATATCTCACCCTGGGCGATTCGCTGCTCACTCGCCTGGTCGGCGTGGCCCGCTTTGGCCGGGCTTATCCGGCCGATGGCTACGACATCATGTTGCATCCGATCGGGCTGGGGGCGTGGATTGGCCTGCTGATCACCGCCATCAATCTGATCCCCGCCGGCCAGCTCGACGGCGGGCACATCGCCTATGCGTTGCTCGGCCCGCGAGCGCGTTACCTCTCCTACGCCATGGTGGTCGTCATGCTCGGCCTGTCGCTGATCGCGACGACCTGGTTGCTGTGGGCGGTTCTGCTTTTCTTCTTCGGGCGCCATCACCCGCCGCCGCTCAACGAAGCCGTGCGCCTGCAGCCGCGTCACTATGCGCTCATCCTCGCCGCTGTGCTCGTCTTCGTGTTGACGTTCGTGCCCAGACCGATTTACTGAGCTTTGATCCGCCTTCTCGATTTGCTCACCGCGACCGGCGGCCGGCTGCACGGCGAAGCGTCGCCCGAATTCATCTGGTCCGGCTTTTGCTTCGACTCGCGCCGCGCACGGCCGGGCGAGCTGTTCGTCGCGCTCAAGACCGAGCGCGGCGATGGGCACGATTTCGTCGCCGATGCGCTGGCCCGCGGCGCAGCCGGCGCGCTGGTGGAAGAAGGGCGCATGGCCGGGCCACCCGCCGCCGGTGCCGCCCCTCTCTTCATCACCGTGCCGGATACCTACGAAGCGCTCACGCGCTACGCGCGGCATATCGTCCGGCAGCGCCGGCTGCCCATCATCGCCATCACCGGCAGCGTGGGCAAGACCGGCACGCGGGCAGCCGTGGCTGCCGTGCTGAGCCGGCGCTGGCGCGTCTTTCAGAACCCGGCCAACTTCAACGGCCGGCTCGGCGTGCCGATCGCGCTGGGCGCGCTCGAACCCGACCACCAGATGATTGTGCTGGAGATGGGCGCAGATCGCTTCGGGGAGATCTGCGAGTTGTGCGAGATTGCTCCGCCGCAGGTTGGCATCATCACCACTGTGGGCGAGGCGCATCTGGCTTACTTTGGCTCGCTGGACGAGACGGCGCGCGAAAAGCGCGCCGTCGTCGAAGCGCTGCCGGCGGATGGCCTGGCCGTCTTGAACCGCGACGACCCGCGCACCTGGGCGATGCGCGAGCACACTCGTGCAAAGGTCATCCCGGTGAGCGCGAACGATCCGTTGTCCGATGTTGGGCCGGCGCATCTGCATCCGCTTTCGCGCAGCATTGCCTGGGCGGTGGGCCGGCACTTCGGCCTGGCCGACGGCGAGATTGCCGAGGCGCTGTCGGCGCTGCCGGCCTTGCCCGGGCGCATGAATATCTTGCGCGGTGTGAACGGCGCTGTGCTGGTGGACGACTCGTTCAACGCTTCGCCGGCCTCGATGCGCGCGGCGATCGCCTGGGTAGCGCGTTACCGACCGGCCGATGCACCGGGGCGACCGATCCATCGCTTCCTGATCCTGGGCGACATGGATCAACTGGGTGAGCACAGCGCGCGGTTGCACCGGGAGGTTGGCACGTTCGTCGCCCGTTGCGCCAACGAAAACATGGTGCTGATCACTCTGGGCGAGCAGGCCTATCACATTGCCGAGGGCGCGCGCGCAGCCGGCATGGATGCTGCTGCCGTGGTGGTGACGTACCTGGCGCGCGACGCGGTGGCCTACGTGAGCGAGCGGGCGCAAGCCGGCGATTGCATCCTGGTGAAGGGCGACGTGAGCGCGCGCATGGAGCGCGTGACCGCCGCGCTGCTGGCCGATAAAGACGACGTGGCCCATCTGGCCCGCCAGGAGCCAGGCTGGGAGTCGGTCCGCGTGCTCAAGCCCGCCCGTCCCACCTGGCTGGACGTGGACCTGGACGCCATCGCCCACAACGTGCGCGCGGTCAAGGCGCTGGTTGGCCCGGATGTGGCGCTGATGGCCGTGCTGAAGGCCGATGGCTATGGCCATGGCGCGGTGAAGGTGGCACGCACGGCGCTGAATAATGGGGTGAGCTGGTGCGGCGTGGCCTCGCTGAACGAAGCTGCTGCGCTGCGCAACGCGGGCATAGAGGCGCCGATCCTGATCCTGGGCTTCACGCCGGCCTGGCACGCCCGCGAGGCGCTGCTGCGCGACGTGGCGCTTACGGTATATGACCTGGACGTTGCGCGAGCCTATTCGCGGGCAGCGCGGGAATTGAACCGCGCCGCGCGCGTGCACGTCAAAGTGGATACCGGTATGAGCCGGCTGGGTGTTTTGCCGAAAGAAGCGCCGGCTTTCATCCGCGCTGTGTCCGCGCTGCCTGCCGTGCAGGTGGAGGGCCTGTTCACCCACTTCAGCAGCGCCGACTCGGACGAGGCCTATACGCGGTTGCAACTGGCGCGCTTTCAGCAGGTGCTCTCGGCGGTCGACGAGCTGCCCAGCTTGCGCTACGTGCATGCGGCCAACTCGGCCGGCGCGCTGGCCTACCCCGAAGCGCGCTTCAACCTGGTGCGGATTGGGCTGGCGATGTATGGCTTGAATCCGTTCCACCCCGCGTCGCTCCGGCCGGCCGGGCTGACCCTGCGGCCGGCGCTGACCTGGAAGACCACCATCGCCCAGGTGAAGACGTTGCCGCCCGGCACGCCGGTGTCCTACGGCAACCGCTTTGTGTGCCAGCGCGAGACCACCATTGCCGTGATCCCGGTGGGGTACGCGGATGGCTTTCGGCGCGCGCCCCAGACGTTCGGGCAGGTGCTGGTGCGTGGCCGGCGCGCACCGATCGTAGGAAGGGTATGCATGGATCAGACCATGATTGACGTTTCGCATATCCCCGGCGTGCGGCTGGGCGACGAGGTGGTGCTGATCGGCCGGCAGGGGGATGAGTGCATCACTGCCGAGGACGTGGCCGCGCGCCTGGGCACAATCAGCTACGAGGTAGTGTCGGCCATTCTGCCGCGCGTGCCGCGGGTATCGTGAGTGGATGCACGCAATTTCGCGGTTCGCTCTTAAAATTCTCTTCATATAAGCTCGCCCTGACCTTAATGTGCCTGAGATGAGATATAGCGGTCAGCAGAACTCAGGAGGACCTCATGAAAAAGCCTAGTCCAACGACAAACATCTTGGCAGTCTCCATTACGTTCGCGGTCTTGATTGCCGCTTGCGCTGCGCCACAAGCCGGCGCGCCCCCCGCGGCTCCCGCGGCACCCACTGCGGCTCAGCCAGCGCAGGAAGCAGCCGCACCCACGGCGATGCCGGCAGGCGAAGGCGCCATGGATATGGCGGCGCTGATCGCGGCCGCTCAGGCCGAGGGCGAGCTGAACGTCATCGCGCTGCCGCACGATTGGTGCAATTACGGCGAGATGATCGAGGGCTTTAAGAAGAAGTATGGCCTCAAGGTCAACGAGATCACGCCCGATGCCGGCTCGGCCGAGGAGCTGGAGGCCGTAAAAGCCAACAAAGACAACAAAGGCCCCCAGGCACCCGACGTGCTCGACGTCGGCCCGGCGTTCGCCGTGCAGGCCGTCGAAGAGGACCTGGTCATGCCCTATAAGGTCTCGACATGGGACAGCATTCCCGACAACCTGAAGCATCCGGATGGGATGTGGACCGGCAACTACTACGGCGTGATGTCCATGCAGGTGAACGTGGACGCCGTGCCGGCCGTGCCGCAGGATTTCGCCGACCTGCTCAAGCCGGAATACAAGGGCATGGTCTCCATCAACGATCCGCGCATCGGCAATTCGCAGGCGCAGGCGGTGCTCAACGCCGCGCTGGCCATGGGCGGCTCGGCCGATGACACCACGAAGGGCCTGGAATTCTTCGCCCAGCTCAACGCCATCGGCAACTTCCTGCCGTCGTGGAACCAGCAAACGTTCGGTCGGGGCGAAACGCCGATCGTCTTCGACTGGGACTACAACGCGTTGACCCAGCGCGACGCTAACAAGGACAGCATCAACATCGAGGTGGTGATCCCCAAGTCGGCGCAGTTGGCCGGCCACTACGCTACCGCCATCAGTAAGTATGCGCCGCATCCCAACGCCGCCAAGTTGTGGATGGAGTACACTTTCTCCGACGAAGGCTCGCTGATCTGGATCAAGGGCTACTGCCATCCTACGCGCTACAATGACCTGGTAGCGCGCAAGGTGATCCCCGAAGATCTGGCGGCCCAGCTGCCGTCGGATGAACTGTATGCCAAGGCCACCTTCCCCACCCTGGAGCAGTTGAACAAGCACAAGCAACTGCTGGCCGACAACTGGGATAAGGTGACCAAGATCGAGTTCCGCAAGTTGCAGTAAACGGGCTGCTTGGCCTCGTCGTCATCGTGGTCATCGCGCCCGGTGACTTACTCGGGACCTGAGGCCCTTGCTGGTCTCAGGTCCTGACTCTTCGTCGGGATCTGGCATTCATGGACACGGCAATTGCCGCTCCTCGGGTGAGGCCCATGCGTTCGCCGATGACGTGGGCGTGGTTGGGCACGCTGCCGTTCTTCCTTTTCGTCTTCGCCTTCCTGATCGCGCCGTCGCTCACCATCATGGTCGGCAGCTTCCGCGATCGGTCCGGCAACTTCACGCTCGAGAACATTGCCGGACTGGCCCAGCCGCTCATTTTGGAGTCGTATCGCACTAGCATCGAGCTGAGTGTCGTGACGGCGGTGGTCGGCGCCAGCCTGGGTGCGTTGCTCGCGTATGCCATCACCTGGGGCGGCTTGTCGGGCCGCATCCGCTCCGGCGTCATCACCTTCAGCAGCGTGGCGGCGAACTTCGGGGGCATCCCACTGGCATTTGCGTTCATCACGCTGCTGGGGCGGACGGGCGCGCTGCCGGTCTTTTTGCGCAATGCGCTCGGCATTGACCTGTATGCAGCCGGCTTCAGCATCTACACGGTGCAAGGCCTGATCCTGGCATACCTTTACTTCCAGTTCCCGCTGATGTTGCTGATCATGGTGCCGGCGTTCGATGGGCTGAAGCGCGAGTGGCTGGAAGCGGCGACCAACCTGGGCGGCACATCGTTCGATTTCTGGCGCTATGTCGGCTTCCCGATCTTGTTGCCGTCTTTCCTGGGTGCGATGGTGTTGCTGTTCGGCAACGCCTTCGGCGCGTATGCCACTGCCGAGGCGCTCACCGGCAGCAAGGTGGACGTTGTCACGCGCGTCATCAGCCGCCAGATTCGCGGCGACGTGCTATACAACCCTGGGCTGAGTTACGCGCTGGCCTTTGGCATGGTGGTGGTGCTGGCGATATCCATCGCGCTATACGTCTGGCTGCAGCGCATCACAGCGCGCTGGCTGCGTTAACGTGTTGATAGGAGGAATGACGTTGAAAGCGACCGGCGTGTGTCCGAAATGCGGCAGCGACAGCATCGCTCGCGTGCCCGGCCATCAAGACGAGACGTCCATCATCGTGGATTGGGGCGGCTATTTCACCAGCGCTCCGGTCGCACGCTATGTGTGCTGCGCCTGTGGTTACGTGGAAAGCTACGTAGAATCACCCGAGGACCTGGAACGCATCCGGCGCAAGTTCAAGCTCTACACGCCGCAGAAGGAGACGAAGACGCCATGATCGGCAAACGCTCCTTTGCCACGCAACTTTTCGCCTGGCTGATTTTGATTTTTTGCGCGGCGTATCTAATTGTGCCGCTGGTGACGCAGTTCGATTACTCGCTGCGCGCCCGGCGAGGCGAGATTGGATTCACCGCCTACGCCAATGTGCTGTCCATCCCCGAGCCGGACAAAGTATTGCAGGTGCAAACCGCGCCCTTCAAAATCACCCTCAACCTGCCGCGTTTCTATTCGTCGTTGCTGTTTTCTTGCCTGATGGCCGCGCTGACCATCCTCGTCAGTACGATCATCATCGTGCCGACTGCCTACTGGGTTCACCTGCGCGTGCCGAAGCTGAGGCCGGTGATGGAATTCTTCACCGTGCTGCCCTTTGCCATTCCGGGTATCGTGCTCACCTTTGGCCTGTTGCGCACCTACAGCGGTCCGCCTTTCTCGATGACCAACACCGAGCTGGGCACGGTGGTGCTGCTCGTGGGTGGTTACACCATCGCCGTCATGCCCTACACCTACCGTTCCGTGGACGTCGGCCTGCGCGCCATTGACATCCGCACGCTCACCGAAGCGGCCCGCAGCCTGGGCGCCGGCTGGCCTGCCATCATTCTGCAGGTGATCTTCCCCAACTTGCGCGTGGCAATCTTGAGCGCGGCGCTGCTCACCTTCGCCATCGCCATCGGCGAGTACACCCTGGCCAACTTTCTCTTCCCGGACGAGCGCGCCTTCGGCTCGTACCTGGCCTCGGTTGGCAACAACAAGATCTTCGAGCCGGCTGCGCTCACCATCATCAGCTTCGTGCTGGTGTGGGTGTTAGTATTGCTCATCCAGCGCGTCGGGCGGGGCACCGGGCAGACGCAGATGACGGGCATGAGATAAAACATCGCTGGTGAGCGCATCATGGCCTATCTTGAACTCAACCATCTCCGCAAGGTGTTCGGCGTGACGGTTGCCGTCGAGTCGTTCAGCCTCGACGTCGAGCGCGGTGAGTTCGTCTCGTTCCTGGGACCGAGCGGCTGCGGCAAGACCACCACGCTGCGCATGATCGCCGGCTTCGAACAACCGACCGAAGGCACGATTTGCATTGACGGGGAGGATGTGACCAATGTGCCGCCCAACAAACGCAAGCTGGGCATGGTCTTCCAGTCGTATGCGCTCTTCCCCAACATGACCGTGGCCGACAACATCGCCTTTGGCCTGCGCATGGCCAAGCTGCCCGGTCACCTGATTTGGCAGCGCGTGGAGGAGATGCTGGCCTTGATACAGATGCCGGGCTACGGCAACCGCTACAGCCACCAGCTCTCCGGCGGCCAGCAGCAGCGCGTGGCGCTTGCCCGCGCCCTGGCCATCCAGCCGCGCGTGTTGTTGCTCGACGAGCCGCTCTCGGCGCTCGACGCCAAGATCCGCGACGAGCTGCGCAGCGAAATCCGCCGCATCCAGCAGGAGCTGCACATCACCACCATCTACGTCACGCACGACCAGGAAGAGGCGTTGTCGCTCTCCGATCGCATCGTGGTGATGAACGCCGGCCGCATCGAGCAGGTCGGCCCGCCGTTCGAGATCTACAACCGGCCGCGCACCGAGTTCGTGGCGCGCTTCGTCGGCACGCTGAGCACGCTGCATGGCACGGCCGGCGCCGATGGCTGCGTGATGATCGGCGGCCAGCCGGTGCGCCTGGCCCAGCCGCCGGCGGATAAACTTCCCGGCGACGCAGTGACGATCGCCTTACGGCCCGAGACGATTGCCTTGGATGAGGTTGCGCCTGGGCACAACCGCCTGACCGCACAGGTAGAAGGCGTCACCTTCCTGGGCGCGATCGTGCGCGTGCAGTTGAGCGTGAACGGCGCGACCTTTGTGGCCGACGCGCTGAATAATCCGAACTTCTCCCCGCCGCGCGCCGGCGAGACGGTGACGGTCAGTTTCTCTCCCGAGGCGGCCAGGGTGGTAGGGTAGGTAGGGTAGGTAGTTGGCGGCGCTTTTCACATCGTCGCCCACTCCGCCGACAGCAGCGCGGCCTGCTCAAGCACGGTCTCGGTGGCCTTTTCCTGCTTGTCCGGCGGGTAGCCGTGTTTGCGGAGGATGCGCTTGACCAGCACGCGCAACTGCGCCCGCACGTTCTCC
>JAIMBB010000170.1 GCA_023511655.1 Anaerolineae bacterium
AGGCTGCTCATCCAAGTCGTGACAGCCAGCAAAAACCTGCGGGAGGTTGTCACTGCCCCCGTGCGTGAACGCACCCCAAAACACGCGCCGCGCATTGCGCAGTGCACACCCGGGTGCGTTTCACCTGCCCGACACCACCCGCACGAAGATGTCGTCCATCGTCGGCAGCGCCAGCTCGAACGACTCTACGACCAGCTCCGGCGCGGCTGCCAGATGCGCCAGTAACATCTGTGTGCTCATCTCCTTCGACAAGGTGAGGGTGTGTGTGTTGCCCTTGCGGCTGGTCTCCAGCACGCCGGGGATACGCGGCAGCTCGCCGTGCACCGTGACACGCACGGCATTGTCTGCATATTGCCGGCGAATCTCGTCCACGCCGCCATACAACACCGACTCGCCCTTGTTGATCAGCACGATCCGGTCGCACATCTCCTCCACCTGATACATCTGGTGGGTGGACATGATGATGGTGGTGCCTTTGCGATGCTCCTCCAGGAGGATATCCTGAACCAGACGCGTGTTGACCGGGTCGAGGCCGCTGAACGGCTCGTCAATGATGATCAATTCCGGCTCGTGGATCAGCGTGGTGATGATCTGCACCTTTTGCTGCATTCCTTTGCTGAACTCGCTCACCTTCTTGTGCTTCTCGGCGGCCAGGCCGAGCCGCTCGAAGTAAGCATCCGCACGCCTGCGCGCCTCCCGGCGTGACAGCCCTTTCAACTCGGCCAGGTACAACACGCACTCTTCCACGCGCAGGTCTTTGTATAGGCCGCGTTCCTCCGGCAGATAGCCGATGCGCGCCTTCTTGGCTTCGCTCATCGGCCCGCCCAGGATGCTGATCTGGCCGCGATCGGGCTTGTAAATGTCGAGGATCATGCGAATGATGGTGGTCTTGCCGGCCCCGTTCGGGCCGAGCAAACCAAAGATTTCGCCGCGATGCACTTCGAACGAGGCGTCGCGCACGGCCTGCGCCTGTCCGAACGACTTGACCAGGTTGGCGACCGCGACCGTCGCGCCATTTGTATTCATGACATCCATCTCCCTCCGTCGGTGCTTCTGCCGGCGATACCATCGCCGCGCCGGGAAGGGCCGCAGCGGCTGTGTTTCTCAATCTGGCGGCCGGCGCAGCAAAAGCCAGGCCCCCAGCAGCATCGGCGCGAGGAAGATCATCGCGCTGAGGAGCAAGGCGCTGAGCTGGCCGGAGATGACCGAGACGATCACGCCGACCATCACCGGCCCGCCGACCAACACGCCGCCGAACACGCGGCCCCATCTTTTCTCATTCATCTTGCACTTGTGGCGTTCATCATGCGTCGCACGGAGCGCATGCGACACGGCCGGTATTGTAAAGGTGCGTCCGGTGCATGCCTCCCTCAGGCGAGGGATCGCTGCGAACGATCGTCGCGTGGGCGAGCGAGGCTATCGTTCGCCGCTCGTCCGATTGCAACGCGCCAGTGCGGCATGCGCCAGGGCGCGGGCGCGCTGCGGCGCATCGCCGACGTAGCCCTCTGCATCGAGCAGCGCGCGCGCGGCCTCCGGAGCGATGTAGCGCGTGATCTGCGCGTCGGCGCACAGCGACGCAACCAGCGGGTTCGACTCGCCAGCATTGACCCTGGCCCACGCGGCGAGGGAATGTTCGCGAATGCGCTCGTGCATTTCCTGACGATTCGCGCCTGCCTGGGTGACGGCCACCAGCAGTCGCTCGGTGGCAGCGAACGGCCCATAGGTCCGCATGTTGCGTTCGATCTGCGTCCGGTTTAAGCGCAAGCCCCTGATCATGCGAAGGGCCACGGCCAGCAATTCGTCTGTGGCGAGGAAGGCCTCGGGCAGCACGACGCGCCGGTTGGCCGAATCGTCCAGCGTGCGCTCCAGCAACGAATGGGCGGCGTTGTCCCAGGCCACGCGCGGCAGGGTAGCCACCAGTCGGGCGAGCGAATCCACTTTCTCGGCGTTGATCGGGTTGCGCTTGAACGGCATGGCCGACGAGCCGACCTGCTTGGCGCCGAACGGCTCGCTCCATTCGCCCACCGGCGGCGATTGCAACACGCGCAGGTCGAAG
This sequence comes from Anaerolineae bacterium, assembly GCA_023511655.1. GTDB lineage: Bacteria > Chloroflexota > Anaerolineae > J036 > Brachytrichaceae > JAAFGM01. The sequence continues at coordinate 2,057 of JAIMBB010000170.1, forward strand.
GCGAATTTGTAAAGCGACTGGGCGATGCCGGCCAGCGCATTCATCACCAGCCAATCCTGTTTGCGCGGATAGGTCTGCGTGGTGACGGGGAAGGCATCCAGGCCGAGTCTGGCCAGGACGCGCTGTTCCAAAGGCTGAGAATCGGAAGTGGACGGAGATTGCGGATCGGAAGTTGGAGATTCACGCGATCTCTGACCGACGATCTCCCAATACGACGCGCCGGTGCCTACCGCGCCTTTGAACCCCTTGCCGCGGATGCCGTCGCGCACGCGTTCGACCTCGTCCAAGTCCATCATCAGGTCTTGCAGGTACTGCGCCAGGCGATAGCCGACGGTGGTCGGCTCGGCCGGCTGAAGGTGGGTGAAGCCCATCGTCGGCAGATCGGCGTGTTGCAGCACCTGCTCGGCCAGCGCGCGGATCAAATCGGTCAGCGATGTGCGCACCAGGTCGAGCGCTTGGCGCAGCCGCAAGGCATCGGCGTTGTCCTCGACGTCCATCGAGGTCGCGCCCAGGTGGATGATCCCGCCGCCGACCGGACACTGCTCGGCATAGGCGCGTAGCTCGGCCATCAGGTCATGTTGAATTTCGCGTTCGATCTCCAGGGCGCGCGCGATGCTGGCCTCGGTGACCTCGTTCATATGGGCGCGCAGATCGTCCACCTGCGCCGGAGAGACGACGCCCAGCTCGCATTGCGCCTCGGCCAGCGCCACCCACACGCGCCGCCACAACAACCGCTTGTAGCGCTCGCTCCAGATCGCGCGCATCGCATCGCTACCGTAGCGGTGGGAGAAGGGGGATCGGTAAGTGGTCACGGCAGGTGAATGAATCGTCGGACGTTTGGCATCTTGGCCATTTATCTCACTTCGAAGTTGGCGACGAACTGCAGCACGCCGCCCAGCGAGATGCGTACTTCGTACAGGCCGGGTTGAAAGCCGCCCGGCGGCGACCACGACACGTAATCGGTGCCGCGCCCGTTCTGCGCCAGTCGTTTGGATCGGAAGAAGACGCTGCCACCATCGCGAAACCACGAATGCCGCAACAGCGCGCTGGGCGGCACGTCTTGAAAGTCGAAGAAGACGTAAATCGTTTCGACGCCGCGATCGAAGGTCGTGCTCATGCCCATCGGCGCACCGTTCGCATCCACGCCGCTGGCGATCGCGTTGAGCACCAATCGCTTATTGGGAGGCACCTGCGCCGCGCCCGCTGGCGCCGGCAGCGTCGTCGGCTCAAGCGTTGGCAGCGGGCTGATCAGCGACGAGGTCGGCTCCGGAATCGGCGTCGCCTTGAGCGTCGGCGCCGGCTGCGCCGCAGGCGCCGGCTGCACTATTGCTGTAGCTGCAGGGGAGGCGGTGACCTGTGGCGTCGGCGTTGCGCTGCCAGGGGTGGGGATGGCCGTGGGGGCGACGTCGGATGACGGGGTAGGCAGGGTGGGGGATGCGACGGCTACGCCGGCCTCGGCACCGGTTGCATCGGGCGGTGGTGGCTGGGCGGCCTGGCGCGGCATGGACCAGCTCATCACCAACAGCGCCCCAGCCAGCACAAAAGCCGAAACCGAGAGGGCCAGTCGCCGATTGGCTGTGCGTTGCGCTTCACGGCGAACTCCGTAGTAAGCTGCTCGTTGCGCCCACCGCGCGGTGAGGATTGCATTCACAAGGATGAGGAGCGCCCCGACGGCGACGATGCCCGCTGCGATGCTCAATAGATTCGACGCAGGGATCACGACGCCGGACATTATACGGACGTGCCCCGTCGGACAGACCGACCGTTGGATAATTAAGAACGGTGATTGACCAGCTTAAAGTCTTCTTCACGGTCAACGACTCGATCGTGCACTTCGTGCACGGCCAGGTCTTCTTCTTGCTGGCCGTGATGATGGGCGTGCAGTGGTTCATGCAGCGCAGCCGGCTGGAGCTGAGTCGCGCCCTGCCCTGGCTGGCGGCGTTCGGCGCGCTCGAAGCGATCGCCGTGTGGGGCAACGCATTCATCCCGCTGCAACAGCGCTTACTTCCGCCGGATACGATCCAGAACCTGCGCTTTCTGCAACTGCTGGTTCATCTGCTCACGTTCGCCACCTTGCTCGGCTTCAGCCTGAGGCTGAGCGAGCCGGCCGTGCCGTCATGGGCAGCCGTGTATGTGCCGCTGGTAGTAGTGCTCGTTGCGACGGCCATCCTGGCCACCAACCGGGCGCTGACCAGCGGCGTTGATGTGGTCAACAATGCCATAGTCGAAGCATTGCTGCGCTACTCGCTCTGTCTGCCGTCGGCGCTGTTGGTGGCCTACGGGCTGCGCTTGCAGGCCGGCCGCCTGGTCGGCCCGCTCAAGAACGAACGGTTGATCAACGTGCTGCGCGTGGCCGGCTTCGGCTTCATCTTCTACGCCCTGTTCGAGGGCGTGCTCGTGCCGACCGCGCCGTTCTTCCCTGCCAACACCATCAACACCGAGCGATTGTTCGAGGTGACCGGCGTCCCGATCGGCATCTATCGCAGCATCGTCGGCGCCGTCATCGCGGCGTTCCTGTTCTTTTCGTTGGACGCATTTCGCATCGAGGCAGATCGGCTGGCCGAGACGCTGCAGCGACAACAATCGTTGATGGCCGAGCGCGAACGCATCAGCCGCGATCTACATGACGGCACCATCCAATCCATCTATGCAGCGGGGCTGATGATAGATGATGCGCGCCACACCATCGAGCGATTGGTGACCCATTCGCACAACGGCGCCGGCCCGCTGATCGAGCGCGCCCGCGAACAGTTGGATGCTGTGCTGACCATGTTGAACAAGACGAACGAGGAGATTCGCGGTTACATCTACGATCTGCGCCGGTCGGTGGCCGGCGACGAAGACCTGGCGCGCGGGCTGCTCGACATCGTGACGGAATTTCGCATCCGCACTGCCATCCCGACGGATTGGAGCGTTGAGGGGTGTGGCAAGATCACTTTCTCGCCGGAACAGCGCCAACACATCTACCAAATCGTGCGCGAGGCGCTGAGCAACATCGCCCGGCACGCCTCGGCCACGCGCGCCCAGGTGGAGCTGCGCTACGACGACTGCGACGACCGCGCCGGCGCGCAAACCGTCCGGGTGCGAATTAGCGATAATGGCAAAGGCATCGTCCGCCCAACGCTGCAGACCGGGCGTGGCTTGCTGAACATGCGAGAGCGGGCGACCCTGCTCAAGGCGGATTTCATCCTGGAAAGCGAGCCGGGCAAAGGGACGACCGTAACCCTGGTGGTGAAAACGGGGGTGAGGAGCAAGTCGTAATTGCTGGTTTGTAATCGGTTCATTGGTGGCTGATAAGCGAGTTGATAGCTCATGAATCTCATCATCGTCGCTCAGTCACCGATTACCGATTCGCTGCATATTGTCGAATGAGAAATCTATGTCGAGGTTGCGTTTGATTCTGGTGGATGATCATGAAGTCGTGCGGATCGGGCTGCGCACCCTGCTGTCCCGCCATCCGGAGTTCGAGATCGTGGACGAAGCGGCGAGCGGCCACGAGGCCGTGCGCAAAGCGTTGATGCACCGGCCGGACATCGTCATCATGGATGTGCGGTTGAGCGGCATGAGCGGCATCGAAGCCTGCCGCGAGATCACCCAGGCCGCGCCGAACGTCAAGGTGATCATGTTGACGTCGTATGGCGACGACGACACGCTGTTCGAGAGCATCGCCGCCGGCGCGTCCGGCTACGTGCTCAAACAGATCGGCAGCGATGAGCTGATCCGTTCGATTGAAAACGTCGGGCGCGGCGAAGCGTCGCTCGACCCGACGACCACCTCGCGCGTGTTCGCCCGCATGCGCGAGATGGCGCGCAAGCGCGAAGAGAGCGCCTTCGCCCTGCTCACCGAGCAGGAGTTGCGCGTGCTGGCACACCTGGCCGAGGGCCGCACCAACCGCGAGATCGCCGATATCCTGGTGCTGGGCGAAGGCACCGTGCGCAACTACGTCAGCAGCATCTTTGCCAAGCTGCACGTCAACAACCGCGCCGAGGCCGCCGCCTACGCCGCCGCCCACAACATCCGCGATTACTTGTAAACCGCTACCTGCGAACTGCGACATGAAAACCCATTACATCAACGGCCAATTCACCCGCGGCCACTCGACCGACGAAATTGCCGTGGACAACCCTGCCACCGGCGAGATCCTTGACCACGTGCCGCTGGGCACGGCCGAGGACGTGGATGCAGCCGTGCAAGCCGCCCAGGGCGCCTTCGATGCCTGGAAGCGCGTCCCCGCCAGCGAGAAGGCCGAGCTGCTGCACGAGGCCAGCCGCAAGATGCGCGCCCACGCTCACGAGATCGTCGAGCTGCTCACCCGCGAGGAGGGCAAGCCGCTTAGCGAGAACGAAGAGGAAGTGGTGTGGACCTACTCGACGTTCGACTATTACGCCGAGCTGGGCCGGCACACTCGCGGGCGCGTGCTGCCCAGCACCGAGGATGGCGTGCTCAACATGGTGATCAAAGAGCCATACGGCGTGGTCGGTTGCATCGTGCCGTGGAACTACCCACTGCTGTTGCTGGCATGGAAGGTTGCCCCTGCCCTAGCCGCCGGCAATACGGTGGTGATCAAGCCAAGTGAGATGACGCCGCTCACCGCGCTGCAACTATGCGAGATCGCCTTTGGTCATCTGCCGCCGGGCGTGGTGAACGTGGTGACGGGGGATGGCAGCACCGGCGCTGCGCTCGTCCGGCATCCCGCCGTGCCGATGATCGCCTTCACCGGCTCGCTCAGCACCGGCCAGAAGATCGCCAGCGTGGCCGCGCCAATGATGAAAAAGACCCACTTCGAGCTTGGGGGCAAGGATGCCTTCGTGATTGCCGAAGACGCCGACCCTGAGCTGGCTGCCAGAGCCGTGGCCTATGCTGCGCTGATCAACGCCGGGCAGGTGTGCACCAGCACCGAGCGAGTATACGTGCCGCAGAAGCTCGCCACTCGCTTCACCGACAACCTGGTGGACCTGGTCAAGTCGCTCCGGCTCGGCGACGGCATGGATGCCGATACCGACATCGGCCCGATGATCGGCGACAAATACCGCCAGAAAGTGGTGGATCACATCGCCGACGCCAGGGCCAAAGGCGCCCGCGTGCTGACCGGCGGCCACGTGCCCGAACGCCGTGGCTATTTCCACGAGCCGACTGTGCTGGTGAACGTGGATCACGGCATGAAGATCATGACCGAGGAGACCTTCGGCCCGGCCATCCCGCTGATGACCTACGACAGCTTCGACGAAGCGATCCGACTGGCGAATGACAGCATCTACGGCCTGGGCGCGTGCCTGTACACCAGCGATGCCAAGAAGGCTCGGCGTTTCTTCGAGGACGTGAAGGCCGGCACGATCTGGATCAACGACCCGCTGACCGACAACTACGCCGGGCCATTCGGCGGCATGAAATACACTGGCGGCGGGCGCGAGCTAGGCGAGGAAGGCCTCGACGAGTTCCGCGAGACCAAGCACGTGCACTGGGACATCGAAGCCCGACCGAAGAGCTGGTGGCTGCCGTATCACAAGTGACACAACTGGCAGCGAACTGCGGCAGCATCACCCGCCAGCGTATTCGCGAACAAGGGCAAGAACCTCCCACAGGGCGCTTGCTCAAGCCGTCGTCAAACGTCGTCACGTGGCTGATTTGGCAGCGCCGCAAGCTTGAACCGCGCCGGCCGATCCAGATGATGCACTCTTAACACGGGCCAACGTAGAATCTCATTCATGATTGCCATCACGGAGCGAAGGTTGTTTTGGGAGGATTGCTTGAACGCGCGTGACCTGGGCGGTTTTCGCACGCGCGACGGACGATACACCCGCCGGAGGGCACTGGTGCGCATGGACAATCCCGGCCACCTCACCCAAGCGGGCGTGCGTGCCATGCTGGACTACGGCGTGACCACGGTGATTGACCTGCGCTACCCGGACGAAGTCACCCGCTACCCTCAACTGGCCACCGCGCTCGCCGGCCAACCCGATCCGCCGGTCATCCGCAACATCCCGTTGCTCGACGAGCGAAACCAGGCGATGGAAGATGGGCTCTTCGCCCGGTCGCGCGACGAATGGCATGCCTACGTGCTCGACCAGCGCAGCGAGACGATCGTCGAGATCCTGCGCACCATCGCCTATGCAACATCCGGCGCAGTAGTCTTTCACTGCGCGGCCGGCAAGGACCGCACCGGCCTCATCTCCGCACTGTTGCTGGACTTGCTGGGCGTAGCGCGCGATGAGATCGCGCACGACTATGCCGTGAGCGAAGAGTGGCTGCTCCCCCGCACCCGGCAATGGTTAGAGCCCCTGGATGAGGCGCAGCGCGCATTTGCCCTCGGCCTGATGCGAACTGCGCCGGAGTACATGCACTTTGCGCTGAATTATCTGGATGAGCGCTACGGCGGCACGTCGGCCTACCTGCAACAAGCCGGCCTGTCCACAGCCAATCTGAACGCACTGCGCGAACGGTTGGTCGAGTAGCCCGTTTGGTGGTGTCAGTGGTGTCGGTTGGTGTCGCGCGAACGGTTGATCGAGTAACCGTTACGCCTGCATCGCGCCGAATTGTAACTGCCTACCCTATCGGAGCATAGCTCAGCGCCTAACGCGCTTTGAGCGCGTTAGGCGCTAAAACGGACTCTGTTCCATGCGCGAATCAAG
>JAIMBB010000171.1 GCA_023511655.1 Anaerolineae bacterium
GAGTCCGTTTTAGCGCCTAACGCGCTCAAAGCGCGTTAGGCGCTAAGCTATGCTCCGATAGGGTAGGTAGTTACCAACGATCTTGTGTGTTCCGGTGCGTGAATCGGTCGTCCGGCGGAATGGAAGCCTCAGCCGACGCCTGTGCTGGCGCGTGAATGATCGGCTGCCAGCCGCGCATTTGCCCCCGTGCGTGAACGGCCCGAATGCATCCCCTGAAGACCTGGGTTAAAATCCGGCTCACATGCTGCTGCTTGGCGTGCACGGATTCAATCTGGAGCAAATCAGGCGAGACATCGTCACCGGCCCGATTGGGCTATACGTTTCGATGTGCTTCGCCTACGCCACGCTGTGTGCGTTGATTGCTGCCAGCACCGTACACGAATTACTGGAAGACGGCAAGCATCTCTTACAGACGCAACGGCTGGACCTCCAGTTGGAATTCAAAGCGCTCATCGTGCTGTGCCACGAGCAGCTTGGCCACCACATCCTGCCCTCGGCAGACTTCGTTCCAGAGACGGTTCAACTCGATCGCGTCATCGGCTGGTTCCCGATATGCGCAAAGAGCGCATGGCCGGGGCCGGCGGCTGTGCCGCGCGCTCCCTGATCGCTGTCTTCGCTCCGCAACTTTGCGCGGCGCCAGGTGTTTCTTCACGATGACCTGATCACGCCGCGCATGGCCCGACTCGGTAGATGGCTCAGGCCGTCATCCGAGCTTTGTCAGTCATTTCCCGCGATTCCCTCTGGGAACTCCTTGCAGGCAAAGAAATGGAGCAAACAGTGATCAGCAACAACCATCATTCACCGGTCGCGCCGCGCGTCGTCATTACGGGCATGGGCGCGATTACGCCGCTGGGACACAGCGTTCAGGACACCTGGCAGGCCGCCGTGGCAGGCACGCCTGGCGCAGGCTATATCACCTTGTTCGACCACAGCCAGCTCGACGTGCACATCGCTGCTGAGGTCAAAGGCTTCGACCCCAACGTACACTTCGGCGCCAAGGACGCGCGCCGGCTCGACCGTGTGTCGCAGTTCGCTTTGGTGGCCGCCAAGCAAGCCTTGGAGGACGCCGGCCTGGTCGTCACCGAGGATAACACCTACGACATCGCCGTCATCGTCGGCAGTGGCATCGGCGGCATCACCACGCTGCTCAACGAGCATCAGGTGATGCTGACCAAGGGCCATCGGCGCATCAGCCCGTTCGCCGTGCCGATGATGTTGCCCGACACGGCTACCGGACAGATCGCCATCCACTTCGGCATCCGCGGCCCGAACCTGTGCATCGTGACGGCCTGCGCGAGCGGGGTCAATGCGCTGGGCGAAGCTTTCGAGCTGATCCGCGCCGGCCGGGCCAAAGCGGCCATCACCGGTGGCTGCGAGACGCCCATCAACCCATTCTCGATGTCGGCGTTCAACAACATGGGCACTTTGTCATCCTACAACGACGATCCGCCGCGCGCCAGCCGGCCCTTCGACAAGACGCGCAACGGCTTCGTCACTGGCGAGGGCGCGGCCATGCTCGTCCTCGAATCGCTCGAACATGCGCAGGCGCGCGGGGCACGCATCTACGCCGAGGTGCTCGGCTACGGCTGCACCGACGACGCCTTTCACATCACCGCACCCGACACGCGCGGACCAGCTATGGCCATGCGCATCGCCTTGAGGCAGGCCGGGTTACAGCCGACGCAAATTGACTACCTGAACGCCCATGGCACCAGCACGCCACTGAACGACCTGAACGAAACGCGCGCCATCAAAGATGTGTTCGGAGAAACGGCCTACGACCTGCACATCAGCTCCACCAAGTCCATGACCGGGCACTCGTTCGGCGCCGTCGGCGCGATCGAGGCCGTGCTCTGCGTGAAAGCGATCAACGACGACGTCGTTCCCCCCACCATCAACTACGTCCACCCTGACCCGGAGTGCGACTTGAATTACACGCCGAACGCGGCCGTGCGCAAGCCCATCCGAACCGCGATGTCGAACTCGTTCGGCTTCGGCGGCCACAACGGTTGCGTTATCCTTTCCGAATTCAACGGTTGAACCATGCGTGGTCGGGGCGCTGCGCGGTCACGCGTGCCCCGACCGCCGAGTCGCGAGATGAGATATGCCCATATCACCGGCTGGGGCAAGTATGTGCCCCAGCGCGTTGTTACCAATGACGAGTTAGCCCAAACCGTCGAGACGTCCGACGGCTGGATACGCGATCGCACCGGCATCGCCGAGCGACGCATCGCCGGCCCCAGCGAGACCACGGCCAGCATGGCCATCGCTGCAGCCATCGGCGCACTGGACGTGGCCGGGGCGAGCGGCAGCCAGCTCGACCTGATCATCGTCGCGACCACCACGCCGGAGCATCTCTTCCCATCTACCGCGTGCCTGGTGCAAGATGCACTCGGCGCGGCGCGGGCCGGCGCGTTTGACCTGAGCGCCGCCTGTTCGGGCTTTGTCTATGGCTTGAGCCTGGGCGCGGACGCCATTAAGGCCGGCAGCGCCAACACGGTGTTGGTGATCGGCTCCGAGACGCTCTCGCGCATCGTGAACTGGAAAGATCGCAACACCTGTGTGCTGTTCGGCGATGGCGCGGGGGCCGTGTTGCTGCAAGGCAGCGACCAGCCGGGAGGCATCCTCTCGACGCTGCTGCGCGCCGACGGTTCAGGCGGCGAGCTACTCATCATACCCGCTGGAGGCAGCCGGCAGCCGGTCACGCCGGAGGCGATCGCCCAAAACCTGCATACCATCCAAATGAACGGCCGCGAGGTATTCCGCTTCGCTTCACGGGTGATGGATCGCGCTACCCGCGAGATCATCTACAAGGCCGGCTGGACGACCGATCAGGTGGACCTGTTCGTGCCTCACCAGGCCAACCTGCGCATCATCGAAATGGCAGCCAGATCACTCGGCGTCCCGCTCGACAAGTTCTATTGCAACATCGCCCGTTACGGCAACACCAGCGCTGCCTCAATTCCAATCGCCCTGACCGAGGCAGCGGAGAGCGGCTTGCTGCGCCCCAAGGATCGCGTGGTCATGGTCGGGTTCGGAGCAGGGCTGACCTGGGCCGCCGCCGCCCTGGAATGGGGCGAGCCGCATCCGGCCAGCCGTTCGCAGAAGACGCTCAGCCGCCTGGGTTACGGTGTGGCCAGTGTGCGCTCGCGCGCCCGGCGCCTGTTCCGCCGCGTCGAGGATCGCCTCTTCGGCACGCTCGACCCGACACTTCAACCTGCGCCTGCGCGCGAACCGGCGCGCGAACTGCCCGGCAGGAACGGCAGCGAACCCGGCCGGCGAGGGGATGGCAAACGCGAACCGACACCTGCATCCGACCCGAAGCCAGAATCGGTCACCGCGAACGGGACGCCCTCGGACCAGAGCGCTCTTGAGGAAGCCAGAAGCTGAAGCCGAAAAGACCGAACGCCGCCCGGTTGACAGCGGCGTTCGGCGGTCACGAGAGGAGTCGGTAGGATGGTTGGTTGCAACTAAGTGTAGGCGTCTTTGCCCACTCCGCATCCGACGATGAGCGGGCGAGGGGACTGGCCGAAAGGCCAGTTGACCAACTAATCGGCCGACAGACGCAGCGGTCTGCGCGTCCCCCTAGACTACACAGCACGATGTCCGGTTTGCTTGCCGAGCCTGTACGCGTGCTGTTGGCGGATGATCAGGAGAAAGTGCGTTCCGCTTTGCGCCTGCTCATCGAGCAAGAGCTGGGCTTCTTCGTAGTAGGCGAAGCCGGCGCTGCCGACGAGCTGTTGCACGGCATCCTCAAAACCTACCCTCAGATCGTGCTGCTAGACTGGGAACTCCCCGGGCTGCCCGACGCGCATAAGCTCGACGCGTTGCGCCTGCTCAATCCACACCTTAAGATCATCGCGCTGAGTGGAGCGCCGGAAGCCCGCAAATCCGCCCTGGCTGAGGGCGTGGATGGATTCATCAGCAAATCGGAGCCACCCGACAGCATTCTGCGAGCTTTATACTTTGTGCACGACAAAGTATGACGCTCTCTTCCGCGGAGTTGAACCTTACCGACCTGTTCGACGTAATCGTTGATGCCGTCATTGCGTTCGACGAGCAACAGCGCATTTTGTTCTTCAACAAAGGGGCCGAAGCCATTTTCGGCTACGCAGCGCGCGAAGTGCTGGGCCAGCCGCTGGACATCCTCCTCCCCGAGCGGTTCGTTGCCATCCACCGCCGCCACTTCGATGAATTTGCTGCCTCGGCGGTTGCATCGCGAGCAATGGGGGAGCGCAAACCAATCTACGCCCGGCACAAGGAAGGACGCGAATTCCCCGCCGAGGCGGCCATCGCCAAGCTCAACCGGGGCGACGAACGACTGTTCGTGGTGATCATGCGCGATATCACACAGCGGCAGCAGATGGAAAGCGAATTGCGCACGCGGGCGCAACAAATCGCCGTCGCCGCCGAACGCAGCCGGCTGGCGCGCGACTTGCACGATGCCGTCACCCAGACGCTGTTTTCGGTCAGCGTCATCGCCGATGTGCTGCCCCGCATCTGGGAACGCAACCCGGAGGAAGGCCGACGGCGCCTGAACGAGTTGCGACAGCTCAGTCGCGGGGCTTTGGCCGAGATGCGCACCTTGTTGTTGGAACTTCGGCCGTCGGCGTTGATGGAAGCCAACTTGAGCGACCTGCTGCGCCAGCTCGCCGCCTCGATCAACAGTCGGTCGGGCGTGGAAGTGGACGTGCAAATCGAGGGAGAAGTCGAATTGTCACCCGACGTAAAGATCTCGCTTTACCGCATCGCCCAGGAAGCGCTGAACAACGTCGCCAAACACAGCAATGCCGCTCAAGCGCAGATCACCTTGAGCATGCGTCCGAGCGACGGCACATCGCGGGAGCAGGTGCGCCTGGTGATCACCGACAACGGTTGCGGCTTCGATACTACGGTCAGCAAGCCCACCCACATCGGATTGGATATCATGCAGGAGCGCGCGGCTGCCATCGGCGCTCGATTGACGATCCGCAGCGCGGTCGGCGCAGGCACGACCGTCCAGGTCGAAACCGGCGGCTGAAGCGCAGGCGATTTTTCGTACAATATCGTGCATATGGAGGCGAGTAGCGACGAAAAGATGATCCGAGTCCTGATCGTTGACGATCACCCCATGGTCCGCAGCGGGCTGAAGGCGCTGCTCTCCGCCTACGACGACCTTGAACTGGCCGGCGAGGCAGCGAACGGCGCAGAGGCAGTGCGCCTGTGCGAGCGGCTCAAGCCTGACGTGGTGCTGATGGATCTGGTCATGCCCGAGATGGATGGGGCGGCAGCGACGCGCGCCATTCGCGAAAAGAATCCGCACGTGCAGGTCGTTGCACTCACCAGCTTCAAGGAGGATGACCTGGTGCAAGGGGCATTACGCGCCGGGGCGATCGGCTATTTGCTCAAGAACGTCTCGGCCGACGATCTGGCCAGCGCCATACGCGCCGCACACGCAGGTCGTCCGACGCTGGCGCCGGAAGCAGCCCAGGCGCTTATCCATGCCACCACCCAACCGCCAGCTATCGGCAGCGACCTGACCGAGCGCGAACGTGAGGTATTGGCGCTGATGGTGGAAGGGCTGAGCAACCACGACATCGCCTCGAAGCTCTACGTCAGCCAATCCACCGTCAAGTTTCACGTCAGCAGCATTCTCTCCAAGCTGTATGTGAACAACCGCACCGAGGCTGTCGCGTTGGCAGTGAAGCAAAAGCTGGTGTGACCCCACCAGTCGGTGGTCGAACGGCGGAGAGATTGATCCTGTGGGGGCTGCTCGCCCGCAGCCCCGACACATGGGTGCGTTCACCAATAGGGGCAAGAACCTCCCGCAGGCTGCTCATCCAAGTCGTGACAGCCAGCAAAAACCTGGGGGAGGTTGTCACTGCCCCGTGCGTGAATGCACCCCGACACATTCCATTCGGGGGTACGGTCTACCCTGACGCCGATCCGACTGCGCCAGTCCGCTCAGCCTGATCGGGCAGCAGGGCGAGAGCCTACAGGGCGATCAGCGGCTGTTCTTGCATCACCGCGCCAGTCAGATCGTACTCCAACGCGCCCGTGATCTTGACCGGCACCATGTCTCCGGGGAGCAAGGCACCCTCGATGATCACCAGCCCATCCACCTCAGGGGCGTCGCGGTAGGTGCGGCCCACGCTGATTCCTTGTTCGTGGTCAGCTCCTTCGATCAACGTCTTGAGCGTTGCCCCGACCAGGCGCTGGTTTTTGGCCAGCGAGATCTGTTGCTGCCGGCGCATCAGCGCATCGCGGCGAGCATCGGCCACTTCAGCCGGCACCTGGTTAGGCATTTGCCCGCTGGGCGTGTTGGCTTCGAACGAATAGGTGAACACACCGACGCGATCGAATTGCATTTCCTCCACAAAGCGCATCAGCGCGTCGAACTCAGCGTCAGTCTCGCCCGGGAAGCCGACGATGAAGGTGGTGCGCACTGCCAGATCAGGGATGGCCGCGCGCATCTTGCCGATCGTCCGATAGACCCAGTCTATGTTGCTCGGCCGGCGCATGCGACGCAGCGTGTCCGGATGAGCATGTTGCAAGGGAATGTCCAGATACTTCACCACCTTGTCGTTGGTGGCAATCACTTCGATGAGCTTGTCGGTGACGGCGCCCGGATAGGCATACATCAAGCGCACCCAGTCGAGTTCGGGCGCAGCGCGGGTGATCTCGGTGACCAGGTTAGCCAGGCCGTCGCGCAGGCCGATGTCGTTGCCGTAGTCGGTCAGGTCCTGAGCAATCAGGATCAGCTCGCGCACGCCGCGCCGGGCCAGGCGCCGGGCTTCATCCACGATCAGCTCAGGCGGGCGCGATTTCATCGTGCCTTTGATGGCCGGGATGGTGCAAAAGGCGCAAGGCCGCCGACAGCCATCGGCGATCTTGAGGTAGGCGCTGGAGCCTTGAGCAGCAGCGCGCAAGGCGCCGCGCTCGTCATCGCCCACGGTCGTTGCTTCACCCGGCAGGTGGAACATCGGTTCCGGCCGCAGGCGCCCCCGCACTCGCTCGATGAACTCGACGATGTCCATCCAGCGGCGCGTGCCGATCACGCCATCCAGGCCCGGCACTGCCTCGGCCAGTTTGGGCCCCCACAATTGTGAAAGACAGCCGGCCGCGATGAGCAGTTGGTCACGCTTCTTGCGCGCTGCCAGTTCGCGAAGATGGCGGATGGATTCGTCGCGCGCCGGACCGATGAAGCCGCATGTGTTGACGATGAGCACGTCGGCCTGGCGTGCGCTTTCGACGCCGCGGTAGCCGGACGCGTTCAGCAGTTGAGCGATGCTGTCCGAGTCCACGGTGTTCTTGGCGCACCCGAGCGATAACAGGTAGTAGGACTTCTTTTTCACGGTGACGGATCGCTACTGTCCACTCGCGTTCCAGGTTTTGACCACCGTCTCGTTGCGTGCACCCAGTGGGCCGAGGCGGACATTGTTGAGAATGACGTCAAAGGCGCCGGCGTTGCCCGTCTCCACCTGAATGTCTCGGTTAGCGCTGAAGGGGATGCCGGGACCGATCGGAGGAATGCCTTCGAACACGACGCTGCCATCCACCCTCACCCGCACCCAGGCGCGCTCACGCGCATCGAGGGCAAGTTGTAGACCACTGATGGGAGCCGGTTGGGCCGGCGGCGCTGGCTCGGCCACGCTGGCAACAGGCGGTTCGGCGGCTGGAGCCGGTTCGGCCACTGCAGGCAGGCGCGTCGGCTGCGGCGCAAAGATCGTCACCTGCGGCACAAATTCCGGCTCGCGCCCGGCCGCCTGTGGCTGCGGGGGTAGTACGGTGTTGATCCACTCCTGCGCGGTAGGCAGGACGATTAAGGCGAAAAACGCCAGCGCGCCGACGATGACGGCGGCACCCAGGGCATACGGCAAAGACTGCTCGATCCACGAGGGCCGGGGCATGGCGCTGAACAGCCGTTTGGGGCCGCGCGCGCTCATCATGTTCGGGTCATATTCGCGGAACGGCCCGCGCACGTTCTTCAGGCGAAAGGACGAGCCGCTGGCGCGCAGAGGGCGGGAGGCGCTCACAACGACGGCTTTGCCCGTAGTGCCGTCTCGGCGCACCATGACCTGTTGAAGCGGCGCATTGGCCTGTTCCGTCTCCAGTGCTTTCTCCCCGGCCGAACCATCCGCCTCGGTCAGGTGTGGCTCTGGCAGGGCTACCTGGGTGAACTTGGATACCGGCTTTTGACGCACGGGCGGCGGAGGCGCAGGATCATGCAGCATGATCAGGGGCACGCCGACCTCAGCCTCAAACAGGCTGATGGCTGCTTCGGGATCAAGGCCGAGATAACGCGCGTAATTGCGCACAAACCCTCGCCCCGGAGGGCCGTCGGGGAGTTGCGCGAAGTCGCCGGCTTCAATGGCTTCCAGGTACTTGCGTCGGATTCTGGTCACCTGTTCAGCCTCGTCCAGGGTGGCCCCCCGGGCAATGCGCGCATCGCGCATGCGCTGAGCTAACTCAGACGGCATCACGAAGATTCTAACACGCTCATTTGTTGGTGGCGGTGCTGCACCCTCTTGCCGACGCCGATGGAGGCCGATCGGTCAAAATTCTCGGCGTAGGGCTGGCTCAATCAAATGGGACGCCAATAATCGAGGCAGCCTGATGTAAGCTGACGCTGAGCGCCGTCCGCG
>JAIMBB010000172.1 GCA_023511655.1 Anaerolineae bacterium
AGTGTAACTTTGTCAACCGACGAAGTAAGCTAGTGGAGTGATTCAGATGATTCAGATGATTCAGATGGTTAGAGTCCCGCAAACGGTTGAACTAAGCGAGTCTGACGTAATCACGCTTGCCGAAGCCGCACGCATAAGCGGGCGGTCAATCGCCGCAATCAGCGGTATGCTAGATCGCGGCACGCTGCCGTGGTATGAATACACACCGGCCATGCCGGGACGATCGGGGGCGCGATACACCAGCCGGGCAGCAGTGCTCGCGCTGGCGCAACGCAAACCAGCGCAGAAACGCCGACGGGCGCGAAAGGCAAAGGCGTGACGCGCACAGAACGGAGTGTCAGATGGAAAGACGAAACGTGACAGTGGACGAAGTGATCGAGATGGTCAAGCGCCTGCCCGCTGACAAGCTGGCCGTGGCGTATGACTTCATCGCCTTCATTCAAGCGCGCGCGGATGCTGACGCCGACGACTGGCTGAACGACAGCGAAGAAACGATGGCCGCCGAGGACGCGCTGTGGGATGCGGTCGCGGCTCAGCATGCAGACAAGCGGGCGCAGGTGGAAGCGCAGATCGCCGCCGCACCGACGCTGCCGATGTTCGACGAAAGCGGACGCTGGCTCGTAGACGATTACACCGACGCGGACTTTGAGGATGCAATCCGCCAGGCCAGGGGACGGGGAGTGTGAAGCAATATCGCTCCCGGATCACCCCTAACTTCCTGCGCATGTATCGCGCATTGCCTACCGAAGTGCGCGAACGCGCCCGGCGCGCCTATCGCCGCTGGCGCGAAAATCCCGACCTGCCGGGGCTGCGTTTCAAGCGGGTCTGGGCAGATGGGCGAATCTACTCGGTTCGCATTGACGCCCGTCATCGTGCAGTCGGGGAGCTGCTGGGCGATGAGATTACGTGGGACTTCATCGGTGACCACGAAGCCTATGCGCGGTATCTGGCCAGCTTGTGATGCAGACATCACGCGCCGGCGGGCGGGCTGGCCAGCGCAGTTGCCCACCAGGAAAGCACGTTCATAAATTGTGTTCGATTCCCACCTTCGACATCCTTCGCTCTACCGACTACGTCGCGCATGGAGCCCGCCGACTGCCGATGTGAAGGTCCGCGCCCCAAGCACGGGCAGCGGAATGCATGCAACGCATGACTCAAAAGCGCCTGGTCTCGTTCATACTGATCACACTTGCGATCATCTTGGGGACGCTGGCGCTCGACGCCTTGCTGCCGATCGTTCGGCTGCCGGCGATTCCCCTCCCCGATCTGTTGCAGAACTACGTCACGGTCTTCCTCGGCATCTTCATCGAAGCGGCCCCCTTCCTGTTGTTGGGGAGCCTGGCAGCCGGGTTGATCGCCGAATTCGTCACGCCCGATGACATTGCTCGCTTCTTCCCAAGGAACAAAATTGCCGCCTCGATCGCCGGCGCGTTGCTGGGCATGGTCTTCCCCGTGTGCGAATGCGGCGTCGTGCCGGTGGTTCGGCGGTTATACCAAAAGGGCTTCCCCATCTCGGCCGGCATCGCGTTCTTGCTCGGCGCGCCTGTGCTGAACCCGATCGTCATCGCCAGCACCTACGCTGCGTTTGGTCTGGGACCGATCTTCTGGGGGCGCGTTGCCTTCACGTTGTTGATTGCCACCAGCATCGGCCTGGTCTTCAGCGTGCAATCCAACCTTGCGCGCGTGATCGCCCCGCGCACGCTCATGCCGGTGATGGGTGGCATGGACGAAGGCCGCCGGCCGGGACTAGAAGGCAAGCCGCCTTCCCATCCGTTCCCTGCTCCCCACTTCCGGCCATCGGCTTCCATCTCCATCCGCCTGCAAAATGCCTTTAGTGTTGCGACAGACGAGTTCTTCGACATGGGCCGCTTCCTGGTGGTTGGCGCGCTGATCGCAACCACGCTGCAAACGTTCGTGCCGCAACAGACCCTGATCGGCATTGGCCGCGGGCCGGTCAGCTCGGTGATCGCGCTGCAATTGCTGGCGTTTGTGCTTTCGGTGTGCAGCACGGTAGACGCCTTTCTGGCGTTGTCGTTCGTCAACACATTCACCGTGGGCGCTATCATTGCCTTTCTGGTGTTCGGGCCGATGGTGGACATCAAGAGCACCCTGTTGTATCTGAACGTCTTCCGCCCGCGCGTGGTGTTCTATATCGTCGCGCTATGCTTCCTCTCATCGCTGCTCATCGGTGTGTTTATCAACCTCAACATCGCCTGGTGAAAGGAACGTCGTTCGCGTCTATGCGCCTCGCTGGCGTGAGCGCGCGCCAGTTCAGCCGCTATGTCCTTCTCTTTTAATCTCGTGCAGACCGACGGGCGCGCTCGCGCTGGCGTCCTGCACACCCCTCATGGCGCTATCGAGACCCCGGTCTTCATGCCCGTCGGGACGCAGGCCACCGTAAAGGCGGTTCCGCCGCGCGACCTGGAAGAGTTGGGCGCGGAGATCATCCTCGCCAACACCTATCATCTCTACCTGCGCCCCGGCGACGAGTTGGTCGCTCGGCGCGGCGGCCTGCACCGCTTCATGGCCTGGCCCCATCCCATCCTCACCGACAGCGGCGGCTTTCAAGTGTTTTCGCTCAGCGAGATGCGCCGAATTGACGACGACGGCGTGACCTTCAAGAGCCACCTGGATGGCTCGATGCACCGCTTCACGCCGGAGAAAGCCATTCGCATCCAGGAGAACCTCGGAGCAGACATCATCATGTGCTTCGACGAGTGTCCTTCGCCCACCGACCGGGAATACAACGTCATCGCGCTGGCCCGCACGCACGCGTGGGCCGCGCGCTGCCGGGAGGTGCACGCGCGCGCCGATCAAGCGCTGTTCGGCATCGCCCAGGGTGGGATCTTCCGCGACCTGCGCGAGCAATCGGCGCGCTTCCTCACCTCGCTCGACTTCCCCGGCTATGCCATCGGCGGCCTGGCCGTCGGCGAGAGCAAAGCCGATATGTTTCAGGTGATCGCCTGGATGGATGAGGCGCTGCCCGCCGCCAAACCGCGCTACCTGATGGGTGTGGGCGAGCCGACTGACCTCATCCGCGCCGTGCAGCGCGGCGTGGACATGGCCGACTGCGTGCTGCCCACCCGTCTGGCCCGCCATGGCGCCGCCTTCACGCGCGATGGGCGCATCAACATGCGCAACCTCGCCTACGCCGAAGACGAAAGGCCGATTGACCCGGAATGCGATTGCTACGCCTGTCGCTGTTTCTCGCGGGCCTACATCCGGCATTTGCTCCAGGCTGGCGAAATCCTCGGCGTGTATCTAATGAGCATTCACAACATCGCTTTCCTGCTCAACCTCATGCGAGAGATGCGCGCTGCGATTATCCAAGACCGCTTTGAGGCGTTTGCCCGGGCCTGGCTGGCCCGCTACGAACGCGCAACTTGACCCCAGCCGCGGAAAAACTCCAACACATCTCTAACGCTTCGTCTAACGTTCTCTAACGCCTCCTGCCTACTATTCAGGCTGAATTCGGCGCACAGGCGCCAATAAGGATTTTTATTCACAACACAGGAGGGAAACTATGGCAACTTATCTGACTCGCAGGACGTGGAATCCGGCTGGTGAGATGCTTGCGCTGAGTGAGGCGATGGATCAGTTGATGCGCAATGCGTTCGTGAGCCCGACGCGCTGGTTCGAAAGCGGCTTCAACTTCGATGCGCCGGCGGTTGACATCATGGAGACGCCGGAGGGCTTCACGATCAAGGCGGCGCTGCCCGGCTGGAAGCCGGAGGACGTGGACGTCACGGTAGAGAACGGTTTGCTCACCCTGAAGGGCGAGTGGAAGCAGGAGGAGGAGAGCAAGGACGAGAAGAACAAGTGGCTGCGCAAGGAGATCCGCTATAACTCGTTCGAGCGCACCATCTCCTTGCCCACCGAGGTGGAGGCCGACAAGGCGAAGGCGGAATTCGAGAATGGCGTCCTCACCCTGACGATTCCGAAGTCCGAGGTCGTCAAGCCGAAGCAGATCAAGATTGCTGTGAAGTAACCTCGAGGGCGCGTCGCCGCGACGCGATCAGTGGCGGGTGGGGCGGTGCGGAGTCGCCGCACCGCCCCGGGGGCCGGCTCATCAAGCTGGCCTTTCCTTTTCCACAGTCTCTTCCGGCGACCGGATCGCGGGAGCAATCCGGTCGCTTTAACTTCACCCTTTGAGCACCCGCGCGTCGCCAACGCGCCGGGTCACCCCGATCAGATCGAGGTGTTCCATCAAGGCCAGCGCATATTTGCGCGTAGTGCCGAACAAGTCGCGCGCTTGCGCCGCGGTCATTGACCCTTCGCGCTCGATGAACGCTCGCACGTGTTGCACGGCCTGCGCATAGGTATCCGGCAACAAGATCACCTCGTCGTTGAGCTGGATCAGCATGCGCCGCCTGAGCATCACTGTGTATACCTCATCGCCGACAGCGGCGCGCGCCTCCTTCACCGATGGCGTGGCCCACGGCTGCGCGCGACATCGGGCCAGCAGCGCCTCCACGGCGGTCTGTTGCTCCGGCGCGAAACGGACGTCATGCGAAGCGAGCCTCACCATCCCGCCGGCGTCCACGAAGGCGCTGGGATCGGACGCATCGTTGTAGTGCCCGAGCAGGGCGTCGAACGCGCCAGGGGATAACTTGAGCTGGCTGCGCAGCGTATCGCGCGGCATGCCCTCGGCCAGCGGCTGCGCCTTGTGAAAATCACGGAGCATGGCCACCGCGCGGTCGCGCGCCGCCTGCCATGCCTCGCGATGTCCCAGCACGCTGATGCTGCCTCTGGCATCGCGCGCCACAAGGATCACCCCTCGTTCGGATAGATCGGCCAGCGCAGCCTGCAGTTCGTCAGCTTCGAGATGAGCATGGGCGGCTGCTTCCGCCAGCGTGGCAAAAGCCAGCTCCTGCAGCGCCTGCGCCAGCCGATCCGAGGGCGAGCCGCGCCGCAGAGTGGCCAGGCGGTTCAACACCCGGGCATCCGCATGCCCGCCTCTGCGCCGATAGCGCATAGACGGATGCGCATCCACGATCACCCCACCTCCGACGGTGAGGGATGGCGACGGCAGCCGCGCGATGAAACGGTCGCCGTTGGCCAGCACCATCGGCGTGGCCAGTTGCAACTGCACCCAGCCCGATGCGCCGGGTGCCAGGGCGTCTCCTTCCAACAGCCAAGCATGCGCGATGCTGTGGGCGGCGCCGCTGAACACCTTCACCTCAGCGTTGTGACGCAAGGCAGAGGCGCGGCGTGGGCCGGAGGTGTCGCGTGCGTCGCCGCCCAGCACCTCCAACCAGGCGTCCACGAGCGTGGTTGGGGCCAGGGTGCCGGGTTTAGCGACCACGCTGCCGCGCGCAATCCGCTCGACGTCAACGCCGGACAGGTTGACGGCCAGCCGGCTGCCCATCTGCGCGCGCGTGATTTTTTGTTTGTGCGTCTGCAGGCCGCGAATGCGCGCCGGGAACACCTCGCCACGCTGGGTGAGCACCTCGACCTCATCACCGACGGCAAACGTGCCATCGCTCAGCGTGCCGGTGACGATAACGCCGAAGCCCGGTAGCGTGAAGGCGCGATCTACCGGCAGGCGAGGCCGGCCCAGATCCCGGCGCGCCGGCGCATTCGCCAGGGCCTGTTCCAACGCCAGCATCAGCGCACCCAGCCCCTGGCCGGCTTTCGCGCTCACCGGGACGATCGGCGCGCCGGCCAGCGGCGTCCCCGCCAGCACACGGCGGATGTCATCGCTTACCAGGTCAACCCATGCCTGGTCGGGAGCAAGATCGGCTTTGGTCAAGGCGACCACACCGCACGAGACGCGCAACAAGGCGAGGATGGCGAGGTGCTCGATCGTTTGAGGCATGGGCCCTTCGTCGGCGGCGATGACCAGCAACGCCGCGTCCACGCCACCGACGCCGGCGAGCATGTTCTCGATGAAATCCACGTGGCCGGGGACGTCAATGATGCCCACAGGCTCGCCGCCCGGCAACGTCATCCACGCGAAGCCCAGGTCAATGGTCATCTCGCGCTGCTGCTCTTCGCGCAAACGATCGGGGTTGATGCCGGTCAGCGCACGCACCAGGGTGGACTTCCCGTGATCCACGTGACCGGCGGTGGCGATGACGCGCATTTACTCGACGAGGTCGGCGGCCAGGTCCACTTCGCCGGGCAGCTCATCGGCGGTGGCTTGTGGTTCGACCTGCGCCTGGCGCTTTTTGCGCTGACGGCGCGAAGGCTTGATCTCGCTCGGCACGTTGATTCTGGCCTGATCGAGCAACTGGTTGGCCTCGGCCAGCCATTCGCGGCCGGCGTTGGCATAGGCCTTGGAGAACGCTTCGATAATCTCGTAGAGCGGGGTGATCTGAGGCTGGAGCTTGGGTAGCTCTTCCTCCAGCTCGGCGATGCGCGGCTCGAACTCGCTCAATCGCCGGTCGCGCTCGAACCACTTCTCTTCCTGGGACACCGTGAACGTTCGCCATTCTTTTTCGATCTGCTCGCGGAAGGCATCAACCGCGCGCTTCATCCGCTCTTCGGCATCGCGCTGAAGCTCGAACAGCTCGTTGATGCGCACCTCGAGCCGCTCGCGGAAATCGGGCAGGGCCGAGAGTTCGCGTTTCACCTCTTCGCGCAACTGGATGTAGCCGGTCACTTGTTGCGCAATTTCGTCGGCGCGCACCTTGAGCCGCTCGATGATCTCGGCATATTCGGCAAACTGCCGTTCGCGGCGGATGTCGGCCACCCGCTGCGTCTCGATCAGTTGACTCTGCGCCTCCAGCACCTTGGCCGCTTCTTCGATTTCGGTTTGTTTGCGCCGGATCGCTTCGTCCAGCAACAGCAATTTGGGTGGAAACTGTTCGATCTTCTTTTTGAGCTCGGGAATTTCTTGTTCGAGGGCGCCCAGCCGCCTGGCATCCTGGCGGCGCTGCTCCTCGAGGAAGGAGATCTGGGTGGCCGGCTGATCGAAGCGCCGATCCAATTCCATCAGTTGCACCTGCAGGCGGCCGATCATCTCGGCCAGCCGACCTTCTTCAACCTTGCGCGCCTCGATCTGCTCGGCGTAGCCGGCGTAGGGCTTAACTTCCTTCTTCAGTTCGTTGAGCTGGCGCACGATGGATTCGATCTCAATCTGCCGGGTGCGGACCAGCTCGCGCTCGGCTTTGGCGCGCTGATCCTCGATGCGTTCGACGAGCTGGCCGAATTCCTGGCGCAGTTGCTCCGTGGCCGATGTCCAACCCATGGCACGCGTAATTTGTATTTTCAGCTCGTTTAGCGTGGTTTCGAGCGATTGCGCATAGCGCGCGCGAGCCTCCGACTCGCGAGACAGGCTGTCCACCCGCTCCTGAAGCTGCGCGATCAGGGCGCGATCTTTGCGGCGCTCTTCGTCAATATATTGAACGAGCTTGGTGAGTTGGGTCAGGTCCATCGCTTTATACATGTGTTCGGGCGTGCCGGCGTATTTGAGGGCCGGCGCCCAAACGCTACTGGTGTTGCCACATACGTCCGCCGTCCAGCATGATGCAGTCGCCGTTGATGAACTGTGGGCCGGTGAGCAGAAAGAGGACGATTTCGCCGACTTGTTCGGCGGTGCCGAGGGCGCGCAGTGGGTTGGTCTTGCGCAGCGCCTGCCACGCCTCCTCGGTGTAATCCGGCGGCTTCAAGATCGGCCCGGGGCAGATAGCGTTCACGCGCACCTTGGGGCCGAAGCTGAGGGCCTGTGAGCGGGTAAGCGCCAGCAGCGCTGCTTTCGATAAGCCGTGGGCGACATACTGACGCCACGGGAAGAAGGCGCCTTCATCCACGATGTTGATGATATTCCCCCGCACGCCTTCGCCGGCGTCGTCCATCATCGCCCGGGCGATCACCTGGCTGAGCACGAACGGGCCCTTGACGTTCACGTCGAAGGCTTTGTCGAAGTCGGCTTCGGTGGTGGAGAAGTAGTCGCTGGAGACGAAGCTGGACGCGCTGTTGATCAGGATATCCACCCGGCCGAAATGCGCCAGCGCGCGCCGGCCCAGCTCGGCGGCCTGGTTCCAATCGCCCATGTCGGCCTGGTGCAACAAGACGCGGCGACCCAGGGACTCGATCTCCTGCGCCGTCTGGCGCGCCGCCTCCGCGCTCCCGCCGTAGTGCACCACGATGTCGGCGCCTTCTTGTGCCAACATCCAGGCGATTACCTTGCCCACCCGATGTGCGGCGCCGGTCACCAAAGCGACTTTGCCTTGCAGTCTCATATACCTCTCGAATTTCGGGATTGGCGTGCTATGGGCGCATTTCACCGGGGTTGGGGGCGCGGGACGAATCCCGCCGACCTGCAGCATCAGCTTCTCCGGAGAAGTGCACCCTGTGCCGCGTCCCCTGAATGTTATACTGTTTTTGCATGCTGAACGAGATCATCGAGCGGATCCGGCGCAACCACGCCCTGGAACACGCCACGCTGCACTTGCTGGAATCCCGACGGCCTAATCTGCGCGCGGGTGGGCGCGCTACGGCGCGCGGCTTCTATCTCTATGGCAACCTGCCGGACGAAGCGGCCGTGCGCGCCGCCGCCGACGAGGCAATCCAGCGGCTGCAGGC
>JAIMBB010000173.1 GCA_023511655.1 Anaerolineae bacterium
TCTCCATCCAGTCAGGTTTTCAACTGAGCAATTGAAAATTGAAAAATTGGGGTTGGGAGATGGGGCGAACTTTGGCGTTGGACGTCGGCGACCGGCGCATCGGCATCGCGGTGAGCGACGCGACCAAGCTCATCGCGCGGCCCTTGTGTGTGATAGATCGCAAGCGCGAGGATGTCCCGGCGCGCATCGCTGCCCTGGTTGCCGAGCACGAGGCCGATGAGGTCGTGGTCGGCTTGCCCCTCCACGCCGATGGCAACGTCAGCGAGCAGGCCCGCCAGGTGCAGGCGTTTGCCGAGTCGTTGCGCGAGCGGCTCGCCGTCCCGCTGCGGTTCGTGGACGAGCGCTACACCACGCAGGATGCGCAGCAGATCATCGCCGAATCCCGCCGCAAGCCACCGCGCGTCGGGCGCCGCTCGCGCGTGACCGACGACGCCATCGCTGCTGCTGTGATCCTGCAGCGCTATCTCGATGAACAGCGTGGGGAGCCGGAGACATGGTAACCTTGACTTCGATTGCCTGTCGAAGCAGTGGGGAATGCGGAGCAAGGAGTTGAGCGCCGAGAGTCGGCAAGGCGAAGAGAAGTATGCATAGAGGGCGCATTTCGGTTTTCAGGCTGGGTCTGTTCGCCGTGGCTATTGCGGCGCTGGTTTTCGCCGGCCTGACCTGGACCCAGCGCGTGCGTGGGGTGGGCATCCCCGATGCGCAGCGCATGACTGGCCTGGATCGCTGGCTGATCGGCACCTATCTCGATCTGCTGCGCAGCAATGACCTGTCGCGTCCGGCCAGCAACGACCCGACGCCGCAGACGTTCGTGGTGGCGCCCGGCGAATCCGTCGTCGAGATCGGCCGCCGGTTGCAGGCGCAAGGCCTGATTGATGATCCCGAACTCTTCCGGCTGTATGTTCGCCTGAAGGGCCTCGACGCGACCATCAACGCCGGCACATTCACCCTGCGGCCGAACATGAACATCGAGCAGATCGCGCTGGCGCTGCAGCGCAGCTCGGCCCGCGAGGTGCAGGTGACGATTCCTGAGGGCAAGCGGCGCGAAGAAATCGCCCAATTACTGGAGCAACAGCTCGGCGTGAGCGCCAACGAGTTCATCCGCCTGACCAGCCGCGCCCGCGCCTACAACTATCCGTTTCTGCAAGGTCTGCCGGCCGACGCCACGCTGGAGGGCTACCTCTTTCCCGACACCTATCGCCTGCCTGAAAATCCCACCGCCCAGGATGTGATCTTGCGCATGCTGGACAACTTCGGCGTCAAGGCCGCGCCGCTGCTCGAACAAGCCCGCGCCGAAGGCCGTAACCCGCACGAGCTGCTCACCCTGGCGTCCATCGTCGAGCGCGAAGCGGTGATCCCGGCCGAGCGGCCCACCATCGCCAGTGTATTTCTCAACCGCCTGCAGGTTGGCCAGCCCTTGCAGGCCGACCCGACCACGCAGTACGCGCTGGGCTACCAGGCCGACCAGGGTACCTGGTGGAAGAAAGGATTGACGCTGGACGACCTGAAGTTCGTTGATCCGGGCGGATACAACACCTACACCAACCCCGGGCTTCCACCCGGCCCGATTGCCAACCCAGGCCTGTCGTCCATTCAGGCCACGCTGCGGCCGGCGCAGACCGATTTCTACTACTTCGTGGCGTCGTGCAACGGCGATGGCTCGCACCAGTTCTCGGTGACGTTCCAGGAACATCAGACCAAGCTGTGCCGGTAGCGGGCCTGGTGATTGACCTCACTCGCCGATGATCTTGACCAGCACGCGCTTGCGACGCATCCCATCGAACTCGCCGTAGAAAATCTGCTCCCACGGCCCGAAGTCGAGCCGGCCGTCGGTCACCGCTACCACCACCTCCCGGCCCATGATCTGGCGCTTCAAGTGGGCATCGGCGTTGTCCTCGCCGGTCAGGTTGTGGCGATAGCGCGATGTGCCGGGCACTTCGGGCGCCAGCTCTTCCAGCCAGCGCTCGAAGTCGTCGTGCAGGCCGCTCTCGTCGTCGTTGATGAACACCGAGGCGGTGATGTGCATGCTGTTAACCAGGCATAGCCCCTCGCGGATGCCGCTTTCGCGCAGCGCCTGCTCCACCTGCGGCGTGATGTTGATGAAGGCGCGCTGCTTCGGCACGTTCATCCAGATCTCTTTGCGGTAGCTCTTCATGTTATTCCCCCGATCCGCTGGCGGCTGTGCTTATCGTGTGTCGCCGTCGCCGCCGATCGTCCCGCGCGCCTGCCGCGACATGAGTTTGTCCAGGTTGTGCTGCGCGACCTCTTCCAGCGACACGTCGAGTTCGGTGCACACCTGGGCCAGATACCACAGCACGTCGCCCAGCTCGGCCTTCAATGCCTCGCGGTCGGCGTCGCCGATCGCCCCGCCTTTGTCGCGGAAGATCTTCTTGATCTTGCCGGCCACTTCGCCCGCCTCGTTGGTCAGGCCGAGAGCCGGGTAGATGACGGGATGGCCGATGGCCGGGTAGTGCGCCGTGCGGCGCGAGAGATGCTGGTAGTCAGAAAAGTGCATGTTGATTCACTCGGAGCCAGTGGTGGATTTGAAGGCGATCGGGGCAACCCGGATGCGATGTGCCGATTCCTCCCTTCGGTTGGAATGATAAGCCCACGCATTTTGCCGCCGGTAAGGTTCGATCTGATGGACGTATGATAACAATCAACGCGTTTGCATCTTCGCCAGCATCTTCTCCGGATCTTTCTCGAAGCGGCGCTTGCACTGCGGGCAGCAAAAGACATAGGTCTGGCCGCCATAGTCGCTGGTGTGAATGGCCGTGGCGATCTCGACGATCATGCCGCACGTCGGGCAGATCGTCTCGCCGGGGCGCAGCGCTCGTTCGCCGACGAAGGCGGGCGCCGTCGCGCTGGCCTCGGCCGGTTTCGGCGCGCCGGTTAAGGCAGGGTAAGGCTTAGGATGCGCGAGCACGCCTGTGCGGCGAAGCTGCACGATCTCGGCCAGGATGCTGAGCGCGATCTCCTCCGGCGTGACGGCGCCGATGTCCAGGCCGGCCGGGCACTTCAGCCGCGCGAGTTGCGCTTCGCTCAAGCCAGATTCACGCAAGTAGTCCTTCACCGCGGCCGCGCGCCTGGGGCTGGCGACCAGCGCGACGTAGGCCGCTGGTGGTTCGCGCTTCAGCGCGGCCTCCAGCGCCGGCTCGTCGTAGTTGCCGTGCGAGGCAACCACGACGCATGCCCGCGGCGTAATGTGGGCCTGGAGTTCCTCGAAGTCCAGGCCGAGCACCCGGCCGGCGCGTGGGAAGTCATCTGCGGTCGCGCCCTGGCCCATCACCGTGACCTCGAAGCCCAAATCCACACCCAGCTCGACCAGCGCAGCTACGATCGGTAGATGTCCCACTGCCAGCAGATGTGGCCGGGGCAGGCATGGCTCGACGTAGATTTCGAGCGTCCCACCACTGGCACAGGTCAGCGGCACTTCGACCAAGCCCTCCTGGGGAATGCTGCGCAGCATCTCCTGGGGGCTAAGGTGAACCAGGCGCGGCTGTCCGTCTTCCAGCGCCTTGAGCGCCTCGCGTATCACGGTTGGGCTGGCGCAACTGCCGCCCACCCAGCCGTGCAGCTTGCCGTCGGCGGTGATGATCGCTTTTGCGCCCGGCTTGGCCGACGTGGGTTTATCCGTGCGTACGACAATGGCCAGGACGAACGGCGTGCCTGCATCGCGCAATCGCCGGGCTTCAGAAAGAAAGTCGAACATCGAACGCACAAGAAACCGGATTTCGTCGAGAAATCCGGTTTCTGATTCGATCACTCCTCTGCTGCCGCCCCGTGCGCCTTCAGCACCTGCCACACCTTGTCTGGCGTGATGGGGATGTCTATGTGGCGTACACCGAGGTGCCACAGGGCATCTACGACGGCGTTGACGAAAGCAGCCGGCGCGCCGACGGTGGCTGATTCACCCACGCCCTTCGCTCCGATTGGATGGTGCGGCGAGGGCGTGACGGTCTTGCCGGTTTCCCATCGCGGCGTCTCGACGGCGGTGGGCAACAGGTAATCCATGAAGTTGCCGCCGTAGATGTTGCCGTTCTCGTCGTATTGGATCTGCTCCATGAAGGCCGGCGCGAATCCCATCGTCAAGCCGCCGTGAATCTGGCCCTCGACGATCATTGGGTTGATGCGCGTGCCGCAATCGTCCACCGCCACGAAGCGCCGCACGTGCACCTGGCCGGTGCCGCGGTCAATGTCCACCACGCAAATGTAAGAGCCGAACGGGAAGGTCATATTCGGCGGGTCATAGTAGAACGTTGCCTCCAGGCCGGCCTCGACGCCTGGCGGTGGGTTGGTGTAGGCCGCCAGCGCGATGTCCTGGATGGTCTTGAACCGGCTGGGCGAACCCTTGACGTAGAACCGATCCACCTCCCACACCAGATCTTCCTCGGCCGATTCGAGCAAGTGTGCAGCGATCTTGCGCGCCTTCTCGCGGATGCGCCGCGCGGCGACTGCAGCGGCTGCGCCGGCGGTCGGCGTGCTGCGGCTGGCGTATGTGCCCAGGCCATATGGCGCGGTGTCGGTGTCGCCTTCTTCGACCTTGATGTGCTCGGCGGGGATGCCCAGCTCCTGGGCCAGGATTTGCGCGTAGGTGGTCTCGTGCCCTTGGCCCTGTGACTTGGTGCCGAAGCGGGCGATGGCCTTGCCGGTCGGGTGGATGCGCACCTCGGCCGAGTCGAACATCTTGATGCCGAGGATGTCGAACTGGTGCGATGGCCCGGCGCCCACCACTTCGGTAAACGACGATATGCCGATGCCCATCAGTTCGCCGCGGGCGCGCTTCTCGGCCTGTTCTTTGCGCAGTTCCCGATAGCCGATCATGTCCATCGCCTTTTGCAGCGCGGCGTGGTAATCGCCGCTGTCGAACTCCCATCCCAGGGGCGACTTGTAGGGGAACTGCTCTTTCTTGATGAAGTTCTTCAACCGGAAATCGGCCGGATCCTCGCCGCGCTCGTGCGCCAGGATGTCTACCATGCGCTCAATGGCGTGCACAGCCTCGGTGACGCGGAAGGAGCAGCGATAAGCGATGCCGCCGGGCGGTTTGTTCGTGTATGCCGCATCTACTTCGGTGAAGGCTGTGCGGTAGTCGTACGAGCCGGTGCAGATGCTGAACAGGCCGGCCGGATATTTCGACGGGTTCGCTGCGGCGTCGGTGTAGCCGTGATCGGCGATGGTCTTGATGCGCAGCGCGGTGATGCGGCCTTCGCCGTCCGCCGCCAGCTCGCAATCCATGTGATAGTCGCGTGCGAACGAATCAGCTTGCAGGTTCTCGCTGCGATCCTCGATCCACTTGACCGGCTTGCCGAGAAGCACCGACGCGGCGATGGCGATGACGTAGCCCGGATACACCGGCACCTTGCCGCCGAAGCCGCCGCCGATGTCGGGCGAGATCACACGGATGTTCTCCTCGCTCAGGCCGACATGTCCGGCCACCAGCGCGATCACCGTGCGGATGGCATGCGGCGCCTGCGTGGTCATGTACATCGTCAGATGCTTATTGATGGGATCCCAGTTTGCCACGCAGCCGCAGGTTTCGATGGATGCGACGTGGATGCGCGGGATGTAGATGCGCTGTTTCACCACCGTGGCCGCCTGTCGGATGGCGCGGTCGGTCGCCTCTCGGTCGCCAGCTTCCCAGTGCCAGATGTGATTGCTGTCCTTATCCTCGCGCACTTTGGGCGCGCCCGGCTGCAGCGCCTTAAACGGGTCAACCACGACCGGCAGCGGCTCGTAGTCAATCTCCACCGCTGCCACGCCGTCGGCCGCGGCGTAGCGGTCGGTCGCCAACACGCCGACGACCTCCTGCGCCTGATATTTGACCGTGTCGGTCGGCAACACCATCTGCCGATCGCTCATCAACGTCGGCATCCAGTGCAGGTTGTATTTCTCCAGGTCTTTGCCGGTGATGAAGCCGAGCACGCCTGGAATCTTTGCTGCTTTCGACGTGTCAATGTTGACGATCCTGGCATGGGCATATGGGCTGCGCACGATGTCCAGCCAGATCATGCCCGGCAGGACGATGTCTTCTATGTAATTGCCCTTGCCCTGAATGAAGCGCGCGTCCTCTTTGCGCTTCATGGATTTACCGAGGCCGTTAATTTCTGCCATAGATCACCCCGTGCGTGATGCGTAGTGCGTGTTGCGTATTGCGCGCCGCACTCCGCATTTCTCAATTCTCAATTTTCAATTCTCAATTTCTCCGCCGCATACTGCACCGCCCGAACGATATTCACGTAGCCCGTGCAGCGGCACAGATTCCCCGACAGACCCCAGCGGATGTCGTCCTCGGTGGGATAGGGGTTCTGTTTGAGCAGGGCGATGGCCGACAGCATCATACCCGGCGTGCAAAAGCCACACTGCAGGCCGTGCTCCATATGAAAGCCCTCTTGAATGGGATGCAGCTTCCCGTTCTGGGCCAGCCCTTCCACGGTGGTGATCTCGCTGCCGTTGGCCTGCACGGCCAGGACGGTGCACGATTTGACGGCTCTGCCGTTCAGCAGCACGGTGCACGCGCCGCACGAAGTCGTATCGCAGCCGATGTGCGTGCCGGTTAGCCCCAGCGTCTCGCGGATGAAGTGCACCAGCAGCAGCCGGGCCGGCACTTCGGCCTGGCGCAGCTGACCGTTGACCGTGACGGTGATTTTGTGCGTGCTCATGGCTCAATTCCTCGCTCGCTCCAGTGCTTTGCGGAGCGCGCGCACGGTCAGCGTCTTGACCAGCGCGCGCTTGTATTCCTCGGTGCCGCGATAATCGCTTTGCGGTTGGGCGGCATCGGCAGCGAGCTGTGCTGCGCGCTTGATCGCCGCGTCATCCAACTTGCTGCCGACGAGCGTCTGTTCAGCGGCGGCTGCCTTGATCGGCGTCGGGCCGACGTTGGTTAGCCCAATGCCGGCAGTGTCACACACGCCGTTGGCGCCGATGTGGATCTGGACGGCCACGGCTGCCGTCGCATAGTCGCCCACCTTGCGCTCCAGCTTCTGATAGCAGCCGCCGTTGCCCGCTTTGTGCGCCGGGATGCGAATCTCGCTCAAGATTTCGTTTGGCGCGAGCGCCGTGGTGAATAGATCGGTGAAGAACTGGGTGATGGGGATCTCTCGTAAGCCATTTGGGCCAGCCGCCACGATCACTGCACCGTATGCGAGCATGACGGCAGGGTGATCGTTGGCTGGATCGGCGTGAGCGAGGTTGCCGCCTACCGTCGCCATATTCCGCACCAAAGGGTCGGCGATCGTGCGAGCTGCATCAGCCAACAGCGGATACTTCTGGCCGATGAGTGGATCGTGTTCGAGGTCGGCCTCCCGCGTCATGGCGCCGATCTTCAGCCAGCCGCCTTCCTCACGGATATACGACAGGCCATCAATTCGATTGATGTCCACCAGCGTGTTCACGCTGGCCAGTCGAAACTTCAACAGTGGAATCAGGCTGTGGCCGCCGGCCAGGATTTTGGCGTCGGGCTTTTGTTCGAGCACGGCGATCGCCTCTTGCAGCGTGGTCGGCGCCACGTAGTCGAACTCGGGTGGGATCATAGGCATCTCCCCAGCGCCCAACTCTGCGTGCGTTGAGCGCTATCAACCGAACGGGGCCTCGGTTGGAAACCGGGCCATGCGCCAATAGAGACCTGGCCTCTCAAAAGGCCAGGTCTCTTTGGTGGGTTTTCTCTGGTCACTGCGCCCGCTCAGCAGCTCCCATCAGCGCGCGCTTGGCCAGCACCTTCGCCAGGTGCACGCGGTAGTCACCGCTGGCGTAGCTGTCGCTCATGGGAGCGCTGATTCCTTCGGCGGCGTGGGCAGCAGCAGCCGCGATGTTTTCTGCCGTCGGCGCTTTGCCGGTCAGCGCGGCTTCGGTAGCCACGGCGCGCACCGGGTTGGGCGTAGCGCCGCCGATCACCAGGCTCACTTTGGTACAGACGCCGCCACTCACCGTCACCACAGCCGACGCGCCCACCACGATGTAGCCGGAGGCGGGGTGTTCCATGCTGGCGTAGAAGCCGCCTGTGCCTGCGCTGTAGCCGTTCACTGTCACCGTGGTGACGATCTCGTCGGGAGCCAGGGCAGTGGTGAACAAGTCGGTCCAGAAGCTGGCCAGGTCAATCGTGCGCGAGCCGCCGGGGCCGACTGCGGTCACGCTGCCGCCGAGGGCGAGCAGGTTGGGTGGGTAGTCGGCTGCCGGGTCGGCATGCACGATCGCGCCGCCGATGGTGCCGCGGTTGCGCACCATCTGGTCGCCGATCCTGGCAGCGGCCTCGGCCAGCAGCGGACAGTGCGCCTTCACGTCGGCCGAATCGGCGATGGCCGCGTGCGTGGTCATCGCGCCGATGTGCAGCCTGTTGCCTTCCACGCGGATGCCGCTCAGCTCCGCGATGCGGCCGATGTCAATCAGCGCGCTGGGCTGCGCCAGGCGATATTTCATCGCGGGAATCAAGCCGTGCCCGCCGGCCAGGATCTTGGCGTTCTCCTTCGTGCTCAGCAGTTGCAC
>JAIMBB010000174.1 GCA_023511655.1 Anaerolineae bacterium
CAACGTCTTCGCCACGCTGCGCGACCTCTTCGCTCGCCAGCCAGTCTGCTTACTCGCAGGCGGCTAGGCAGTTACGATGAATCGTTGATGACGTGGAGGCCAGGTTTCTGCAAGAAATCTGGCCTCTGTCCTTACGACGAAGCTGCTGTAAGCTACCGGCGTGCGTGCGCTCATCGTCTCCGACCGGTTGACCTATTGCGAAGACTACCCGATGCCCGATCCGCCGCCCGGCGAAGCCCTCATCCGCGTGACGCGCGGCGGCATCTGCAACACCGACATCGAAATCCTCAAGGGCTACTTCGGCTTCCGCGGCGTGCTCGGCCACGAATTCGCCGGCGTGGTCGAGGCGCTGAATCCGTTGCCCGGAAGCGCGCCGCATGTGAGCGTTGGCGACCGCGTCGTTGGCGAGATCAACTGCGTGCCGTGCGACTCCCCATCGCGCAACGCCTTCGAACGCGCCCAGGACCCTGCCCGCAACACGCTGGGAATTGACCGCCGCGACGGGGCGTTTGCCGACTACACCGTTTTGCCCATCGTCAATCTGCATCGTGTGCCGGATGGCGTGGACGACGACGAAGCGGTGTTCACCGAGCCGCTGGCGGCCGCCTGCCAGATCCTCGAGCAGGTGCACATCCGGCCGACCGATCGGGTCGCCGTGCTGGGTGATGGCAAGCTCGGCTTGTTGTGCGCGCAGGTGATTGCGGCCGGCGCGCCGTGTGAGCTGACCGTGGTCGGCAAGCATGCCACCAAGCTGGAGGTGGCCCGCCGGCGCGGCATTCGCACGACCTATGTCGAGGCAGCTCCTCTGCGCGCCTTCGACGTGGTAGTGGAATGCACCGGCTCGCCGGCCGGCTTCGAGCACGCCCGCCAGTTATTGCGTCCCCGCGGCACGCTGGTGCTGAAGAGCACTTACCACGGCTTGCCACAGGTGAACCTGACGATGGTCGTGGTGGACGAGATCACCGTCGTCGGCTCACGCTGCGGGCCATTCGCCGCCGCGCTGCGCCTGCTGGAGCAGAAACGGGTGGACGTGCGTCCCCTCATCCACGCGCGCTATCCGCTGTCGCAGGGCGACGCGGCCATTGAACACGCCCGGCGCCCCGGGGTGCTGAAGGTGCTGCTGGACCTGACCTGAGTGACTCAGCTCCGTTCGGCCTCGAGTTCCGCCAGCAGCCCGGCCAGGTCCATCGGAGCGTTTTGCATGGCCAGCTCGCCGTTCGGTTGGCGCGGCCATTCCTCGCGCGGGCGGTCGCGATAGATCTCGATGCCGTTGCCATCCGGATCGCGCAGATAGATCGCTTCGCTTACGCCATGGTCGCTGGCGCCATCAATGGGCCATGCGTGCTCGAGCAGGCGTTTGAACGCGCGGGCCAGTTCCCTGCGGCTCGGATATAGGATGGCGAAGTGATACAGGCCGGTCGAGCGGCGCGGCGGCGGCGATGCGCCGCGGCTTTCCCAAGTGTTCAGGCCAATGTGGTGGTGATAGCCGCCTGCCGAAAGAAACGCCGCGCTGTCGCCCCAGCGCTGCATCACTTCGAAGCCGAGCAATTCGGTGTAGAACCGAATCGCACGATCCAGGTCGCTCACCTTCAGGTGCACGTGGCCGATCATCGTTTGGGGATGAACGGGCGGTTCGCTCATGAGGCGAGTGTAATCCCTGCGACGCACGATGGCGCGGCCGCGAGCGTCACCCAGGACGCGGTGCGCTACGCGCGCTGCGGCATGCCCGAGACCAGCGACCAGGTGATCGCTGCTGCTGCGACCAGATGCATCAAGGCGAGCACAAGCATCCCGGCCGATGTCAATGGCTGCGCGAAGATGGGCAGTAACGAGAGCAGGAAGACCACGCCGGCGACGATGATGAAGATCTGCTGCCCCTTCGGGCTGACCCTGGTCAACAGCCAGTACACGAGCGCGCCGACCGGCGCCGGCAGGGCGCTGAACGCGATGACCGGGAGTGGGCCGATCGTCGTGGTCTGTGCGCCTGGTCCTGGCGGTCCAACGAAGACGTTGAGTGATACGTTCAAGACGTTCGCGATCAGGAGCAATGCCAGATTACCGACCACGGCGATTCCCGCGCCCCGGGCAACCGCCCTGGCTATCTCCCCAAACGGCGTGCCTGCTTTGGTAGAGGAGGTGCTGCCGACCGTCATGGTGAAAACACTCCCTCGGCGACGAAGGCCGACACCGTTGCCGACATTCGTTGCCGACATTCGTTGCCGACATTCGTTGCCGACATTCGTCGCCGACATTCGTCGCCGACATTCGTCGCCGACATTCGCATCTATGCCGTCACAGCTTGGCCCGCCGTTGCCGGAGCAGGCTGTTCTTGTTGCCGCATGATCTCGGCCGCGACTTCGATCTTGACCTCTTTGCCCACCAACCAGCCGCCGGTCTCCAGCGGGACATTCCACGTCAGCCCCCAGTCCTCGCGGTTGATCTTGCCTTGCGCCTCGAAGCCGGCGCTCCATGTGCCCCACGGCGACTTGGACTTGCCGACGAATTCCACGTCCAGCGTCACCGGCTTCGTCACGCCGCGGATGGTGAGATCGCCGTGCAACCTGGCGGTGTTGTCGCCGGTGCGCTCCACGCGGGTGCTTTTGAACTCGATGTTGGGGTGGTTGACCACGTCGAGAAAGTCGGGTGACTTCAGATGGGCGTCACGTTGCTCGTCTTTCGTATCAATGCTGTCGGCGGCGATTTGAACATGCACTTGCGTCTTCTCCGGCTCGGCTTCGTTGAAGTCCACCGTGCCGCTCACCTTGCCGAACTGGCCGGTGACGTGGGTGATCATCAAGTGGCGCACAGAAAATTTGATGCTCGTGTGCTTGGTGTCGAGTATCCAGCTCATCGTCAATTTCTCCTCGGTAAACGGAAAGTGTAATCGGACACAAGTCCGCTTAGAGGCGTAATTTAGAGGACATGTGTCCGTTTGTCAAGGGCCCACGGTGCGCCGGCCCGGTCGGATGAATTTACCAGGAGGGGCTACAATAACCAGCGCATCCAGATGAAACGGAGCAGCGCTTCTTTACCCATCCTGGGCGAGACGCCGCCGCGCGCCGGTCGCGCCGATGCAGCGGCCAACCACCGGCGCATCCTGGCGACGGCCGAAAAGCTCTTCGCCAGACAGGGCGTGGCCGGCGTGCACATGGCCGACATCGCCAAAGCGGCCGGCGTCGGCCAGGGCACGCTCTACCGCCACTTCGCCAACAAGGGCGAGTTGTGCCTGGCGCTGCTGGATGAGCAGATGGCCGAATTTCAGGACCACGCGCTGGGCACGCTGCGCGCAATGAGCGCGCAGCGCGAACGCAAGCTGGACCAACTGTCCTGGTTTCTCGATGCCCTGGTGCACTTCAACGCCCGGCACGCGCCGCTGCTGTGCGCCGCGCAACGCGAGGTGATCTTGCCCGAAGGGCCGACCGGTTCCCCCTTCCAATGGCAACGCCTGACCGTGGTCGGGCTGTTGCAGGGCGCCGAGCGCGATGGCGAGATCGAAACTGGCCTGGACTTGCCGGCAATCGCCGACGTGCTGCTCGCTCCGACGCATCCGCCAGTGTTCAACTTCCTGCACACCACGGCTGGCTATTCGCTGGAGCGCATCAGCGCTGCGGTTCGACGCATGGTGCGCGGGTTGGTACGCCGGTGAGGCGCTATGCCAATGGCCACGACAAGGCCAAATACGTTAACACCAACACCGAGGGGTTGGTACGCCGGTGAGGCGCTATGCCAATGGCCACACCTCAAACGACTCTACCCACACCTCGCCATCCCCGAAGATGCGCACGCCATCGCTCTCTGGCTGCGGAAAGATCAGGCTGCTGAGAACGACGCGTCCTCCATCGGCGAATACCTCGACCGAATATGCATCCACCATGATGTGCAGCGCGAGCGTGCCGTTGCGCAGCGGGCAGGGCGCGACGCTGCGCTCGTCGAAGCGCGGTGAGAAGCTGACATCCCCCGACCGGCTCCGATCCACCATCAGCCGGCCTTCGGGCGCGTGGTAGCTGATCGTGGTCTGCTCCGCTGCGCCTGTGCGCACGTGCAGGCCGAACGTCGCTGCACCGGCGCACGCGAACTCTGCGGCGATCTCCAGCGCTGTCCCACGCACTCCCCGTTCGCGCAGCCAGCTGTCGGCCTCGGCGACGCTCAACCCTGCGCAGCCGTGGTGCGTGCGTCGCAAGTTCCTCAATTCGCGTACGGGACACTGCACCAGGTGTAGCCCATCTGGGAAGCGCCGCAGCGCCAGCTCGCGCGGCAACGTCATCATGCCGCGCCAGGGCAAAGCAGGCGTGCGCCGTGCGTAGTCCCAATGGTTCATCCAGGCCAGCCACACGTGCCGGCCGGCGGGCGCGTCGTTCCACGATTGCGCGGCGTAGAAATCGCGGCCGAAGTCCACGCGGCGGATGCGGTCGGGCGGATCTTCGCACGTGAAGCGCACGCCGTCGAACTGGCCAATGAAGTACTGCGCGCCGAGGCGCTGATCATCCACTTTCAGCACCCAGCGTTGTTGCGGCGGGTCATCATCCGTCGGCAGCCAGAAGAGGTCCGGGCACTCCCACAGGCCATCGGCTGATCCGGCCGGCCCGAAGTCGCTCAGAAGCGTCCACGCGCGCAAGTCCACCGAGCCATAGAAGCGCACCTGATGCCGATCGGCCAGGGCACACGCCATCACCCAGCGCCGCGTTGGGGCGTGCCAGAACAACTTGGGGTCGCGGAACTCGCGCGAGCCGATGGCGATCACCGGGTTGTCGGCGTAGGGCACCCACGTGCGTCCGCCGTCCACGCTGAAGGCGAGGTGCTGCGTTTGCTCGCGCGCGCTATGCGCAGTATAGGCGGCCACCAGCGGCAGGCGCGCGCCGGTGCCCAGGCCGCTGGTGTTGTGCCAATCCACCGCTGCGCTGCCGGAGAAGATCATCTCGCCGCGCTCGACATCCTCGCGCAGGGCGATGGGCAAATGCTCCCAGTGCAGCAAATCGCGGCTGACGGCGTGGCCCCAGCTCATATGGCCCCAATCGTTGCCAAACGGGTTGAGCTGGTAGAACAGGTGCCACTCCGCGTCGGCATAGACCAGGCCATTGGGATCGTTGATCCAGTGATCAGGACAAATGAAGTGAAATGTAGGAGCGTTCATGCTGATGGCGATGCGCCAGGCATATTTTGGCTCACCTTGCGCCCGAGCCGCAAGGCAATCCTCATCGCGGCCAGGCAGGGCTGCCCCTACACGCCGCCGCTGGTTGTAGGGGGACCCTATGTGGTCGCCCGCGTGATCGCCTATATAGGGATGGGGCGGCGCAAGGCCTCCCCTGCGGCACACCACGCCGCCCGTTGTAGGGGCGACCCCGTGTGGTCGCCCGCATGGTCATGGTGCGGTGACCTGCGTGATCGTGCGTGCGCGAACTCGGAACGGGGTAGGGTGCGCGATGAGTTGGGAAAATTACCGGTTTCTCTCTTGACACTCTTTGGTCGAGTGTGCTAACATGCCGTCCGAAGCTAGCACTATCGAAACTTGAGTGCTAAAAACTAATTTTCGTCTAACACTCTCATAGCAGACTGCGAGCCAGTCAAATTTCGGAGGAACAAAGATGGCGAAGAAAGTGGACTCAGTGCTGACCAAGGTCAACATTCGCCCCCTGGCCGACCGCGTGGTCGTCGAGCCGGTGGAGGAGGAAGAGGTGACGTTCGCGGGCGGCAAGCTGGTGTTGCCGGAGACGGCAAAAGAGAAGCCGCAGAAGGGTGTGATCCTGGCCGTCGGTCCCGGCCGCAAGGACGACGATGGCAAGGTGATCCCCTTGGACGTCAAGGAAGGTGACCAGGTGCTGTATGCCAAGTATGCCGGCACCGAGATCAAGATCGAGGGCAAGAAGTTCCTGATCCTCAAGGAGAGCGATATCCTGGCGGTGGTGGACTGATGAGTGTCACGAATGGCATCCGACGACACCAACGACACCACTGACACCAACGAAACTAAGGATACTACCGACACGGAGAAAGAACGATGGCAAAGCAACTGGTTTTCAACGAAGAGGCTCGCCGCAGCCTGAAGCGTGGCGTTGACACTCTGGCCGCAGCGGTGGCAACGACGCTCGGCCCGAAGGGCCGCAACGTGGCGCTCGACAAGAAGTACGGCGCTCCGACCGTCACCCACGACGGCGTGACTGTGGCCAAGGAGATCGAGCTGGCCGACCCCTACGAGAATATGGGCGCGCAGCTCCTGAAGGAAGCGGCAACCAAGACCAATGACATCGCCGGTGACGGCACCACGACGGCGACGGTGCTCGCCCAGATCATCGTGCATGAGGGGCTGAAGAACGTCGCGGCCGGCGCCAACCCCATGCTCATCAAGCACGGTATCGAGAAAGGA
Source organism: Anaerolineae bacterium (assembly GCA_023511655.1). Lineage (GTDB taxonomy): Bacteria > Chloroflexota > Anaerolineae > J036 > Brachytrichaceae > JAAFGM01. The sequence goes on from JAIMBB010000174.1 coordinate 6,362, forward strand.
GTCGAAGCAGTCGTCGAGCATCTCAAGAGCATGGCCGTCGAGGTCAACAAGAAGGACCAAATCGCCCAGGTGGCCACCATCAGCGCTCAGGACCCTGAGATCGGCAACCTGATCGCTGAGGTGATGGACAAGGTCGGCAAGGACGGCGTGATCACGGTCGAGGAGAGCAAGTCGCTCAACTTTGAGACCGAATACGTCGAGGGCATGGAGTTTGATCGCGGCTACATCTCCCCCTATTTCATCACCAATCCAGAGCGCATGGAAGCCGAGATCAAGGAACCCTACATCCTGATCCATGACAAGAAGATCAGCGCCGCTGCCGACATCATCCCGCTGTTGGAGAAGCTGGTTCAGCGCGGCAAGCGTGACCTGGTGATCATCGCCGAGGATGTGGATGGCGAGGCGTTGGCGACGCTGGTGCTGAACAAGCTGCGCGGCATGCTCAACGTGCTGGCCGTCAAGGCGCCGGGCTTCGGCGATCGCCGCAAGGCTATGTTGCAGGACATCGCCATCCTGACCGGCGGTCAGGTCATCACTGAGGAGATGGGCCGCAAGCTGGAGGGGGTGACGATCGAGGACCTCGGCCGCGCCGATCGCGTGGTCAGCACCAAGGACGACACCACCATCATCGGCGGTCGCGGTGATGAAAAGCGCATCAAAGCTCGCATTGAAGAAATCCGCGTTGAGATCGAGAAGAGCACCAGCGACTACGACAAGGAGAAGCTGAACGAGCGCCTGGCCAAGCTGGCCGGCGGTGTGGCCGTCATCCGCGTTGGCGCAGCCACCGAGACCGAACTGAAGGAGAAGAAGCATCGCGTCGAGGATGCCTTGTCGGCTACGCGCGCGGCCGTTGAAGAGGGCATCGTCCCCGGCGGTGGCGTGGCCCTGCTGCGCGCCGTCAGCGCGCTCGACAACGTCAAGATGCCGCACGAGGATGAGCAGGTCGGCGTCAACATCCTCCGCCGCGCCCTGGAGGAGCCCATCCGCCGCATCGTGGCCAACGCCGGCATGGACGGCAGCGTGGTGGTGCAGCAGGTGCGCTCGATGAGCAAGGACAAGAAGTTCTTCGGCTACGACGTCATCGCCGGTGACTATGTGGATATGCTCAAGGCCGGCATCATTGACCCGGCCAAGGTGACCAAGGGTGCGTTGCAAAACGCGGCCTCGATCGCCAGCATGATCCTGACCACCGAGGCGTTGGTGACCGATATCCCCGAGAAGGAGAAGGCTCCGGCCACGCCTCCCGGTGGCATGGGCGGCGACTTCTGATTCGTTCGACGCTGGACAGAGGCGCGAGGTCTCTCGCGCCTCTGTTCGTTTTTCCGGCGCTCGCTTAGGCGAGTAAATCCCCTTGGGCGTTCACACCTCGGCCCGTCCCCACAAGAGAGCGTACTTGGGCAAATGAATACGTGATTCACCGGTTTTCACATTCACTTCACTGCAAACATTTATCGAACTCTCAGCTTATAGCTCATGTGAGCGCGAAGCCGCAACGTTATACCGGTGTGCCTGTCATGGTCGGATGAACTGGGTTGGATGGCACGAATCGAGATGGAGCGTTGTGGATTGATAACTGCAGTGGGTGATGGCGACCAGGGTTGTCCGCGTGCCGCCGGCATAAGCCTCCCCTGGTCGCCGCCGGCCGGATCGGGCCGATCGCTCCGCAATACAAGTTGTCCAAGTGTGTGTTGCGGAGCGGTGACCCGCTGCATGCCCTGCATGAGCGCACAGGATGCTCGTGCATTGCTACGCACCGCTGCCCCCTAATTCAGGTTGACTTCACCACCTCGCGGTGGTGTTGAGGCAACGCGCTCCGAAGGAGCGACCCAGAGAAAGTCTAAAGGAGAGATGTAGATGAACAGACGCCAATTCCTCAAAGCGGCCTTTGCCGGCGCGATTGCCGTCGGCTCGATGGGCCTGCCAAGCTTGCCTGCTTCTGCGCAAGCTAAAGACATCGTGGATACCGCCGTCGGCGCGGGTAGCTTCAAGACGCTGGTCGCCGCAGTGCAGGCCGCCGGCTTGGTCGAGACGCTGAAAGGTCCAGGCCCGTTCACCGTGTTCGCGCCGACCGACGAGGCGTTCGCCAAGCTGCCGGCCGGCACGGTCGAG
>JAIMBB010000175.1 GCA_023511655.1 Anaerolineae bacterium
GTTCCCCGGCTCGGACAGCACGTTGGGGCCGAAGATGAAGAGCGTGGGCGAGGCGATGGCCATCGGCCGCACCTTCAAGGAGGCGCTGAACAAAGCCGCCCAGGGCCTGGAGATCGGCAAAACGGGAATTGAAAATGCAGAATCGAGAATTGAGAAAGACGGTGATCCGCTCCCTCTCTCCGTTCTCAAGTCTCGACTGGCTGTGCCTACCGCCCAGCGCCTGTTCTACGTCTTCGACGCGCTGCGCTGCGGCCTGCCGGCGCAGGAGGTCCACGCCCTCACCGGCTACGACCCGTGGTTCATCGAGCAATTCCGCCAGATGATCGAGACCGAGCGCGCCCTGGCTCAGCACACGCTCGATTCGCTGCCGCGCGAGCTGCTGCTGCGGGCCAAACAGGAGGGGTTCTCGGATGCCTATATTGCCAAGCTGCTGCGACAGCCGGCCCATGCTGCGCACGAGGCGAGGCGGGCAGCCTCTCCGCTCGACGTGCGCCAGAAGCGCCGGCAGCTCGGCATTTTGCCCTCGTTTTATCGCATAGACACGTGCGCCGCCGAGTTCGCCAGCAACACGCCCTATCTATACAGCAACTACGATGGCTACGATGAGAGCGAGCCGCAATTTGCTCGGCCAAAAGTCATCATCCTCGGCGGCGGGCCAAATCGCATCGGCCAGGGCATCGAGTTCGACTATTGCTGCGTCCATGCCTGCTATGCGCTGCGCGAGCTGGGTTTCGAGACGGTAATGATCAACTGCAACCCCGAGACGGTGAGCACCGACTACGACACCGCCGATCGGCTGTACTTCGAGCCACTCACCCTGGAGCACGTGCTGAACGTGTGGGAGGTGGAATCGGGCATCGACGATGGGCAAGAGAAGCCAGCTCCGATGCTGGTGCAGTTCGGCGGGCAGACGCCGCTCAACCTGGCCCAGCAATTGCAGGCTTACGGCGTGCCGATCTGGGGCACATCCCCCCAGGCCATCGCCCTGGCCGAGGACCGCAAGCAATTTGCTGAGGTGCTGCGCGAGCTGGACATTCCTCAGCCGGAGAATGGCTCGGCCACCACGCTGGACGAAGCGCGCCGGGTGGCAGCCCAAATTGGCTATCCGGTGCTGGTGCGGCCATCGTATGTGTTGGGCGGGCGTGCCATGGGCATTGTGTATAGCGAAGATGAGCTGCGCGAATACATCGAAGAGGCGGCCCGCGTCAGCCCCGATGCGCCGGTGTTGGTTGATCGCTACCTGGAGGATTCGTTCGAGCTGGATGTGGACGCGCTGGCCGACGGCGAGTGCGTGGTGGTGGGCGGGATCATGGAGCAAATCGAGGAGGCCGGCGTGCACAGCGGCGACAGCGCGTGCATGATGCCCCCGCTCAAGGTGAGCGAATATCACCTCAACATCATCCGCGATTACACCGAGCGCATCGGCCTGCGCCTGGGCGTCAAAGGACTGATGAACGTGCAGTTCGCCATCAAGGATGAGATCGTGTATGTGCTGGAGGTGAACCCGCGGGCCAGCCGCACCACACCCTTCGTGAGCAAGGCGACCGGCGTGCCGCTGGCCAAGCTGGCTGCGCGCATTGCCGCCGGCCAGACCCTGGAACAGATCGGCTTTTTGGAGGAGCCCAGGCTGGATGGCTTCTTCGTCAAAGAGGTGGTGCTGCCGTTCAACAAGTTCCCCGGCGCGTTCTATCAGCTTGGCCCGGAGATGCGCAGCACGGGTGAGGTGATGGGGCATGCCTCCACGTTCGGCCACGCCTATGCTAAGGCAGAGTTGGGCGCCGGCGAGCGCTTGCCCACCGGCGGCCGGGTCTTGCTCACCGTCAACGACAACGACAAGCCGAACATCCTGAAGATCGCGCGCGACTTGCACCGCCTGGGGTTCGAGCTCCTGGCGACGCGCGGCACAGCCGAGTTCCTCAATCGCTTCGGCGTGCCGGTGACCGCGGTGAACAAAGTGAGCGAAGGCTCGCCGCACGTGGTGGATTACATCCGGCGCGGCCAGGTCAACATGGTGGTCAGCACCCCCCTGGGCCAGCGCGCCTATACCGACGGCCAGGCCATCCGCGCGGCAGCGATTCAACACAAGATACCGCTGCTGACCACGCTGAGCGCAGCGTCGGCCGCAGTGCAAGCCATCCGCGCCATCCGGCAGAAGGACTTCAAAGTGCGCAGCCTGCAAGCGCATCACAACCTGCAGGCCGCGTAAGACGCACTTCAGCTGCCTGCTTTGACGGCCTGGAAGCGACGCAAGGTCTCTTCTTTTTGCGCCGCGTGATCCACGATGGGCGCGGGATAGTCGCGGCCGATCACACAGCCGACTTGCTGCTGGAGCAAGGGGGGCATTTTGCTCGGCTCGTGGATGTATTCATCGGGCACTCGGGCCAGCTCCGGCACCCAGCGGCGGATGTACTCGCCCTGAGGGTCGAAGCGCTCGCTCTGCAGGCGCGGGTTGAAGATGCGGAAGTAGGGCTGCGCATCGGTGCCGGTGCCAGCCGCCCACTGCCAGCCGCCGTTGTTGGAAGCCGGGTCGCCGTCGGCCAGCACGCGCATGAAGTAGGCCTCGCCCAGCTGCCAGTCCAGCAACAAGTCCTTGGTGAGGAACGAGGCCACGATCATCCGCGCCCGGTTGTGCATCCAGGCCGTCTGGTTGAGCTGGCGCATGGCAGCATCCACGATGGGATAGCCCGTGTGGCCAGCGCACCAGGCGGCGAAGCGCTCATCGTCGAGCGCCGGGTTGCCGCTGCCCCAGCGCAGCGCGTCGTACTCGCGCCGGAAGTTGCCCCGGTCGGCATGCGGGAAGTGATAGAGGATCTGCATGTAGAACTCGCGCCAGATCAACTCGCTGATCCAGGCGTCGGCGCCTTCCTTTTTAGCGTCGCTGGCCACCGGCGAGAAGCTGCGCTTGTTCGGGAAGGGCCGGCTGAGCGTGGAGATGGCCTCGGCGTAGCACTGGCGGGGCGAGATGGTGCCGAAGCGCAGGTGTGGCGACAGGCGCGAGGTGCCCTCAATGGCCAGGTAATCGCGCTGGTTGGCGTAGGCTTGCAGCGCGCCGCTTTCCTTGAAGCGCTTGAGCAGGCGCAGCGCCTCCGGCTCGCCGCCGCGCGGCGCATCTGGCATCGCGCTCACGCCCAGCCCGGCGAGCGTGGGAATCTGGGAAGGCAAGTCGAGCGCAAGCGCTCGAAAGACCGGTTGGTCGGCGGATGGCAGCGCGACCCGCGGCTGTTCGGACAGCCGCGAGAGCCACGCCTTCTTGTAGGGCGTGAAGACGGTGTAGGCCTGGCCGGCCGTGGTCAACAGCTCTGCGCCCTCGAAGATCACCAGGTCCTTGAACGTCGCGACGCGCACGCCGACCTCTCGCAGCGCTTCGGTCACGCGTTGGTCGCGCCGGCGGGCCAGCGGGGTGTAGTCGCGGTTGAAATACACCGCCTCGGCGCCGGTGGCGCGGGCCAGCGTCGTCAGGGCCTGGGCCGGCTCGCCGCGCAGCACGATCAGGCGGCTGCCGCGCGTGCGCAACCCTTCGTCCAGCGCGCGCAGGCTCTCCAGCAGGAACTGGACGCGGGCCACGGCAACCGACTGGCCCTTCAACAGGTTGTCGTCCAGCACGAAGACGGGGAGCACCGCGCCATCGCTGTCGCGGATCGCTGCGTTGAGTGCCGTGTTGTCGGCCAGGCGCAGATCACGGCGGAACCAGTGCACAATCGGCATGGGGCCGAGCATACCGCAGGGCGGCAACCCTCCCGCAGGCTACGAGCCTGCGGGAGGGTTGTGTCCGAAGCCAGTGGATAATCATTGGTATATCGCCGGCATAAGGCAAGCATACGCAGGCCGGCTGAAGGGCGGATAAGTGAGCGGCAATCCTCCCGCAGGCTTTTAGCCTGCGGGAGGATTACAGTGGGCTAAGCGAGAGATGCCATACCGAGACAATGCTTTTGCTGCAGGGCACTACTACCACGTCTACAACCGTGGCGCCGGCAGAGGCTTGCTCTTTTTCAGCCCCGCCAACTATGAATACTGCCTCCGTCTGGTCAAGCGCTACTACCAGCGATACAGTGTGACGGTGATAGCCTACTGTTTGATGCCGAATCACTATCATTTCTGCTTACGCCAAGAAAGTGATCGGTCAATATCGCAGTTCGTCAATGTATTATTCAATGCCTATGTTCAAGCAGTCAACAAACAACGAGGGCGACAAGGAACTCTGTTTGAGGGTCGTTTTCGGCATGTATGGATAGATCGGGAAGAATATCTCGCGCACCTGTGTCGGTATATTCACCTCAACCCAGTGAAGGCTGGTCTGGTATCTCAACCGCAAGAGTGGCCCTATTCGAACTATCTAGAGTGGGTTGGACAACGGGCGGGGACGTTGAAGGACGAGAGGCTTATTCGTAGTCTGTTTCCAACCCCAGAGATGTATCGTCAGTTTGTAGCAGATTATCAAGGCGAAGTCGAAGCTCACAAACAAATTCATAAATATATCTGGGACTGACCCTTAACCCTCCCGCAGGCTTCAAGCCTGCGGGAGGATCATGTTGTTTTGAAGTACTTGCCTTCCCTCTCATCCCACCTGAACTGGCTAAGGTCAACTTCGCGCTCCATATAAGGACGATTGAACTTCAGATTTGGCCCTTTGGAGTAGAACAAAATGGTATCAGTTACGCGCCCATATTGCTCAGATGTCGCTTTGCGCCCCAATATCGGTGCGCGCTTCCAAACGACGTCGTTACGGAAATTCTCTGGCCCAAACACTTCGTCCGCCAATGCTCTCACATAGTGGACCAAACGCCAGTCGAGGTGCACGTAGATGCTCCCATCCTATGCCAGCAGTTCCCGCATCAGCACCAGCCGCTCGTACATCATCTGGAGGTAGGAGTCCAGCCCTCGCCCCCAGGTGTCGCGGTAGGCCTTCTCTTCAATGATGGAGGGCTCTTTGACGAACTCTTCGTCCCCGACGCGCACGCGAAACGAAAAGTCCTGGCCGGTGGCAAAGGGCGGGTCGATGTAGATCAGGTTGATCTTGCCGGCGAAGCGCGGCAGGAGCGAGGACATCACCACCTTGTTGTCGCCCCAGATGAGCATGTTGCGGAAGTCGTCACGGTGGGCGCTACGCTGGAACTCTTCTTCTTGGAACGGCAACCCTAACTGCCGCGCTTGAGCTTTACAGCGGTCATGCGGCTCGTCGATGGTCTCGATGCGCTGCAAAGGAAGGGGCGAGGCAGGCAGTTTCACGGGACGGCGGTTGCCGTACTCGTCGTATTTGCCTTCCCAGATCAGTTCGGTCTTCATGCGGGAGAGGGGATGCGGGTTTTCGGGGCCCCAGAGGGGATCGTTTTTCCGGTCGGGCATTTAGGTTCTCCTCTCCTGTAGTATCGTTTTAGCGAAATACTGGGCACGCGTAATATCTTTGAAGAATATGGCATTGAACCATTTCTCGCTGAATACATTGATTCGACACACACAGACTGCCTACCTTCTGTGAACAAGAAGGGGGTAAAGAGGTTTGTTTTATTTGATGCGGGCAGAAGAGGGTATAGCTACTACCCTTTCAGTTCTTCATTCATCGCATTCGCCAGAAGCTCTCTTCGCGCAGCCAAGAAGGCTTCATACCGGTCGAGGCGCCAAAGGGACCGATCCATCGGAACGAACTGTGCTTCCAAACGGTGCGGCGCGCTTTCCGCGATCTGGGCTAAGTACTCGGCGGGTTCACGCGTTAAGATCTTTCTGTTGGCCTTCTGGCTTAAAAAAGCGATGTTCGCCATTTCGTCACGGGCGTATTGATCCACATTACACGCATTCAGGTGCCGTTTTGGAAAGATATGGTGGTACTCGATCTGCTGATCTTCGGAGAAGGGATTCCGGCGCAACTTAATCCCCTTGAACCAGTCTTCCGCATCACGTCGGATCACGGCGAGATAGGCCAAGGGGAAGAAGGGGCTATTCATTCCGGCGCGTTCGAGATCGCTTGGCATGACCCTTGGCTCCGCGCGCAGGTCCCGCAGCAATTGGTTCATCAAGCCGACGATGTTCTCAGCGTCTTCACCCAGTACGCTCAGATCTTGGTTCAGAATTGTTTCGGTAGCACCTACATAACGGGAGAAACAGTTCGCCGTGAGAAACCAGCGCCTGAGTGTCCGGATCTCGTCCGCGGTCAGGCTATGGCGCACGGAGAAGATAACCGTCAATGGAATCAGGCTAACATGCGAGGGTAAAAGTACCGAGCCAGGAATACCCACGTTCCCCTGGACAAAATCGAGAGCGTTTCGCAAACCTTGCTCGGTCCGCTCCCAAGCGGCCTCGATCTCAGCGGCAGGGCGGGACCAGAAAGTCTTTAAATCCCGGAACCGGCTCTGTCGGGTTGCGACCGAGATAAGCTCGCGCATCAAAAAACGTGCATCGATGCCATCGAAACCCCTCTCTTCGCAATACTCCTCAAGGTTCGTAAAGGGACCCACGATCGACCCTGGAAGTTTCCAAGCCAGCCGTGCGAGTGCCAGTTCGGCCTCACGGAGCCTTGTACCACCCGAGTTTACCCGGATGAAGACCTCCGTGACGACCTCGAGATCGTCCTCCCGGATGATTTCCACCGGGTACTGATATTCCCGGATCATATCCAGCTTCTTGAGCCGATTAAATATCTCTTTTCTAAATTCCTTGTCTGTAATGACTCCTACTTCCTCAAGTTTTTCTACTATTTCCATCTCTGTAACGGAGCTGGTGAAAAACTCTGTCGTATCGATCCAACGTGGATCGCCTGTATGTCTCGGCGAGTAAGGTTCGAAGACCTCAGTCTCCACATTGAAGAGAATGCGGTCTTGCTTGGGCGTTGCGGGGTCGAAAACACGCCCCAGCGATGTAATTCGTTGCTGACCGTCGAGAATGATCTTGGAAGCGAAATCCGAACGCGCATTTCGCCCAAGACCGGTAGCTATCTCACGCATCTGGACGTCGCCCAACGTATCCCAGATCAAAATTGAACCGGTCGGAAAACCACGATAGAGCGAGTCTAAGAGTTGAGCGATCTGGCTGCGCTTCCAAACATAGCCACGTTGGATTTCGGGAATCCGAATACCGCCACGTTCGAGCTCTGAGATGATCTCTTTTACTCTGAGTGGATGCCCGATCACCTCAATCCCTCCATACCGTCGTTCCCTCCGCGCTCTCCGTGTCTCTGCAGTTAAATGCTCGTCCCCTTTCTTTTCCGTCCCTCTCCGGAAATTTTCTAGAAATTAACCTGATCTCCTGCCGCCTAAGCATGGCTCCGAGGCAATAAACCCGCGCTCGACCATTCCTCGGGTGGCCCCAACCCACCGGCAGGGGCCTCGGATTTCCATCGTAGTATAATGAGATTACTGAGACGCAGGAGAGGAAGATGGCTTAGTGCTGCTTGAGCAAAGGCTGCTCGCCGCCTTACGGGCAGCTGAAGCGAGAGCGCGTCATGATTTCCATCATCCCAGGGAAAGAGGAATAAACATGGCCAAACGAAAGAAACAAACCAACCTGTCCCCGCAGAAGAGGCTGGAGGTATTTCTGTCCTGTGTTGAGGAACTCCGCGAAAGACCTTTTGTGCTTGATGGTCTCTTCAAATTTTGTTTTCACGTTTCCTTCGATCATGACTCTGGTCAACTAAGATGCGAGTTCCAAGAGGCAAATCAGGAGTATTTCCGTTCCTTTCTGCTCACCCTCCGAAAGTTCATTATGAATAACGAGCCAGCAAATATCGATAGTATTCTCAATATCTGCCGAAAATACGTTAAAAATAACAAAAAAGAGTTGCTTAAAGAACTAAAAGAACTGAAAGTGATTTGGAGTTACCAGTATAGAAAAGGTATAATCCAGATGCAGACGGATGGCCTGAATCTTACGCCAGAATATGTGCTTGATCTGTGGATAAACGGACAATACTTCCATAGTGATCCTGACAAAGAAAGGAAGTTGAAGGACCTGCTTGCCTACGAACTGCCTTCGGTCAAGGTTCAGCTTCTTTGGTCTCTGCCAATCCTAACGCAAACGGTCTTTTATATTGGCGGTGTGGTATCCAAGGCACTGAGGCAGGAGGCATTTGAGTTTCCAGAGAGCATATCCTAGAAGCTCGTGGCCTCTTGCCCATGACTCAGAAACAATAGACATGCATTGTGCGAGTTTATTGTTTTTAACGAAGACTGGGGGGGTTGGCATGGAACTCATCGGTACCCTGTTAGGTGCACTTCTTGGCGCTTTAGGAACATATCTCGCGCGGCGATGGCCGCGTCGGGTACAAGTCGTATTGGCCCGCCTCCTACCTCTTTGACCCACTCGGTTATCAAGCGAATTAACTTTCGGAAAGACCCATCCTCCACCGCAAGTTTCTCGATATCAATGTCCTGCAATCGTTCGGCTATAGCTTGCTTTTTACACAATATACCTTTTACTCTCATAACCTCCTGCAAACTTTTCAAT
>JAIMBB010000176.1 GCA_023511655.1 Anaerolineae bacterium
CGTCGATCCAGTGGCCCTGCCAGCCCGCGGCGCGCAGCTTCGGGAAGACCTCTTTGGTGTAGTCACCGCCTTGGCACGTGATGACGATGTCGCACTGCGCCAAGGCCGCGATGTCGTGCGCATCCTGCAGGGTGCGGTGGGTATTGGCCTGTGCCGGGGCCGCGCCGCCCGCGTTGGAGGTGGAGAAAAAGACCGGCTCGATGAGGTCGAAGTCGCGCTCGGCGACCATGCGGTCCATCAGGACCGAGCCGACCATGCCGCGCCAGCCGACCAGGCCGACCCGATTGCCTACGAGATTCATGACGTGTGCCCTTTCAGTGGTGGTAGAACCCTTCTGCTGCCCGGCTCGTCTGGCCGGGGAGGGCGCACGACGAACCAGGCTGGTGTCAGCCGATAATGGTGGTCGTGGTTTTGGCGCTCGCGCGCAGGCCCGCGCGCACGCCAAGCGCCCCTGCGGGGCAGGCGTGATGTGCGGTGAGCGCGCGGTGGCTGGCCATATGATGCGGATTGTAGCCCAGCCAAGCTGGCGTACGCCTGACAACGCGGCCGCCGGTGGCCGGCCGTTCCGGCTTGCCCGCCGCCGTGCACGGTGGCCCCTTGGGAGTCCGATGCGATGTCCACACCCCTGCCTGGCACCAGCACCGAAGGCTTGCTGGCCGTGATCACGACCGTCGCCACCCGCGACGACGCCCTGCGCCTGGCCCATGCGTTGGTCGGGCAGCGCCTGGTCGCGTGCGCGCAGCTCAGCGCCATCGAAAGCGTGTACGTGTGGGCCGGCGCCGTGCAGCAGGAGCCCGAGTACCGCCTGCTGTTCAAAACCACGACGGCGCGCTACCCCGCGCTGGTGGCCGCGCTCCAGGCCCTGCATCCGTACGAACTGCCGGCCTTCGTGGTGGTGCCGTTGGAGGCCAGCGCCGCCTTTGCCCCGCTGATGATGGCGCTGGCGGTCATCGGCATTTTGTATGGTGCGATCGTCGCCTTCGCCCAGAGCGACGCCAAGAAGCTGGTGGCCTATTCGTCCGTCAGCCACATGGGCTACATCCTGCTGGGCATCTTCGCGCTCAATCAAATCGGCATCCAGGGCGCGATTTTGCAGATGATCAACCACGGCTTGAGCACCGGCGGCCTGTTCCTGATCATCGGCTTTCTCTACGAACGCCGGCACACTCGCGAGATGAACAAATTCGGCGGCGTGTGGGCCAGGATGCCGCTCTATGGCGCACTAGCGCTCATCCTGGTCCTCAGCTCGGTCGGCCTGCCGGCGCTCAATGGCTTCGTCGGCGAGTTCGTCATCCTGCAGGGCGCATTCCAGGCCAGCCAGCTTGCGACAGCCTTCGCCGCTTTCGGCATGGTGCTGAGCGCGGTCTATCTGCTCACCATGTTCCAGAAGATCTTTCTGGGTGAGAGCCGCGATCCAGCCAACGATTCGCTCGGCGATGTGGACTGGCGCGAGGTGGCGGCGGTGGCGCCGCTGATCGTGATGTGTTTCGTGATCGGGTTGTATGCCGTTCCCTTCTTCAACCTGATGGACAGCAGCGTGGCCGGGTTGCTGAGCAGCGCCGGGCTGGCAATGCAGTGAGTGAAAGTTTGGCAGAGTGCAACTGTGTAAACAGTGAAACTACCGTTGATTTGGTATCTGGGCTTTCACCATGTCTACAACGCTTCTCCACCCAGTTTCTATCCCTAACCTGCCCTGGGAAGATCGCCCGGCCGGCCATGATGGCGTTATCTGGCGCTATAGCCGCAACCCGGTGATCCCGCGCAATGCCACGCCGCGCAGCAACAGCATCTTCAACAGCGCCGTGGTGCCCTATCAAGGGCGCTTCGCCGGCGTATTCCGCGTGGACGACACGCGGCGGGTGATGAACATCCACGCCGGCTTCAGCGAGGATGGCCTGTCCTGGCGCATTGCGCCGGAGCCGATTCAATTCCAGTGCGACGACCCGGAAGTGGCGGCCTTCCAATACCGCTACGACCCGCGCGTGTGCTGGATCGAGGATCGGTATTACATCACGTGGTGCAACGGCTATCACGGCCCGACCATCGGCGTCGGCTATACCTGCGACTTTCAAACCTTTTGCCAGCTCGAGAACGCCTTCCTGCCCTTCAACCGAAACGGCGTGTTGTTCCCGCGCAAGATCAGCGGCAAATACGCCATGCTCAGCCGGCCCAGCGACAATGGCCACACGCCCTTCGGCGACATCTTCTACAGCGAAAGCCCCGACATGATCCACTGGGGTTGCCATCGCTGGGTGTGCGGCGCCGGCGGCAGCCCGTGGAACCATACCAAAATCGGCGCCGGCCCCACGCCGATCGAGACCAGCGAAGGGTGGCTCTTGATCTACCACGGCGTGCTCACCTCGTGCAACGGCTTCGTGTATAGCTACAGCGCCGTGCTGCTGGACCTCGACAAGCCCTGGAAGGTGATTGCGCGCGCCGCGCCCTACCTGATGTCGCCCCAGATGTCGTATGAGTGCGTCGGCGACGTGCCGAATGTGGTCTTCCCCTGCGCTGCGCTGGTGGATGGCGACACCGGCCGCATGGCGATCTACTACGGCGCAGCCGACACGGTCACCGCGCTGGCCTTCGCCTATGTGCACGAGCTGGTGGAGTGGGTGAAAGCAGAGGCGATCTAGACGGTTGTTGGTGGGTTAGCCGCGCGCTAATTGCCGTTTGGCCAGCGCGCCCCCGATCAGGCCGAACAGCCAACCGAACAGCAGGCCGAAGAGCAGGTAGCCGAACAAGTAGCTGATGTCCTGGCCGCGGAAGAACTCGGCGCCGATCACCACGTTGAATTGCTCCATCATCGCGATCTGATCGGGCGTCAGCGCCGCCGCCCGGGCCGCGGCGCTCTCGTCGTTCACGTTGAGGTAGCGGACGAAGTTGTAGACCATGAAGGGCAGGACGTAACCCAGCGCAGCGTAGATGCCGCCGGTCACGCCGGCGCTGCGAAACGCAGCACGGTCTATCGGAATGGCCGCCCGCGCAGCGGCGATCCCTCCAGAGAGGGCGACGGCCGCAGCTACGATGCAGTGCAGCCCCAGGAATTCGCTCGACAAAACCAGCATCGCCACACCGACCGCGATCGCGATGGCTGCGATGAACAGCGCGCGCCTGCGTGCTGCTGCTGCCGCCGCGATTTGTGACGCAGCGCGAACCTTCTTCACGAGCCAACCTCCGATCCGGCCATGGCTATTCAAACGCTCCGACGCTGGCTCTCACTTCATCGGCCGCCCTTGAACCACGCCGCTGGCGCCGCCCAGCGCGCCCAACAACAGCCCGGCGATCGGGAAGCCCAGGCCGCACAGGGCGATGCTCAGCCCGAGCGAAATTTGCGTGAGCGTCTCCAGGTTCAGATTGGCGGCTTGCATTTGTTGAAGCTGCGCCGGCGATAACTGGCGCTCCACCTCGATCTGCACGCGATGCACATTCTCCGGGTCGAACGACAAGACCAGCGAGACGGCGACAAAGGCGCACGAGACGCACAAGCCGGCGATCAGGCCGCTGACAGCGCCGACGCCATAGCCGGCGCTGCGATGGGAGACACCGCTCCTGCGCGCGGCGAAGTAGCCGGCCACGCCAAAGCCCAGCATGACGATGAGCATGCCCAGCATGCGCATGCCCGGCGATGAGGGGAGCTGCTGGGCGGCAGCCGCCAGGGCGAGCGTCAGGCCGGAGATCAGCCCCACGCGCACCGTCGGCCGAAGGTTTTGGGGCGAAGCCTGTGATGATCCGGTTTGCATGCGGCCAGATTGGGAAGACAGACCGAGGATAGCCAATCTCCGGTCTGATCTCTATCTCGTCTGAAACAAATCGTCAATCGCGTCGGCCAGCTGTTTGAGCGTGGCTACCTGATGTACGGCATGGCACAGCGGGGCATAGGCCAGCATATCGCTGTCGCCGTGACCCCACTGGTAGGGTGGCTCCGGATTGAACCAGATCACCTTGCGTGCGCGCATCCGCAGCATCTGCACCAGATCGGTGCGCGGATCGTTGTAGTTGTTGCGGCCGTCGCCCACGAAGATAAGCATGGTGCGGCTGTCCACCGAGTCGCTGAATTGTTCGCAGAACGTCTTCAGGCTGTTGCCCAGGTCGGTGTTGTAGTAGCCGGGCGGCAGTTGCCGCAGCACGATCTCGACCGCTTCCTGCGGCCGGTGCTCCGCGAAAGTCATGCTGATCTCGTGCATGTCGCCGATAAAGGCGAACGAGCGCGCCTTGCTGATCTGATCCTGCATCTCATAGACCATGCGTAGCATAAACTCGGCCACCGGCCGCATCGAAGTGGATACGTCCACGATCACGGTGATTTTAGGCTTAAGGTGGCGCCGCTTCATCTTGATCTCCATCGGCACGCCCATATTGCGCTGGTTGTGGCGGATGGTGCCCTTTACGTCGAAGTGGCCTTTCTTGCCGCGGCGCATGCGCAGCGCCGCGCGCGAGCGCAGGCGGGCGACCAGCCGGCGGACGTGATTGCGCAGCTCGTCGGCTTCGGCTTCGCTCAACGATGAGAGCGGCCGGTTCATCAGGTCGTCAATGCGCTGGCGACGTGGATTGTCGTCGGGCTGCTGGAGCAGGCTCTGGCCGACGAAGCGCGCGACCTGCTCGCGCAATGCTTCGGCGTTACCTTCCACCGTCTCGTGCACTTCCTGTCGCCCCTCGGCGTTCATGCCCTGTTGCTTGAGTTGCTTCATCAGGGCTTCCAGGGCTTCTTTGACCTGCTCGGGCGTCAGGCCCATCTCGCGCAGCATGCGCTCGGTCAGCCATTCCTGCACCTGACGACTGCCGCGCATGCTTCGGTTGATCCCGGCCTTCTGGGCGAACTGCTGCATTTGCTCGCGGGTGGGCTGCTGTCCCTGGGCGAGCATTTGCATCAACTGGCGGAGTTGTTCACGCAATTGCTCGATGGCGCGCCGGAGCTGCTCTTGTTGCTCTTTGCTCAAGCCCTGCGGCGGTTGTATAGGTGGCCCTTCATGGCCGAAGTAGAGCGGGAAGAGTTGCTCGAACGATGGCACGTCGGCCGGCTCTTTGACCAACGTCGCCTTCAACGCGTTCTTGAACGTCTCGCGGTCCATCACGCCGACGGCGGCGATGGCCTTCATCGCATCGGCCGATTCGGCCAACGACACGCGCACGCCGGACGATCGCAACGCACTAATGAATTCGACAATCCTCTGGTCCATGTTCAATCCCCAGTCTCAAATCTCGCTCGCCCTACCTCACGCCAAAATCTCGTCCGCCTTTGCCGCCGCTCAAGGCGCGTCGGGCGCGCTGGATGTCGCTTTCGTGTTTCAGGATCACCGTCAGCGTGTCGTTCAGCGTCTTTTCGTCGAGGTGTTTGGCGTTGATCGCCACCAGCGCCTTGGCCCAGTCCACCGTTTCGGCCACGCTGGGCGATTTCTTCAAGTCGAGGGTGCGCAGGCGCTGCACGATTTCCACACACTGCCGGGCGATGTGCGGGGCCAGGTTCGGTGCGCGCATCTGCACGATCTTCAGCTCCGATTCGAAGGTGGGGTAATCTACGAACAGATACAGGGCGCGGCGCTTGAGCGCTTCGCTCAACTCGCGGGTGTTGTTGCTGGTCAGCACCACCATCGGCTGCTGAACGGCTTTGATGGTGCCCAGCTCCGGCACACTCACCTGAAAGTCGCTCAGGATTTCGAGCAGGAAGGCTTCGAACTCGGCGTCGGCCCGGTCAATCTCGTCAATCAACAAGACCACCGGCCGCTCGTTCATCAGCGCCCGCAACAGCGGTCGTGGTAACAGGAAGCGTTTGGAGAAGAACACGTTTTCTTCCTTGCCGAGCGCGTCGGCCGCTTCGGCGAGCGTGGAGGCTTCGCCCATCACCTGGCTGAGCTTGTCGCGCAGCAGTTGGGTGTATAGCATTTGCTTCGAGTATTCCCACTCGTACAGGGCCTTGGATTCGTCCAGCCCCTCGTAACACTGCAAGCGGATGAGTTCACGGCCGCTGGCGGCGGCCCACGCTTTGGCCAGTTCGGTTTTGCCAACGCCGGCAGGGCCTTCGGCCAGGATCGGCTTGCCCATATGCTCGGCCAGGAACACTACGGTCGCGATTTCGTCTGATGCGATGTACTGCTGCTCCAACAACCCTTTCGTCACGTCTGAGATCTGTTTGAACATGGAAGGAAGTGCCTCCGCGGGGGATATTACCACCGGATACTGAGCGCAGGCCGGGGGAGACCCACCTGTGCCCTTATCGGGCGCGGGAGTGAAATGCAGTCAGCAAGTCGGCAGGTCGGCAAGTCGTCAAGTCGGCAGGTCATCAGGTCAGCAAAGTCTCGCCGTCTCTTCCTGTGCATTGACCTGGCGCGGGCCGTGGCGTGGTGAAACCAGGTCAGCGATTGGCGCCATGACGCGATCGGCGAGCGAGTAGGGGTGGGGCGGCTTCGCCCCTGCAGGGCATAAGTCTGCCGCGCGCCATTACACGGACTTGCCTCAAACGAGGTTGTGTCCCTACAGCTACAGCGTCGGCTCCGCCTGCAGAAAAGATGCACCCGCCTCATCCGAGATGGGCGGGTGCGGGTATGCAAGACATCAACGACGGGCGATCAGGCCTGCACGTGCGCCTCCAGGAACCACAGCCACTTGTCCAGGTCGCGCGAGACTTGGGTGAACAGATCGGCTGTGTCCTTGTCGCCGGCCGCGTCGGCCCGGTCAATGGCCCGCCGGGTGCTGGCTGCCAACGCGGCATAGCGCTCGATCAGCGCTCGCACGTGATCTGTGCCGTTGACTGCGTCGGTCGGATAGTCGAGCAGCGTGGACGCCTGAGCGGCCATGCGCACCGTGCCGGCGGCGTAGCCGCCCAGCGCGGTGATGCGCTCGGCGATCTCGTCCACAAATCCCTCCAGGCCCTCGGCGAAGTTATCGAACATCTCGTGCAGGGCGATGAACTGCGGCCCTTTCACGTTCCAATGGGCCTGTTTGGTCTGGCTCATCAGGTCGAACGTGTCGGCCAGTTGCTGATTGAGCAGCGCGATCATCTCTCGACGTGTCTCGAGCGATAGATCGTTGTGCGTGTCGAACAGGGTCGAAGCGCCATTGCCGATCTGGGACGACTTCAACCTTGCCATGTCAATCTTATCTGCCATTTCATGCCTCCTCTTACGATCCGGCGGTGCGGCCATCGGCAGTTGCCGCGCTCACAACTGCGGGCTCGGGTTCTTCATCGGCGCAGCCGTTGCGCATGAACTGCAGGCCGTCGCCCTCGGGCTTCACATCAATCACCACACAATCGCCGGCCTTGAATTTGCCCTGCAGCAGTTGTACGCTCAGCGGTCCCTCGACGTATTTCTGCATGGCGCGGCGCAGCGGGCGCGCGCCGAAGTTCGGGTCGTAGCCCTGGCGTGCCAGCCACTTGCGCGCGCCTTCCTTCAGCTCGATCTGCATGCCCTGTTCGCTCAGCCGCTCGCGGATCTCCCGTAGTTGCAGCTCGACGATCTTCTCCACGTCCTCGACCGACAGCGGTGCGAATACGATGATCTCGTCCACGCGGTTGAGGAACTCCGGCCGGAAGGTGCGCTTGAGCGCATCCTCGATCTTCTTGTGATCGCCGATCATCTTCATTTCCTCGTCGCCGGTCGGTTTGATAAAGCCGAGCGTGCCGCCCTTGCGCACGTATTCCGTGCCTAGGTTGCTGGTCATGATGATGACGGTGTTGTTGAAGTAGACCACGCGGCCCTGACCGTCGGTCAACCGGCCGTCATCCAGGATCTGCAGCAGGGCGTTCCACACGTCGGGGTGGGCCTTTTCGATCTCGTCGAACAACACCACCTGGTATGGGCGCCGGCGCACCCGCTCGGTGAGCTGGCCGCCTTCTTCGTAGCCGACGTAGCCGGGCGGCGCACCGAACAGGCGACTGACGGTGTGGCCTTCGCGATATTCGCTCATGTCAATGCGCACCAGGGCGTTCTCGTCGTCGAACAGATACCAGGCCAGCGCTTTGGCCAGCTCGGCCTGCTTGGCTTTGTCTTGCGGCACGAACTCGTGCAGCGGGGGGTCTAGCAGGCGGATGGTTACCGGCAGGCCGTCCATCGCCTCCAGGGTGGCTTTGATGTCGCGCTTCATGTACCCGAACAGCTCGTCCAGCGCGGTGCGCCGCTCCTGTTCGGTCTTGCTGAGGATCATCTTGCGCAGCAGGAACAACGGCTCGTCGGAGCCTTCGCCGTAGAACATGTGTTCGGTGCGGAACAGCCCGATGCACTCGGCCCCGAAGCGCCGCGCCACTTTGGCGTCTTCCGGGGTGTCGGCATTGGTGCGTACTCCCATTTTGCGGTACTTTTCGACCAGTTGCATGAAGGTCTGGAAGCGGGGATTCTCGCTGGCGTCGATCATGTTC
>JAIMBB010000177.1 GCA_023511655.1 Anaerolineae bacterium
ATGTTGATGTTGCATTAGCGCCCAACATAGTCATTGAGCCGACTCGGTCAGTTTGCGTACTATGCTGGCTCAGCGATAATATCTCATACGTGCGTACTATGCCGACTTAGTCGGCGGTTTATCACAGTCTTCCATGCATGCAACACAATCCCTCTCGACGGCTGGAGATGCCTGCCCGACAGCATTTATTATACAACTAAACGCAATCTGCGCGATTTATACCAACGGCTGACGTAGGGCTGGCCGAAACCAACGAGAGTCCAACATGGCGCAAATAGAGCGCGAATCGGCGACGATGAGACTGGCAGCATCAGGCTGCCTCGATTATTGGCGTCCCATTTGATTGAGCCAGCCCTAACGGCTGATGCACCCTGCCCTTCAGCCGCGCAGGCGCGCACAGACCCTCGCTACTGTCCCTTGACCTCGCGCAGGTAGCGCACCAGCGCCAGCAGTTGTTCGTCGGAGATGCCGATTTGCCCGCCGTTGGCCGGCATCGCCTTGCCGCTGAAGTTGTCGGGCGCCGCAGCGCTGCGGCCGGCGCGGATGAGCGCCAGCACCTCCAGGTCGCTGTGCCCCCGCAGATATTCCGCCCGGATGAGCTGCATGCCGGCGCTGGCCGGCCCATGACAGCCGGCGCAGGCCTGATCGTATAGCGCGGCCGCCGCCTCGCGGGACGCATCGGCTTGCGCAGCCGCCGGCAGGCTGGAGGTGATCGTGGGCGCTGGCTGCCGGCTGCGCGTCATCGCGCCGCCCAGCACGAACAGGGCCACGACCGCCGCAACGATCAGGCCGACCGAGGCGGCCGGCGACAAAACGGCCAGCGGCCCCCGCGTCAGGTAGTGCTTGCCCGCGCCCTCCTCCCGCACGCCGAGCGCGACGACGCACGCGACGATCACCATCAGGAACGCCGTCAACGCCAGCATGGGGATGGTGATGAAGCCGAACAGGTTGAGGTAATCGGCCGAGCACGGCACGCCCATCACACACGTCTCCAGACGGGCAAAGGCCGGCACCTTCTGCAGCAGAATGTGGTAGGTCGAAGCCAACGCGCCGGGAACCGCCAGGCACAAGGCGTATTTCGGCACGTTGCGGTCGCGCATGATCAGCCCGGCGGCCAGGATCACCGCCAACGGATACATGGCGATGCGCTGGTACCAGCACCACAAACACGGGATCCAGCCCAACACTTCGCTCATGTACAGGCTGCCGCAGGTGGCGATCCAGGCGGCGGCCAGCGCGACGTACATCGTTGCGCGGGCGATGGCCCCGCGCGACGAAGCAAGGCCAACCGCGTCGTCGGCCTCGGGCGAGGCGAACACATCAGCTTCTACAGTTGCCATTCCAAACGCTCCAAGAAAACCGTTGCCTTCGCGCCGGCGCAGCGTGGGCAGGATCGCGCACCTTGCGGCTCATGCCCGGTGGCTCATGCCCGGCGCCGGCGGATCAAGGCTCCAGCATTATCTCCCGCTTGTCACCGAACCCCCGCGCGTTATCAATCAGGCGCATCCAGGTGGGCTTGATGCGCCACAGGCGGGCCGTGCGCAGCGCAGCGGCAAGGTCAGGGAACTGCTGTGCGACGAACGGGAATCGCCGCACGTACATCTCCCACGCCTGGTCGGCGTGCGCGCCGTCCACCGGCCCGCAGTGCCCTCGCCCCTGCACGCCGCGAATCGTTCGCCAGTCCTGATCATCTTTGTGGATGGTGAAGGCGACCTGGCCGCCGCTCAACAGCGCCCGGCCGTGCCGCGTCGAGGGAGACGACAGGAAGTAGCAGGTCAGATCGTCGTCGGACGCGTACCACAATCCGCATGCGCCCACGCCGGCTTCGTCCACATACGCCAGGGTGAGCGCGTTGTGCTGCGCCAGGCAGCGGCGCAGGTCATCCATCAAGGCGTCGTCGGCTGAAGTCCTCAGCATGCTGTGCGTCATCCATCCTGTCGCGGCGCCCGTCGCGCCGGGCGCTTCTGCGCCTGCAGTCCCTCCCAGCGCTTCACCAGGTCGTTCTCGATGCCGATGCGATCGAGCACCCGGCCGATGATCTGGGTGACGGCGTCGTCCACGGTCTGCGGGTGCGCGTAGAAAGAAGGCACCGGCGGGAAGACGATGCCGCCCAGCTCGGCGAACTGGGTGAGCGCGCGCAGGTGTCCTGCGTGCAAAGGCGCCTCGCGAAAGATTGCCACTACCGGTCGTCCTTCCTTCAGACACACGTCGGCGGCGCGGGCGATCAGGTCGTCGGTGATGCCGTAGGCGATGGCCGACATCGTCTTCACCGAGCACGGCGCGATGATCATGCCATCCGTCTTGAACGAGCCGCTGGCGATGGTCGCTCCGATATCGCCGATCGGATGCACAACGCGTGCCAGCTTCTCCACGTCCGAGGCTCGCCACGTCGTTTCGCTATCAATCGTCATCCGTGCGGCTGAGCTGATGATGAGATGCGTCTCAATCTCGGTTGAACGCAACACCTCGAGCAGGCGTATTCCCAAAATTGCGCCGCTGGCGCCGCTCATGCCGATGATCAATCGCCGGGGAGTGGCCATATAACGGGCAGTGAGTATAGCGGAATGCGCCTTCACATCTGTCCTCAAAGCACGCTGAGCCTGTCGAAGCGTGCGGCTCAGTCGCAGGCGGCATGCTTCGACACCTTCGGTCAGCATGCCTTTACACCTGTTTGCAACGCGCAGTTGCGCGGGCGACCACATAGGGTCGCCCCTACAACGGGCGGCGATGTGTGTAGGGGCGGCCCTGCGCCGCTGCCCGCCTATACGTGCCAAATCAGAAGAAAACCTCCCGCAGGTTGATCGCCCAAGTCGTGACAGCCAGCAAAAACCTGCGGGAGGTTGTCACTGCCATTTCCCGCCGGGTCAAGTACACTCCGGGCAGATCACTTCACTTCGCCGGAGAGCCATGAAGATCACGAAAGCCGTCATCACCGCCGCCGGCAGGAATCAACGCGGCCTGCCTCTGCAAACGCTGATTGACCGCGACGGTGCACAGAAGTCCGCCTTGCAGATCATCGTCGAGGAAGTGCTGACCGCCGGGATCAACGACATTTGCGTCGTGGTGCAGCCCGGCGACGAGCGCGCATATGCCGCTGCGTCCGGCGAACACGCGCGCAGGCTGTCGTTCGTCGAGCAGCGCGAACCGCGCGGCTATGGCGATGCCATCCTCTGCGCGCGCGAATTCATTGCTGGCCAGCCGTTCCTGCACCTGGTCGGAGATCACCTTCACCTGAGCGACGACGGAGACGGCAGCACCTGCGCCCAGCAGGTGGTCAGAATCGCCGAAGCCCACGAGTGCAGCGTTTCGGCGGTACAACCCACACGCGAGTCGCTGCTGCCGAACTACGGCGCGGTTGGCGGCAAGCGCCTGCCCAATCAGGAGCGGCTGTATCTGGTGGACCATGTGCTGGAGAAGCCGACCCCGACCGAGGCGGAGCAGACCCTGATCGTGCCGGGGTTGCGCGCCGGCTATTACCTGTGCTTCTTCGGCATCCATGCCCTCACCCCAACGGTGATGGACCTGCTGGCGGATCTGGCCGCGAGCGACGAGCGGAGCGCGTTCACGCTCTCGGACGCGCTGGCTGCCCTCCTCCATCGCGAACGCTACCTGGCTTACGAAGTGCTCGGACGCCGCTACGACATCGGCGTGCGCTACGGCTTGCTCAACGCACAACTGGCGCTTGCCCTCGGCGGCAGAGATCGCAGCGAGGTGCTGGCTCAACTCGTGGAACTGCTCGCTACCAGGAGCTGACGGCCGATGTCAACGCTCATCGAGATCATCACCGCCACCGATCCGGCCCTGCGCGACCGCTCGCTCGACGCGTTTGCCGAAGCGGCCGGCTTGAGCGAGCTGCTTGCCGAATGCGCGGCGCTGGATGCCTTTCGCAGGCGCAGCGATAACCTCTACGAGCGCGTGCGGGCGCTGTTCTTCCTGTACGCCATTCATCGCTTTCACCTGCCGGCCAAGCCGGGCATGCCGGCGCGCGGCCTGATCCCCTTCGCCGGCTACGAGCATTTGCTCAGCCGCCGCTTCGAAGAGGCCATCGCTACCTTCCGACGCGCGTGGGATGAGCAAGGGCCGAACCAGGCCCTGTCCAGCGCCCTGGCGGAGGCATATCACCGGCTGGCCTTCCAGACGCTGGCCGACCAGGTGCGACGCAGCGTGCGCACTGTGCGCGGCAACCAGTGGATGTTCCGCATCGGTCATCCCGCTGACCATCCGTTGCGCATCCGCGGCGAATTGTTGGTCCCTGGGGCGACGATCCTGCGCGAACGGACGCCGGTGCGGATGGACCTCTCGCACAGCGCGTGGAGCGACATCTTCTTCCTCGGCATGGACTTTCCGGAGGGCGCGCGCGTGCTCAACGTCTCGATTGATCTCGCCGTGCGCGGTCGAGACGCTGCACCGCGCCCGCCCGTCGAGGCTTACCTGCGGGTGATTGATGAGCCGGTGCTGCGCCTGACCAGTGTGGACCTGGGGGCGACTGCTGATCTGACACACTTGCGCGACGTGTTCGACTTCGCGCGCGACTACCTGGGCTTGCTCAAGGCTGCCGTCATTGCTTCGGGCATCGTCCCGCCGGGGATGGAGGGCGCCGGCCAGCCGCTGAGCGAGCTGCTGGCGCGGTTGGTCGGCCCGGGCAAAGGCCTGGAGCTGGTCAGCAGCGTGAACGACATCCCCAAAGGCTCGCGCTTGGCCGTCTCGACCAGCCTGCTGGCCTGTCTTATCGCCTGTTGCATGCGCGCGACCGGCCAGGCCAAATCGCTGACCGGGCCGTTGGCCGAGAACGAGCGTCGCCTGGTGGCGGCGCGCGCTATCCTGGGCGAATGGCTGGCCGGCAGCGGCGGGGGATGGCAGGACAGCGGGGGCGTGTGGCCGGGGATGAAGCTGATCTATGGCGTGCTGGCCGAAGAAGGCGATCCGGAATACGGCGTCAGCCGCGGGCGGTTGTTGCCCAATCACAAAATCCTCGATCGGGACGACGCCAGCGATGCCGTGCGTCAGGCCCTGCAGGATTCGCTCGTGCTCGTGCATGGCGGCATGGCGCAAAATGTCGGGCCGATCCTGGAGATGGTTACCGAGAAGTACCTGTTGCGCAGCGAGGCTGAGTGGGCCGGTCGCAGAGACGCCATGCGGGTGCTGGACGACATCCTGGTCGCTTTGCGGGGAGCCGATCCGCGCAAGGCCGTGCAGGACATCGGCCGTCTCACCACGCACAATTTCTTCGGCCCCTTGCAAACCATCATCCCCTGGGCCAGCAACCTCTATACCGAGACGTTAATCGCCCGGGCCAGGCAGGCGTTCGGCAGCGATTTCTGGGGGTTCTGGATGCTGGGCGGCATGAGCGGCGGTGGCATGGGGTTCATCATCGCGCCTGAAAGTGCCGAGCGCGCCAAAGGCGCCCTGTACGACATCATGCTGACTACCAAGCGCGAGCTGCAACATGCCCTACCCTTCGCCATGGATCCGGTCGTCTACGACTTTGCCATCAACCCGACCGGCACGCAGGCCGATTTGTTGTGCGAGGCCGACGCGCTGATGCCGACCGGCTACTACGCGCTGCACGCGCCGCGGCTGGTGAAGCTGGACCAGCGCGCGCTGACGCCGATGCGCCGCGCTGATCTCGACCGCTTTGCCAACGCCACGCGCACTCGCCGCGAGTTTAGCGGCATGACCAAAGCGTTGTTCGACCGGTTGTTGCCGCGACTGGCCGGCGACGATGCTGGCCCCGGTGGTGCTTCGCAGCTCGAAGAGCTGCTCGAAGCATTTGGCTTTGACCGTGCCCAGCACGAGCACATTCGCGCCGACTTGAAAAGCGGCCGCATCGGCCTGGCTCAGAATCGCTTGCCGGCCAACGTGCACGTCGAGGACGTCTCCGCCGGCGATCCCGACTCGGATCCCGGACGGGACGTGCTCGTAAATGCTACCGATCGGCGTCGGCTGGCCGATTTCGAGCGCATCGGGCGGGAGGCCATGCGGGATGGACAGGTGGCTGTGATGACGCTGGCAGCCGGCGCCGGCAGCCGGTGGACTCAGGGCGCGGGCGTGGTCAAGGCGCTGCATCCTTTTGCCAAGCTGGATGGCAAGCATCGCACCTTCATCGAGGTGCATCTGGCCAAGAGCCGGCGCGTCTGCCGGCTGTATGACGCGCCGGTGCCACATATCATTACTACCAGCTATCTGACGCATGGGCCAATCGCGGCCTATATTGCCAGGCGCCCATCCTCGGATGATGTGCCCGTCTTCCTCTCCGAGGGTCGCAGTGTCGGCCTGCGCATGATCCCCATGGTGCGCGACTTGCGCTTTCAATGGGAGGAGATGCCTCAGCAGATCCTGGATGAGCAGGCGCAGAAGGTGCGCGAGAGCTTGCATGCTGCCTTGATCGCCTGGGCCCAGCATGCCGGCGAGGGCAGCGATTACACTGACAACGTGCCGATGCAGTGCCTGCACCCGGTTGGTCACTGGTTCGAGGTGCCAAACCTGCTGCGCAACGGCACGCTGCGCGCGCTATTGGACGATTATCCAAACCTGCGCTATCTGATGCTGCACAACATTGACACCCTGGGCGCGGATGCGGACCCGGCCATGCTTGGCCTGCACATTGCACGAGGGGCGTGCCTGACCTTCGAGGTCATCACGCGCCGGGTGGAAGATCGCGGTGGCGGGTTGGCCCGGGTGGATGGCCAGGTGCGGTTGGTGGAGGGACTGGCTATGCCCCGCGAGGAGGCCGAATTCGCGCTGTCCTACTACAACAGCGCGACGTGCTGGATAGACGTCCATCAATTGCTCGCCGTCTTCGGTCTGACTGTGGCCGATCTGGGTGATGCACCCAGGGTGAACGCGGCCATCCGTGCCGTTGGCGCGCGCATGCCGACCTATATCACGCTCAAAGACGTCAAGAAGCGGTGGGGGCATGGCCAGGAGGATATCTTCCCGGTAACGCAGTGGGAGAAGTTGTGGGGGGATATGACTGCGCTGTCCGGCATGAAGAGCGCGTTCGTCGTCGTGCCGCGCCTGCGCGGGCAGCAGCTCAAAGATCAGGCTCAGCTCGACGGCTGGCTGCGCGATGGTTCGGCGGCTCATGTTGAAAGTTTGTGCGACTGGGCTTGATTGACACATCGTGCCGCCCGTGGATAGAATCGCGCGCTATGCGCAACATACTTTCTGTAACTACTGCTGAGTGTCCTGAGTGCGGCGCTACGATCGCCTTCAAGGATGCGCCGGTCTTGCACGAGCTGGTTCGTTGTTCGGATTGCGGCGCTGAACTGGAGGTGGTCGCGCTGGAGCCTTTGGCACTCGACCTCGCGCCGACCGAGGAGGAAGACTGGGGCGAGTGAGCCGTGACGATTCACCGAGACCACGCGATGAGAATCTGCATCGTCTGCAGCCTCGTGCGGCCCGAGGAGAAGATGCTGATCGAGGCCTTCAACCGGCGCGGCGTCGAAGTGGAGGTCGTTGACGACCGCAGCGTCGTCTTCGATCTGTGCGATCTCGCCTACTGGAAGCGCTACGATGCGGTGGTCGAGCGCTGCGTGTCGCAGAGCCGCGCGACCTATGTGCAGCGCATCATGAAGCTGGCTGGCGTGAGGGCGATCAACTCGCATGAGGTGATCGAGAACTGCGGTGACAAATTCATCACCACCCAACTCATGCTGCAGCATGGTGTGCCGACCACACGCGTGATGATGGCTTTTACGCCTGCCAGTGCCCTGCAAGCCATCGAACGCATTGGTTATCCGTGTGTGCTGAAGCCGGTGATCGGCTCGTGGGGGCGTGGCGTGGTGCGCGTGAATGATCGTGATGCTGCTGAGGCTGTGGTCAGCTTGCGCGATGAGCTGGGTGGCTACGCGCAGCATATCTACTACGTCCAGGAACTGGTGAAGAAGCCTGGGCGGGACATTCGTTCATTCGTCGTCGGCGATAGGACTATCGCTGCGATTTACCGCACGTCGAGCCACTGGATCACCAACACGCATCTGGGCGGTAGGGCCAGCAACTGCCCGGTCACGCCGGAGGTTGATGCCATCAGTGTTGCGGCGGCCAGGGCTGTTGGCGGTGGCATTGTCGCCGTGGACCTGTTTGAAGATCCCGAGCGGGGCCTTTTGGTGAACGAAGTCAACCACACCATGGAGTTTCGCAACAGTGTGCCGGCTACCGGGGTGGACATTCCAGGCGCTATGGTGGACTATGTGCTGCAGGTAGCTGCGCAGTGATGCTATGGCCTGATTCTCTCCGTTCATGAAAACCTGCAACGTCATTCCCGCGAAAGCGGGAATCCAGTCATTCGCGGCACCCTGGATGCCCTGTCA
>JAIMBB010000018.1 GCA_023511655.1 Anaerolineae bacterium
GCCCAGGTTTTCACGGGCGTCTGCACTGTGCAAGCTGTGTGAACCGTCCCGGGAATCGAGGAGGCTGTTGGGTTTAACAGGCCGTTGAAAAATCCCTCGCCACCCCCCGCGTCGGGCGGTACGATCTGAGGCCAACCGAGAACAA
Organism: Anaerolineae bacterium; assembly: GCA_023511655.1. GTDB lineage: Bacteria > Chloroflexota > Anaerolineae > J036 > Brachytrichaceae > JAAFGM01. Next base: position 146 of record JAIMBB010000018.1, read on the forward strand.
CGCAGACGAGCACGATGAGAGGCAGTCAAGACTTCCAGGGGGCGATGTTCAGCTACATCAGCCTCGAAGAGCGCGTGCCGCAGGCGCACCCACTGCGCAAGCTGCGCGCCGTGGTCGATGCGCTGCTGGCAACCATGAACCGCGAGTTCGAAGCGGTCTACGCCCGCCGCGGCCGCCCCTCGGTGCCGCCGGAGATGCTGCTCAAGGCCTTGTTGCTGCAGATCCTGTTTTCCATCCGCAGCGAACGCCAGCTGGTCGAAGCCATCGACTACAACCTGCTCTATCGCTGGTTCGTAGGCCTGAACATCGATGACAAGGTCTGGGACCACTCGACCTTCAGTGCCAACCGCGAACGCCTCTTCAACGAAGACCTCGCGCGCGCCTTCTTCGAGCGCGTCAAGCTCAGCGCCCAGTGGGCCAAGCTCGCCAGCGACGAACACTTCAGCGTCGATGGCACGCTCATTGAAGCCTGGGCCTCGCACAAGAGCTTCAAGCGCAAAGACGACGACAGCGGCACGCCGCCTGGGCGCAACCCCGAGGTGGACTTCAAAGGGCAGGCGCGCTGCAACGACACCCACGTCAGCACCACCGACGCCGATGCCCGGCTTTACAAGAAAGCCCCAGGGGACAAGTCCCGTCTGTGCCACATGGGCCACATCCTCATGGAAAACCGCAACGGCCTGATCGTGGATGTCGAGATCACCCACGCCAGCGGCACCGCCGAGCGCGAGGCGGCGCTGGTGATGCTGGGACGCCGGAGCAACACAAACAAGCGGATCACCGTCGCAGCCGACAAGGGCTACGACACCAAGGACTTCATCGCGGGTTGCCGCAAGATCAAGGTCACGCCGCACGTGGCGGCCAAGGACAAGCACTCTGCCATCGATGGCCGCACCAAACGGCACGAGGGCTACAAGACCAGTCTGAAGGTGCGCAAGCGCATCGAAGAGGCCTTTGGCTGGATCAAGACGGTGGGCGGTTTGGCCAAGACCAAGCTCATTGGCCACGCCAAGCTCGCGGGCCAGGCGCTGCTGTGCTTTGCCACCTACAACCTGGTGCGCATGGGCTCCATGGGCGGCTGGTGGGATGCGCATCATGCGTGAGTGCTGGGGTACGTGCGCCCAAAATGGGCAAAACGGCCTGCAAACCGGCCGAAATGCACGTCGCAATCGCTGCGCAGCCACGTCTGGGCGGCTCGTTTCTTCGAAAGCAGCGTCACTGGTGCGTTCGAAGGGTATTTTTTCAACGGCCTGTTAACCTTTTATCTAACCCCTGCCGCTGTGGATAAGTTATCCACAGAACGCGAATTTTCGGCGTGGCGCGCGGGGTAAGAGATTCGAGCGGCCCTGCGGGCCGAGAAATGGCCCCCTGCGCAGCCCCTTGCGGGGCTGACTGGTGGGCTACAAGGCGCGCAAGCGCGCCAGAGATCAAGTGACCCCGCCTTGCGGGGTAGAGCTGGCCCCAGGGGCTGCGCCCCTCGGAATCGGCTCAGGCCGATTCCTCACCGCTGGAATTTCGGCCTAACCATCAACCGCCCGCGCCCTTCGGCGCAGAGAAAACGGCCAGGGGCCGCGAAAACCGGGCCTTGGTGGCGTTTTCAGCGGGTGGGTAAGGGGTAGCCTTGCACCGGGGCGAAATAATCGCTCTAGGCGGGCTGTTTTGTGGCTGCCGAGCTGGCCGAAGTGGTGACAGCGGCGAGCTGGCCGTCGGGCGCGAGGCCTGTCACCAGCAAAAGAACGGCCCCACGCGGGGGCCGGTTCAGATCGAGCGCCAGGGAGGCGCATCGAGGGCGGCTGTTCAGAGCGTGCCGAGGCCCGCCAGAATCGCGCTGTTGACGATCGCGTTCACCGACGTGCGTCGCTTGTCGGCGACGGTCTTCACCTTGTCATACAAGGCGACCGGGAGCCGCACAGAGGTCTTCATCGTCGGGCGATCTTCAGGCTTAGAGTCCCGTGCAGCTCGACCAGTCGGGAACCTGGTCAGCTCGATCTTGTCGAGGTTCACCATGTCCAGAATTGAGGCGATCTGCGATGACAGATCGCCACGGTAGTGGTACGCGCTCCGCAGCAGATCGTTCGCCCGAGGCGTGAGCCTGACCGGGAAAGTTTTTATTTCTGCCATGCGCGGCACCAACTTGATATAAAAGTTTCATCATTATATATAGGGAAGGCGGCGGGCTTTGGCAACAGAAACCGCCCGCCGACGGGCTGGATCTGTCACCAAGCGCATCACTGCGCGTTGCCGTAGGCGTAGGGCCGAGGGAAGACCAAATCCTTCTCGACACGCACATTGAACTGGTAGCCGGGGCGAATCTCAATCGTCGGTTGAACCCGCAGGTTCTTCCGGGCAATTTCGATCCCGAGCTGACTCAGTTGCTGCGCGACCGCCGTGCCCGCCGTCTGCGATGGTGTCGGCGTGCCCGTCACTGTCTGGTTCTGGTTCTGCGAAATCTGGAACGCGGCGCTGAACAGCGAGGTCAACAGCCCGAAGCCGATGATGCGGCCATAGTGGTTGTTCACCTGGTCACGGAAGCCCGAGTAGCCGCTTTCATCGACCCCGCCCATGCCTTCGAGGTCGATAGAGCTGCCATCGGGATAGATGATCCGACGCCACACCACCAGCAGCCTGTTTTGCCCATAGGCGACATGACTGTCATAGGTGCCCACGAGGGTTGCGCCTTGCGGGATCAGCAGATGCCGACCGCTGGCCGTGTCAAAGACGTTCTGCGACACGAGCGCAGTGATCTTGCCGGGCAGATCGGAATTGATGCCGTGCTGCAACGTCGCCGGGATGTTCCAGCCCGCCTTGATTTCGTACTTTGACAGCGCAGCGGTGCGGGTGTTCTTGACGAAGTTGCGATCCGGCGTTGCCTCCATGTCGCGCAAGAATTGCTCCTTGCGGGCCTGCTTGTTCTGATCGTCTTCTTCACGACCAGGCAGGCCGGGCGGCACCAATGCAGACGCACCACCACCGGGCCGCGCCTGCGCTGCGGCCATCGCTTGGAGCTGCTGCAATGCCGTGGGTTGCGCGCCAGGCGCACCGCCAGCATTGGCGAACTGGAAGCCGCCACCGGCACCGCCTTGACCTTGCGGCGTGGTGCCCGCTTCGATGGCCTGCTTCAGACGCGCCTCGCGTTCTTCGGCCAGGCGGCGAGCGCGCTCGACTGCCGGGTCAACTTGCGGCGGGCCGCCAGCCATGCGCTGCCCTTGCCCACCAGCAGGCGCAGCAGCACCAGGCAGCGGAGCGCCCGCGAGGGGCGGCACCGCAGCAGGCGTCAGGTTCCCGTCGCCAGCGTTGGGCGTGTCAATGACACCAAGCGCACCGCCGAGGGCGGCGGCCTTCGCCTTGTCATCCTTCGCCTTGCGTTCTGGCAGGTTGCCATCGGGGATGTCGCGCGCAATCTGTTCGCCAGCCGCTAGGGCCGGTTCCAGGCGCGAAGTGGTTTCCCCGTCTTGCTTGATCGTCGCCGCAGGCTTGCGCGTGACCACGCCGACCATGATCGCCAGGAGGACAGCGGTCAGGGCGAACATGCCGATGCCGATAGCCTTCTTGTTGACGCGCACGATACCCTTCGGCTTCGTCTTGAAGCCCAGGCCATCGGGTGAATCTTCAGGCCCGTCTTTCTTCACTTCGTCAGCCATGTTCAACGCTCCCCGCCGAAGTTCCAGAAGCTGCGCTTGTAGCGCGCGTTGTTGGTGATGACGACCTTCCTTTGCTCGCTGCCGACGCCCAGGATGAGCGCGGCGCGATCAAAGAGGCGATCCACCTCATACCAGCCATTGATGAACCGGCTGTTCACCAGTTGCTCTTTCCCCTCGCTGTTCAGGACGACCAGGACGGGAATCTCGTCAGCCTTCGCTGTCGCGGGCAACTGGATGTAGGTCTTCTCGCCGTTGTCCAAGACGCGGATCGGCTTGAAGGGCGCATCGCCCTCGATGCTGTAGTCGAACTTCAGCCGCTCAATCGACATGGCGGGCATATCTGCGACCTCGGACTTCGCCAGTTCGGCGCGCTTCGCCGCGTAAGCCTCCCACGCCGCTTTGGCTTCCTCGGGGTAGTTGAACGCCACGCGGGCAACGTAGTCCGACGACCGCGAGATCAAGCGGATGTAGTAGTTCCGCTTGTCGGTGGGGATCATGAGGTTCGTATCGAGGCCGACTTCCTTCGGCTTGATGACCACCAGCGTTTGCGTGCTCTTGCCGGAACCACTTTCGGCTGGCGTGACGATCCAGCGCACGCTATCGCCGAGATGGACTTCCTTGTTCACGCGCTCGCCAGGTTGCAGCTCGATCACGCAGATGCGCAGCGGGGCGCACACGACCACCGGCAGGCCTGCGCCATAGGTGAACATGACGCGGCCATCGTCGCCGACCGTGGGCCGGTTTTCAGCGTTCAGCCAGTCCTTCGACTGGTTGATCGCACGATCCGACGTTGCATCGGTCTTGGGTTCGATCACTTCGACCTTCTCGCGGATCGGCGTCACGGGCGCGGGCACGCGCTTGACGACGGGCTTCGGCTTGACCACCGGGGCGGGAGCTGCGCAGCCAGGCGTGCAGGCCTGCGCGGTTTCCAGGGCGGGCACCACCTTCGCAGGAGCCGGGGCAGCGGCGGGGGCTGGTGCCGCCGTCAACGAGGCCGGAGGGGTTGCGGCAGTTTGTGCCGAAGCGTGCATCCCGGTCAGGGCCAGGACAACAGCGGTGAGACCGAAACGGGTTTTCATGGTGGGGTTGTCCTTCCTATTCAAAGCACTTGTGACCAGCTCAGATCGGTGATGAAGACACCGACCGGGTTGACGCGAATCTGCCGCTCATTGGTGGGCGTGCTGAACGCGAGCGTCACGTTCGCCTTCCAGCGCAGCTTGTTGGTGATGCCGCCCGACGTGTTCCGAGTGGTTTCTTCCCACTCGATTTGCCAGGTCTTGTCGGTGACGGGAATCACCGAGTTCACTTCGACCGACACGCCGCTAGTCGCGGCCTTGGCGAAGGGGGGATCGGCCTTGTAGAACTCGTTGATGATCGCCAGGGCGCGCGTGCCGTTCGAGAGCATCGAATACACGCGCTCGATCATTTGCCGCTGTGCGATGCCGTCAGAGACGACGCCGCGAACGTCAGAGATGAAGCGAGCAAGCAGCGCCTTCACGACACGCTCATCGACCTTGCCCATCACGTCGGCGCGAGCCACCGGAACGGGCGTGCCGAGCTTATCTACCTCCACCACGTAGGGGACGATCTTGTTCTGAGTGGCCATCACCACCAGGCCGACCGTTTGGACCAGGCAGACGGCGAGCACGCCGAAGGCCATCATTCGCCAGTTCTTGGCGCGGGCGATGTAGTCGCCGTACCGCTCATTCCACTCGCGCCTGGCGTCGAGGTAAGGGTTATGAGAGGCGGGCGAACTTGACCCTTTTGTATCACCGTCAGGCTTCGCCTGAGTCTTTTGCTTTTCAGCCATGTGCTAACTCCTCAATCGTGGTTGGCGTCGAACTTGATATGCACGGTTGCGGGCGGTGCCGCATCCGAAGGCAACTGCGGGGGGCGAACTTGTTGGAGATCGCGCAAGCGGTCTTCAAGGCCGGGCGCGGTTTTCTGCGCTTGGGCCTTTTCCTGCACGCCACTCGGGGCGTGCGTTGCGGGCGAACTGCCGCCAGCCATGCGCTGCCCTTGCCCACCAGCAGGCGCAGACGGGGCCGGAGGCGTGGCCGGTGCTGCGCCACCACCGGCAGGGGTGGCCGGGGTATTGGCCGCGACCATTTCAGCCGTGCGAGCCGTCGAAATGTCGGCCATGCGCCCGCCCTTGGTGGGCGCGATGGCTTCGGCTATACGGTTGCCAGTGTCACGAGCTGCGGCGGTGCCCATGTTACCCAGGGTGGCGACCGCGCGGCCAAGGCCTGACGCCCCTTGCGCGCCCGCTTCGCCGTAGGCGGCTTTGGCCGCCGAAGCCAGGCCTCCCGTGGTCTTCGCTGCGCTGAGGGTTGTCGCAGCGCCCGCAGCGCCTGCGCCAACGATGCCCGCGCCGATCATGCCTGCCGTAGCAGCGGCAGCGCCGCCAGTCAGCGCCGGGCTACCCGCCAGCATGGACGCGGCCATCGCGGGAATCTGGATCGCCATGAAGGCCAGCAGGATCGACCCGCCGAGCACGGTCAAGATGATGTTGAAGACGGCTGCGCCAGGCGTGCCGATGGTGGCGAGCATCGTCTTCCAGCCGACCGCCTGAGCGTTGCCGATCCCAATGATGAGCAACAGCATGAACAGCTTGACGCCGGTCGCCACGGCGTAGCCGATGAACTTCTGCACGAAGTCTGTCGTCCACCGCGAGCCGCCGAAGCCCAGGAACAGCAGGCCTGCCGAAATGGCGATGTAGCTTTCGACCAGGGCCACCAGCAGCTGGCCCGCGATGACTGCGAACGCCAAGACAATGACGATGGCCGACAGTCCAGCAATCACGATGGAAGCGAAGTCGTCGAGCAGGCTCAGATTCTTGATGCCGTCTAGCATCGTCGCCGCGTTGTCGAGGCCAGTCGTGAAGACCTCGGACGGTGACAGGCCACCGGAGCCGCTTGCCGCCGAACCAGCATCGACGAAGCTGTCGATGATGGCAGGAATCCATGTAGGGCCGTTCAGCAACAGGGCATAGAAAATGCCCACCCACATGATTTTTTTGGCGACCGCAGCGATGAACGACTGATATTCGTTCTTCTCCAAAGCCCACACCGCGAAGCTCCATGCAAGCTCGATGATGGCGAGCAGCATGAACAGCCGGTTCGCATAGCCGAGCAGCGTGCCCGTCCAGCCGGTGGCCGCAGTCTTGTAAGACTGCGCGATGTTGTCGAGGATGCCTGCGGTTTGAGCGTGGCTTGAAGCCGCAGAGAAGAACAGCACGGCCAGGGCGATCACGAACCCGGCAGAGCGAAGCCGCTTGATGCGGTCACGGCTTTTGAAGATCACGCGAACCCCCTGAGAAGCGTTGAAATTGAGGCGGCGTGTCCGAAGGCTTCGCGTACATCAATTCACTGCGAGCCTTGCGCGCAGAGGCGCATTCAGTCGAATCGGACTTGCCGCACTCGTCGAGTACCTGCTTCAGCTTGGCAGGATCGCCCTTCAACTCGGCCACTCGCGCCGCGTCGGGAGCGGTGCGGGTGATGGTGACGGCTTCGCCACCATTGCCATTGAGGGTCACGGTTTCCTGCTTTTCGCCGCAGGCGGTAAGGGTAATCGCCAAAAGCGCCGCGAACGTCAGGGCGAGCTTCATCAGCGGCTGCCTCCCTTGAACGTGGTGTAGGTGCCGCGCGGGTCTCGGTACTGGAAGGCATCATCCTTCGCGGCCTTGATCGTCGCGTCCTTGTTCTCTTGGGCGGCCAGGTAGGTGTTCTGCGACTGGAGCTGGAGCATCATGAGCTGCCGCAGCTTCTGGAGCTGCTGAACCTGTTGTTCGGCGATCTGGCTCCCGACCTGGATGGCCTGCATCTGGCCCTGCGCGCTTTGCGACATAGCGCGCAGCGCGGTCAAGACACCTTCCTCGGTGGCGAACTGTTGCGCCTGAAGGCCTGCCGCTTCGAGCGCGCCCTTCAGGCTGTCCATCGTGGTCTTTGACCAGTTCTTGTAGTCGGTCTTGTAGTTGAAGCCCGCAGGGAACTGGAAGCCCTTGAAGGTGTTTTGGAACTGCGCGCCGATGTTCGCCGCCGAGTAGGCCAGGGCCTGCCCTTGCCTCACGATGTTGGCAACGCCCATCAGATCGGCCTGAATAGCGCCCCACACCTGGGCCGGAATGTTGAGGGTGTTCTGGAGCATGTTCTGATACTGCTGCAACTGCGTCGCGTAGGACTGCACTTGTTGCAGATACAAGTTCACCAGTTCGACGTTGTTGGCGAGCTGCGTGATCTCGGTCGCACCGCCGAAACCAGCCACAGAACCCGCGCGCGCCACGGGCGCAGAGAAAGAAATCGACGCGGCCAGGGCCACGGCGACAGCCTTCGAGAAGGTCTTCTTCATGCTGTTGCTCCACGAGTTGAGGGGTTGAGGCGAAGCCAGTAATCAGCCCAATCGGCATAGCCGCGATGTCGCAGCCATTCGGCGGGCCACCTTTCGCCGTGTTGCGCGATGAACTTGTCGATGAGCGCAACGTCTTCCTTGCCGGAGACACCGAGGAAGCTCAGGGCCACACCGCCCAAGCCGAGCTGGAACAGGCGGCGACCGAGGGGACTCATGTAGTAGTAATGCCGCTTCGGCGTGGCCGAGGCGATGATGTCGATTTGCCGCTGATTCAGGCCGAGCACCTGGTAGATGCCGCGCACAGTCTCGTTTCGAGCCTCCGCGTTCGGCAGCAGAATCTTCGTCAAGCACGACTCGACGATCACGTCGCGGATCGGCGAATTGAACACATCCGACAGGGACTGCGTGAACATCCAGACCGCGCAGTTCTTGCTTCGCAAGAGCTTCAGCCACTCGCGCAGCTTGTCTCGGAACATCGGATGCGACAGGGCCAACCAGGCTTCGTCGATGGAGAGCACCGTAGGTGAGCCGTCAAGCCGCTTTTCGATACGCCGGAACAGGTACAACAGCACCGGGACGACGTTCTTGTCGCCCAGCGCCATCAGTTCTTCCATCTCGAAGACCATGAACTTGCTGCTGCCCAGGGTATCGACCTCGGCATCTAGCAAGCTGCCCATCGGGCCGGAGACGGTGTAATGCTCCAAGGCCTCGCGGATCGTCAGGTCTTGCACGTTGGCAACGAACTCGGTCAGTGTGCGCGTCGGGCTGGCCTTCAGCAGTTCCAGGCCTTGCGCGACCTTGTTGCGCATGGCGGGCGTGAGATCGAGGCCTTGCAGCGTGCAGAGCGTTTCGATCCATTCGGCGGCCCAGGCGAAGTCGCTGCGCGAGTCGATCTCCTTCAGGGGGCAGAAGGCGAGCTTCGTCTTCTCGCGCCCGATGTCGTAGTGATCGCCGCCTGCTGCCTTCACCAGCGCATAGAGGCCATACTTCATATCGAAGGCGAAAACCTGCGCGCCGGGGTAGCGGAACTGCTGGCTCACCAGGAAGGCAAGCAGCGTGGTCTTGCCTGCGCCAGTCGGGCCGAGGCCGAGCATGTGACCCACGTCGCTGACGTGCGCGTTCAGCCGGAACGGCGTAGAGCCGTTTGTCGCCGCGTAGGCGAGCGGGGGGCTGTTCGGGGGGTAGAAGGGGCACGGATGCACCGCCAGGCCTGCCCAAATCGCCGTGGTGGGAAGCAAGTCGGCCAGGTTGAGCGTATGCAGCAGCGGGCGTCGAATGTTCTCCACGCCATGACCAGGCAGCGACCCGAGCCAGGCTTCGACGGCGTTGATGGTTTCCAGCCGCGCGCCGAACCCGAGGTTCTGGACGATCTTGCGAATCTCCCGAACGGCTTCGTCGATCTGTTCCGGGTCTTCGTCATAGATCACGATGTTCGAGGTGTAGTAGCCATATCGCACCAGGCCGCTATCGGCCTCGGCCATCGCCACTTCGACATCGTTCGACATTTCGGCGGCGTCGAGGTTGATCGGGCCGTTCGCCGTCTGGAACATCTGATCCTTGAAACCGCGAACCTTCTGCTTCCACTTGCGGCGCATGCCGTCGAGCAGGCCGCGCGCGACGAAGCCGTCGAGGAACTGGAAGCGGGTAGACCAGCGATATTCAAGGGCCAGCTCATCGAGCGCGGCCAGAATGCCGGGGTAGCTCTCCTGCGGAAACCCGTCGAGGGCGACCACGCGGACATGCTTCTTGCCAACGCGCGGCGCGATGCCGCCGTAGAAGTCTGCATTGCCGATCAGCGTGTCGAGGTACATGCCCCAGGGGGGCAGGTTGACCGGATGGTTCTCGCCGGTCACGCAGAAGTGCAGGTATTGCAGCATCGCGTCACGCATGTGCGAGCGACCGAACTCATCGACCAGTTCGCGGGCGGCCATGCGTTCGAGCAGGAAAATCGACGAAAGCGAGTCTTCGAGCTCGGCGCAGGCATCACGGAACTGGCGAAGGTATCGACTGCCGACTTCGCGCGTGGCCGCGCCATCGTCGCCGTCGAACATCATCCGAGTCAGCTTGCCCTCGGTTTGTGTCGGCGGGAGATAGGTCAACGAGAGCGCATAGGCGCTTTCGTAGTGCGCGCCTTCAGCCAGGAACTGCATGCGACGTTCTTCGTCGATCACGCGCGTGGTGCGATCCGGGAACGCGCCGCGTTCCGGGTAGCCCGGCGCTTTGCGCCGGATCGCATCGACGTGGATCATCCAGCCGGAGCCGAAGCGCATCGCGGCGTTCAGCCGGGCAGAGACGGCGGCCAGCTCGTCGGCAGTGCTGCTTGCGAGGTCTTGACCCCGGAAGTACCAGCACGCCATGAGCGCGCCATCCTTGCAGCACATGATGCCGTTGTCGATCATGGCCGCGTAGTTCAGGCGGTCGGCGAGGCCTTCTTCCTTTGTGCGGTATTCACGTAGGTTGAGCACGATCACCTTCCTTTCCAGGTGAGAGGCACCGAGCGCGTTTTCCCGCACCAACGTGCGGCGGCGGGAAAGTAGCTCTGGTACTTCTGGTGGCGAATGAAAACGGGCCTCATGAGCGGGTCAGCCTTACCCATGCGGGAGAAGGCGCCGACAGCAGCAAGCCAAACGGCAATGCCCATCAAGACGCCCCACCAGGTTTGCACGGAGAAGACCAGCATCCCGGCCAGGATGCCCGCGCCTAGCACGAGCTCACGATCACCGCCCAACAACAGGGTTGGGCGATTCAGCGAGCGGTGAATAGGGATGCGACGCGGGGCTTCCATGACTTAGACCAGTGCGCCGGACACGCCAAACAGGGCCGACATGAAGCCCGCGCCGGCGACGAGGAAGGCAATCGCCAGCACCAGCAGCAGCGCCTTGCGAGTGAACTCGGACAGCTCGCCGCCGAAGACCAGGGTGCCACCGGCAGCAGCCATCGCAATGATGGAGATACCGAGGGCCACCGGCCCGGTCAGGCTGTTCGCCAGCGTTTGAAGCGGGCCTTCCCAGGGAAGGCCACCACCGCCACCACCGCCAGCGAAGGCCAGGCCGGAGAAGCCGAAGGAGACGAACGTGAGCGCCAGAGCGCGAAGGAAACGGTTTTTCATGGGCTAAGTCCTTGATGAAGTGAACGGGAGTAGTTGAGAGTCAGACATTGCGAACACGGTACTCCCCTGTCTCCGTGTCGAAGCCGTCGATAGCGATGATTTCCTTGACTGAGCGGCCTGCTTTTGCCTCCTTGTCCTTTGCGATGAAGATGACGACGTTCACGGCCTCGCCAATCAGCCTTTTGACCATTTCGGGGGTGTAGTTCGAGGCCTCGGGCGCTTCGGCGATGAGACTTTCGAGGCGCGAGAGCGCCAGGCGGCCACTGTTCGCGTGCAGGGTGCCCGCGCCGCCTTCGTGGCCGGTGTTCCAGCTCTTGAGCAGAGCCATCGCCTCGCCGCCGCGCACTTCGCCGACGATGATCCGCTCAGGACGGAAGCGCATCGTCGAGCGCAGGCAATTGTTCATCGTGAAGTGCGACACCGCGCGCATCGTCACGAAGTCCTCAGCCGAGCATTGCAGCTCGCCCGTGTCTTCGATGATGACCAGGCGATCATGCGGGGCCAGTGTCGAAATGCCGTGAATAACGGCATTGAGCAGCGTCGTCTTGCCGCTGCCGGTGCCACCCGCGACGATGATGTTCTTGCGGTTGACGATGGACCGCCAGATGAAGTCGAACTGTTCTTGCGTCAGGATGCCCGCTGCAAGGTAGTCTTCGAGCGTGAAGACCTTGCGCGCCTTCTTGCGGATCGTGAAGGACACGGCGGCCACGACTGGCGGGGCCAGTGCGGTGAAACGGCTTTGGTCGAGGGGAAGCTCACCCTCAAGCGAGGGGCGCTCATAAGTCACGGTAGTGCCGAGCATCGCGGCCACCGTGGAGACGATGCTTTCAGCTTGCGACGGCAGGAGCGAACCGGCAACGTACTTGCCGACGCCGAACTTCTCGACCCACAGCTTGCCATCGGGGTTGAGCATTACTTCGATGACGGCATCGTCGGCGAGTGCTTCGAGGATCACGCCTCCCAACTCGCGCTTGAGCTTGACTAGCAGCCGCTCGCGCTGTTCTTCGTTCATGCGGTTTACCTATCCATTGACTCGGGAATATACTTCTAACCTGGCATGTTTATATCACGTTGCCGGAGGAAAGACAAGATGACAAGACCCGACTTCACCCGAATGGCCGTCGAGCGGCAGGTTCACGCGATGGGCTGCGACACCTTCGAGATCGGCATGTTCAACCCGGCCTACCAGGACAAGCAGACCGGCGAGATCGGCGAGCGCATGGAGCTGCGGACGTGGAGCAAGGAAACCTTGCTCAAGGATGAAGCCATCGCGCACCTGAAGCTGAAGAACATGAAAGGCTGCAACATCTACATTCGCCCGGCTGGCGAGCATGGGCTGACGCTGGTCGATGACCTCAAGGCATCCACCATCGAGCAGATGAAGAAGGCGGGCTTTCAGCCTGCCGTCGTGGTGGAGACAAGCCCCAACAACTACCAGGCGTGGCTCAAGCACGGGCAGACGCTGCCGAAGGATGTTTCAACAGCCGCAGCGCGCCTCTGCGCTGAAAAATTTGAAGGCGATCTCGGTAGCGCCGACTGGCGACACTTCGGGCGGCTCGCGGGCTTCACGAACCGCAAGCTGAAATACCAGATGGACTCAGGGCACTTCCCCTTTGTCAAGCTGCGGGAGCACTCGGGCCAGCAGTACGACCAGCGAAAGGAACTCATACAACAAGCTGAAGGCGTCATCGCGCGGCAGCGCGCGATCGAGCAGCAGCGCCGGGAAGCGTGGCAGAACCGCCAGGCCACGGTAGACAGGCAGGGCGTGAAGGGCATCGACGACTTTCGGGGCGATCCGCGCTATGGTGGCGACAACACGCGGGTTGATCTTGCCTATGCCACCTATGCTGTAGCCCGAGGGGTTCCGTTGCATGAGATCGAGGCCGCACTTGCCAGCCGCGACCTCTCCCACAAGGGCACGCCGAGGCGGCAACAGGAATACATCGACCGCACCATCCGCAAGGCGACCGAGAAGGCCCGAGGGGGCGTAGGCCGCTGATGGTGACAGGTGTAGTGCGCCAGGTCGCCTTTTCGTGTCACCATGCTATTATTCACCACATAGCAACCCAGGGAGTAGAAAGGGAACTGGCAGCAGAACGAAAGGCCTCGATCATGACCAAGCGCATCTTCAACCGATCCTTTGCCGAACTCGACGCACTAGCGAAGAAGGCCGTCAGCCAGGCCGTGGGCGAGTTGCACGCGAAGGGAATCCCGACCTACCACATGGAAGGTGGGCAGATGATCGAGACGGCACCCAACGGCGCGAAAACGCGCCTCAAGACGGCAGCAGAACGCACCACGAAGCGCCCGGCTGCGGCATGACCGCAGCCAGTGAGCAGGACTCCGATCTTCGTCTAGTGGTTGTCGCGGGGCCGAACGGTTCCGGCAAGTCAACCATCACGGCCATTCACCAAGAGCTGCACGACCTGCCAGCAGCCTATGTCAACGCAGACGAGATCGCCAAAGAGCTAGGCATACCGGCCTACGACGCGGCCCAGGTGGCCGAAATGAAGCGATCCGAGCTGATTGCAGCGAAGCAGCCCTTCGCCTTCGAGACGGTACTGAGCCACCCGAGCAAGCTCGCCTTGCTGGACAAGGCCAAGGAGGCGGGCTACGACATCACCCTGATTTTCGTCGGCACTCAAGACCCCGCGATCAACCTTCAGCGTGTCGAGCAGCGTGTTCGCGCTGGTGGGCACGACGTGCCGCCCGACAAGACGGTCAGCCGGTGGCATCGTTCGATGGAGCTGCTACCTGCGGCAGTGGAGCGTGCCGATGCATCGCTGATCTACGACAACAGCGGAGCCGCGCCGAACCTGGTGCTTCAGCTTGAGAAAACGAAGATCGTCGAGCGGGCACAGGAGGTGCCGCCCTGGGTGGATGTGGCCCTTGTGCAGCCGCTACAACAGCGCGCCGCCGAGCTGAAGAAGCTCAAGAGCTTTGCGAACGTCAATGACCTCACCTTGCAGAAGGCCGACGCAACAGGCCAGGCCTACGAGGGCCGCATGCAGGTTCAGACAGAGCACTTCATCACGCAGAACATCGGACACAGGACGCTGGTTGTTCACGATAAGGCCTTCGTCGGGAAGGACTTGCAGCCGGGGCAGGCCTTGCGAGTCGATTACAGCCAATACAAGCCGGGCGGCAACACGCCATTGATCACCCACATGGGGCCAGTGAAAGGCAAGGACTTGGGCCGCTGATTGGTGACAGCGGCGAGCGGGCCAGGCGCGCGGCCTGTCACCACGACGCCGCGAAGCGGCTTTCCCGTGCGACGCCAGGCGCGCGCGGCGGGTAGAAGCGACGACACCACCGGCGACCGCTTCGCCGATGGTGCCGACCAGGTAGACGCCCGTCATGGCGTCACCGCACACGCCAGCCGAACGTTTTCCCATCCTTGGCAGTGCCGTAGCAGTAGCCATCTTTGGCCGTCCAGCCGGGGCCGCTGCATTCCAGCAGCGTGCGCGCTTGGCCCAACTCGGCCAGGCGTGCCGCCGCCCTACCCTCGGGCGTGGCGAACACCTGACCGGCGCGCAGCGCCTCGTTCTCGCTGGCCGTCGAAGCGAGCCAGTAGCCGCCACCGAAGGCCAGGCCAGCCACAACCACACCAACCCCACCGGCCACAGCGAACCACTTCGAGGCGTTGACGTTGCGGTTCGCCTTGGCAACATCTTCGATGAGCTTCGCGGCGGTGGCCCGCGCCTTCTCAACCTCGTCATTGATCCGCAGCGTCGCTTGCGCGACCGCCTCGGCGGTGCGGTGCGTTGCCTTCTTGTCCACATCGGCCAGGAGTGCAGCCGCTGCCTTCTCGATCTTGCCGGGGATCGGTTCGAGCTGGTCAACGACGGCTTTCGCCGTGGCTTCCAGCGCGAGCCGGTTCAGTTCCACCAGGACAAAGGCCGGATCGTCTTCGTCGAGGCGCACTTTCATGCGCTCAACGATGGCAGCGATCATCTTGCCCTTGTCCATCATCAGAACCCCACTTCGTCGAGCTGGCCGAAGATGTCCTTCTGCACGGTCTTGATGCGTTGCTTCGCCATGATCGTGAAGCCGCCACCGTTGAGGACTTCGGCGAAGGTCAGCTTCTTCGAGGCCATTTCTTCGATGTCCTTGCCGAAGGTGTCTTGGTTGCGCTTGGCGATCCGCACGATGCCGCGCACCTTGGCCGCGTTCTCGGTGTAGACCTTCATTTCGTTGAAGGCCTTCCCGTTGTGCTCGATCGCGCCGAAGAACTCATTGAGCCAAACAACGATGTTGTTCGTCGGAGTCTGTTCGGCCAGGGCCTTGAAGCCTGCCAGCGTGTCGAAAAGAGCTTGCCCGCCCGTCACCACGCAATGGATGAACACATCGCGCCCGGCCTCACGCAGCATGTCGATGGCGTTGTTCTCGATGAGGTAGTTCGACAGCGGGACGAAGCTCGATGCGCCGTTGTCCACCACGAAGACGCCTTCCTCGGTCAGCAGGCGCTCCATCAGGCCATCGAACTTGCGTTCATCTATCTTCGAGCCGTCCATCAAAGCGACGTGTTGCGCGCCGAGAGCCTTGTAGTTCACCAGCGTCTGGTTCACGGGATCGGTGTCGATGCACTTCACTTCGCCCACCACGTTCTGGAAATACTGCGCCAGCAGGGCCGACACGAGGGACTTGCCAACGCCGCCCTTGCCCTGCAAGGTGAAGTGAACGGCGTTCGGGGCCACCTTCGCGGCGGCGGCGGGTTGTTGCTTCTCTGCTTTTTCAGCCATGTTCATGTGCTCCTAAGTCAAACAAGATCGTCGGGGTCAATGTCTTTGGTGCCCTCGTAGTTGAAGCCCGTGGACTTCTTCAGCGGGTTCTCAGGCGGTTTTTCTGCCTTCGGGGTGCCTACCCCCTTACCTTCAGGCGTTCGGGCCGTCACGGGCGCGCTATGGGGCTTTGCGGGCATTGCTGCCGTCACGGCAGCTTTACCGCCGACAGGCGCGGCGGGTGCCACGACCTGCTTCTTGCGCGCTCGACACAGCTCATTGCGGAGGTTCTTCAGGGTGGTTTCGTACCCCTCGGCGGCCAGCTCGGCGAGGATGACTTCCTGCCTCACTCCCACCGACAGCCGGGCCTCGATAGAGGCCAGGCGCTCACGAATCACCCCCGCCAGGCTCTGAGTTCGTGCTTTTTTCACACAGATGCTCCTTTCTCGGTCACAGTGCTTATATTCTGCTTATCTTCTGCTGATCTGTCAAGGGGTGTGCTTACGTGTCGCTTATCTTGTGCTTATATCGTGCTGATGTCAACCCACGACCGCTTAACTTCTGCTGATCTTTTGCTTACCCACCACGGGAGCGAAGCGACCGCACCCCAAAGACCGGGAAGCAACCCCGACAACCAATGCCTAGTGGAACATAAAGAATGGCAGACGGCGGTGGGTTGCTTTCGCTGCTTTTTCCATCTGGCACAACGGTGTAGAGTGTCATACAATGGCGCTATTGCGTCCGCCGTATGACTGACAACAAATGCCCGCTAAAACACCCCGAAAAGCCGCTACGAGGATCACCGTTCGCCTGCCGCAAGAGCTGGCGGACGCGGCCCTAGCCGCTGCGAAAGATGCCGGGATGAGCCTTGCCGACTACCACCGCTTTGCGCTGCGGCAGGCCATCGACCGGCAGAGTGCAGCCGCCGAAATGGCGGCGTTCGAAGAACGCATGGCCGCCCAACTGACCCGGCTACATCGCCGGTTCGGCCAGCTCTACCAGGCGCAGCAATTCCAGTTCGCGGTGCTCGACCAGTTCATGAAGATGGCCCTCGCCCTTGAGCCTGAGCTTGTGGACGACGCCAGCAAGGCGGCGGCCAGGGCGACGGGCATGCGCCGTCATCAGCAGCTCATGGCGAGCGTGCCTGCCGCGCTGGAAGGCCCGCTCGCCAAGATGCTTGAGGCCTTCATCCAGCAGCAGGAGGCCAGCGAGTGAGCGAGGAAGGCAAGTTCAAAGTCAAGGTCAAGGCCAAGGGCAAGGCCAAGAACGACGTTCAGGGCTTTGCGAAGGCCTTCCGGGCCTTGCGCACGCTCGCCAGGCAGAGCAAGGGCAGTAGCAGCGGCAAATCAGGACGCAGCGCCCGAGCCGCGCGCGGGGCACCCGTGCCGAAGGCCGGGGGCAGTCTTCAGCGGTGCAGCGTCAGGCTGACGTACTCCGCGAACAAGGGCGACGGCCAATGGGCCGCGCACGGCAAATACATTGCGCGCGAGTCAGCCGCGCTCGAAGCCGAGCAGGAGCAGACGCAGGAGCTGACCCTGGAGAGCCTTCAGGCCGACCAGGACATCGAGGCCGCGCCCGGCATTGCGCCGGGGGAAAGCCAGGACATCAACCCAACCGAGGAACCACCACATGAGCGAACAGAACGACACCCCGGATATGGACAACCCGCCGACCGGCTACGAGCTGGGCGAGTTGCCGCCCTACATCAGCCCTACCTTAGCCAGTATCAACGCCAAGGCCCGCCCCGAACGCTCAACAGTGTGCGAGGTTTGTCCGGCCTCGGTGTGGTTCGCTTCGGAGGGCGGGCTGAAGGCCTTTTGCCGGGTGATGCACCTGATCACTTGGAGCAACGAAGACCCGAACGCCCTGACCCACTGCGACGGCCAGGTAATGGCCGAGCTGGAACGCCAGCAGAAGGCGGCAAGCAGCGAGTAAAGGGGGCGCTCGGCTTTGGCAGCGCAGGCGATGCCATGCCGATTGCCGAGACGCTGGACGAGTGGCAGAAGGCCAAGGACGAACACCTTTTCAAGCTCATCATCAGCCCCGAGTTCGGGGAGCGCATGAACTTGCAGGCCCTCACGAAGCAGTTTGTCGCGCAGATGGAGAAGGATTTAGGCACTCGCTTGGAGTGGGTGGCGGTGGAGCACTTCAACACCGAGCATCCTCACGTCCACCTTGTGGTGCGGGGGCGCGATGACCAGGGCAAGGCCCTTCGCATTGGCAAGGAGTACGTCAAGCGAGGCCTGCGCGACCGTGCGCAGCAGATCGCCACAAACCAGCTTGGCTACCGCACGCCGGAGGACATGCGTCTTGCCGCCGAACGGCAGGTAGTGCAACAGCGGTTCACCGACATCGACCGCGCCCTTCAGAAGAAGGCGACGAATTTCGGCCAGGCTTACCAGCTCGACTACTCGGGCGGCATCCCGCAGTCGCCCGTGGCCCGCGAGGCGCGCTTGCGGGAGATTCGGCGCTTGCAGCAACTGGTGGCAATGGGGCTTGCCAAGAAGACCGGCCCGATGACGTGGCAGGTCGATAAGAGCTTCGAGACGGCCTTGCGCCAGATTCAGGTGGCGAACGACCGCCTGAAGTCGTTGCACCAGCAGCGTGCAACCTTGTCCGATCCCCGCCTGCCACTGGTGGCGACCGACACCCGGAATATTCGCCGACTCTCGGGCCGCGTGATCGGCACCGGACTCGACGAAAATAAGGGCATACCCTACTTGCTACTTGAAGGAACTGACGCAAAGGTGCATTATTTATATCAAGATAAGGCGATTGCCCAGGCTCGCCGATCCGGGCAGCTACAGCCCGGCGCGTTCATCGAGCTTGAGCGTCGCTTTGTCGCGGGTGAAGACGGTCGCAAGCGTGCGCAGACCGTCGTCACCGACAAAGGGCCAGCCGAGGCCCTGCTGACCGACCAGAAGCACCTAGCCAGAGAGGCACTTCGCAGTGCCGTTGGGCAGCCGGAGCTACCCAAGCCGGGTAACTACGGCGGCTGGCTAGGCCGCTATCACCAGGCCGTGGCGACTCGCGCGCAGCAGCTTGCTTCTCAAGGTCAGCTCAAGCTCGGGCCGAACGGGTACGAGTACCAGGCAGCGCGCGAGAAATCACGTTCTAGGAGCTGATATGCGACTTTCAACCCTTGTGGCCGCGCTTGCGGTCACTCTCCCCTTCCAGGCCTTCGCGCAAGCCTCGGCCACGAAGGAAGACTTCTGCATCGGGGGCTATGGCGACAGCGGTTGCTCAATCGTGTCCACCGTCACCGTGCAGATCAACGTGCCGCCAGGCGATGCGGGCAAGCCGGGCGCGTTCTTCATCGGCGCGCGCGCGACCTCGGGCACGCCCGGCAACATCACCCGCATCAACTACGACACGCAAGGCCTTTGGCTGTTCACGCCGGGCGGCTGGATCGGCTTCAACGGCGGCACTTACACGCCGGTCGAATACTTCGACGCCCTGCCCTCTGGCAAGGCCTACGTCGTGGTGAATCAGCAAGACCTCTGCCAGTTCGTGCAGAACACGAACATGGAGCTGTGGGCCGGTTATGGCGCGCTTCAGCCCGACAAGCAGCAGGCGATCCAGACCTTCTACTCGGTCAAGACGCCACGCATCCCGCCCGAGCACCTTCGTTCGGTTTTCATCTACAACGACATGAAGGACGCCAAGAAGTATTGGAACGTCATGAACATGACGTCCTGCTACTACAACGGGGGCGGTGGCGGTTGATCCGCGACCGCCCTCACCTTTTTCATCAACCACCAAGAGAAATCGACCATGAATGCCACCACACCCGCGCCGGGAGCCGCTGAACAGCTCCCGACCGACAAAGACGACCTCGGAGCGATCCCGCTCGAAGGTTCCGGCTTTGAAGACCAGCAACCCGACACCGAAGAAAGCGAGGCCTGAAATGTCCGACACCCGCGAGAAAGCGAAGCGGGACTTCCGGCAGGAAGCTACCGACCTGATCGTCAGCATGCTCGAAAAGGGCACCGCCCCGTGGCAACGCCCTTGGGACAAGAACGTCGCCGCGACGGCGCTCGCCATGCCGTACAACGGCGCGACGGGCCGCGCCTACACCGGGGGCAATGCCCTTTACCTCATGGCAAAGGGCATGCAGCAGGGCTACGACGATCCCCGCTGGATGACCTACGAACAGGCGCAGTCGAAAGGCTGGCAGGTTCGCAAGGGCGAGAAGGCCACGCATGTAGAGTTCTGGCAGTTCGAGAAGACCGAGAAGGTCAAAGACCCCGCCACCGGCAAGGAAGTCGAGCAGCGCGTCAAGCTTGATCGCCCGATCCAGCGCCTCTATGCCGTGTTCAACGCCAAGCAGATCGACGGCGTTCCGCCGCTCGCCCCGCGGCAGCGCGAGACATGGCAGGCCATCGAGGCCGCAGAGCGTGCGCTGAAGAACTCCGGCGCGAAGATCAACCACGGTGGCACCGAAGCCTTCTATCACCCCGGCAAGGATGAGATCACCATGCCGCCGAAGGAGGCCTTCCCTGACCAGGCGGCCTACTACGGCACTGCGCTTCATGAGCTGGCCCACTGGACGGGCCACGAGTCGCGCCTGAACCGAGACGGCATCACCGGAGGCCATGCCTTCGGTTCCGAGGGCTACGCCCGCGAGGAACTGCGCGCCGAAATGGCGAGCGTGTTCATGCAGGCCGAGCTTGGTGTCCCTCACGACATCGAGCGCCACGCCGCGTATGTCGATAGCTGGATCGCCGTTCTCAAGAAGGACAAGAACGAGCTGTTCCGGGCGGCGAAGGATGCAGGCCAGGCCGCCGACTATGTGATCGAACTGAGCAAGCACCGCGAGCTGACCAACGAGCTTGCCGACAGCCTGGTCGAACAGGCGGCCACCAACACCGCTTCGCGGTATGGCGGCCTCACCAGCACCGTGCTCAACGGCGACGAGTCGCAGCGCCTGCTTGCAGCCGCCGAACACCGCGAGCTGGCCCGCCTCGCCGACGAATACCTTGCCAACCCGGAGGACCGCGCCAAGCTCATGCAGCGCAGCCAGTTCGCCCAGGCCGCCACCGACAAGGAGAAGGCCCAGGAGCTGGATAGCGCACTGCGCGAGCTGGACTACATCGAGAACCTGCCGCTGCATGTTGCGATGGCTCGCAACGATGCCAAGGACAAGCGTATCGTCGAGCTGCGCGACCTTGAAGCCGTGGCCTACGTGGATCGTCAGAGCGGCGACCTCACCATCGCGGCTAAGTCTCCCGAGGCCCTGAAAGACTTGCTGGATCGCTCGCGCGTGCCCGATGCCGTTGCCGTCAACGACAAGGCACCAACGTCGAGTCGCTGGTTCTTCAGCAACGAGGGCGGCCACGCTGCTGACCTGGTGCGCGGCGCGCTGGAACGCCTCGGCGTGCCCGAGGGCCAGATTCAGAAGGTCAGTGCGCTCATGTCTTCGCCCGAGCAGCGCAAGGAACAACTCTCCGAGTCGTTCAAGGATGTCAGCCGCCAGGCGAAGGAACTACTCGGCGAGAAGGCGAAGACCTTCCCCGCGCAGCTCGCGGAAGGCTTCTACAAGGGGCCGATCATTGCCGAGAGCGACCACCATGTTCTGCAACAGGTGTCGCCCACGACCACCGTCGCGCACATGAAGACCGCCTTCGCCGACATCCCGAAGGTGGACAAAGACCAACCCGTCCAAATTCCCTACAACGACGGCAAGGCGAAGGCGATGCCCTTCACCGCCGACCGTGGGAGTGGGAAGGAGAAGACACGATCCTTGAGCCGATAAATGCAGAACGTCTACAAACTCCCAAGCGCCCCCCGCAACGTGGGGGGCTTGCAGTGGCAAGCCCTGTTCATCGGGCTTGTCCTGCTCTTTTTCGTGAACATCGCGGCCACGCAATACATGGCCTACGGCTTCCGCTACCAGGAAGCACTAGGCCGAACGCTTGGCTCGATTGGAGGGCATGCCCTCTACCCGCCCTATATGTGGGCGGTGTGGTTCATGAAGTTCAACCAACTGCCCCACGCCGACGTGCGGCATGTGCTGTGGGTGGGCCTAACCATCGCGGCCGCTGGCTCAGGCTTGTCCGTGCTGGCCGCCGCGCTGGTGATGTTCCTGCGCACGCGCAAGCTACAGAAAGGGCACGAGCACTTGCACGGTTCGGCCCGATGGGCCGAGCGCAAGGACATCGAGGAAATGGGCCTTATCGGCAAGGGTGAGGGCGTCTACGTCGGAGGGTGGCAAGACCCGAAGACGAAGAAGATTCACTACCTGCGCCACAACGGCCCCGAGCACATCATCGCCTTCGCGCCCTCGCGCTCCGGTAAGGGTGTTGGCCTGGTGCTGCCAACCCTGTTGAGCTGGCCGCACTCATGCGTGGTGTACGACATCAAGGGCGAGAACTACGCGCTCACGGCGGGGTGGCGAGCCAAGAAGGCAGGCTCGCGCGTGCTCAAGTTCAGCCCGGTCGAGATCGGGCAGGGCGTGAGGTTCAACCCGCTCGCCGAAATCCGCTTGGGCACGCCCCGCGATGTCTCCGACGCGCAGAACATCGCGTTCATGCTGACGCATCCGGGCGAGGACACGAGCGAGCATGACCATTGGGTCGATTCGGCTACGTCGCTGCTGACCGGCGTCATACTCTACGCAGCCTATCGCGCGCTCAAGGAGGGCCGAACCGCCTCGCTGCCCGAGGTTGCCCAGGTGCTGACCAGGCCGGGGCATTCCTTCAGCGAGACGCTGAACGAAATGCTCTTGGAGCCGCTGGACGAGGAATGCCGCTTCGGCTGGAAGACGGTCAGCGGCAAGGTCACTCAGGTGCATCCCGTGGTGGCCGAGAAGGCCCAAGAAATGCTGGACAAGGAGGAAAAGGAGCTTTCGGGCATCTTGTCCACCGCGAAGGTCTTCTTGCAGCTCTACTCTGACCCCATCGTCGCGGGCAACATCGCCGCTTCCGACTTCACCATCGACGAGCTGGTCAATGGTGAGACGCCTGCCAGCCTCTACCTGGTGGTGCCGCCGAGCGACAAAGACCGGCTGCGCCCGCTCACGCGGTTGATCTTCACGCAGATCGTCAACAAGCTCACAGAGACGATGCGCTTCGAGGGGGGCCGCAGCGTGCAGACCAACAAGAACCGGCTGCTCATGCTGATCGACGAGTTCCCGACGCTTGGGCGCATGGACATCCTTGTCAATGCAATGGGCTACACGGCGGGTTACGGGATCAAGTATTACTTGATCGTGCAAGACAAGGTGCAGCTCAACAACGTCTACGGCGAGAACGAGCTTGTCTTCTCAGGCACTCACGTTCGCATCGCCTACGCGCCCAACAACCCGGAGACTGCCGAGCTGCTATCCCGCATGACGGGCACGATGACCGTCCAGAAAGCGGCCTTCAACTACTCGGGCAACCGGCTATCGCCGATGCTCTCGCAGGTTTCGACCAACGTCGAGCACATCGAGCGCCCGCTTCTGACGCCTGACGAGTGCGCACGCCTCCCAGGCCCCAAGAAGGACGCCCGGGGGAACATCGTCGAGGCCGGTGACATGCTGATCTTTGTGACCGGCTTCCCGCCGATCTACGGCAAGCAAATCCTCTACTTCAAAGACCCGGTGTTTTCCGAGCGGGCCAAGCTGGCCCCGCCCGCGCCTGCCCAGCGCGCGCCTGTCACCACATCCGGCGAAGGGGAGGCCGAGGCCGAACCCGACGCCGAGCCGGAGGTACACGCGGAGCTTGAGCATTACCCGCGCGCAACGCCCGACGTGGCGGCAGAAGATGAAGAAGCGATCATGCGTCACCGTCAAGCCGACATCGAGCACCAGGACGCCGCCGACGATGGCACCGAAGACGAGGAAGCTGAGGCCGACGCGCCCATCGCGCGCAAGGCAGAGCCAGTGCCTCCGCACAAGCCAGCGCCGCCCTACGTGCGCAAGAGCGCCAAGCCCGAGGCCGAGGCCGCGTTTGCAGCGAACCCCGACCTTCAGGAAGTCGAGCCGCTGCGGGTCAAGCCACCGCGAGGCCACACGGCTTGAGGTGTCAACCAGTCGGCCCCCTCTTGCGTTATGCACCATATGGCGTATGATGTAGCCATCGCCACACGATCAACCCACCATCACCAGGAGAAGACCCTTGTATAAAAACCAAGTGATCCTCGAAGGATTCCTCGGGAAGAAGCCCGAAATCCGCTTCCTGCCTTCGGGCGACAAGGTTGCGAACGTGACTCTCGCAACCAAAGAGTTCTGGCGCGACAAGCAGGGCAAGCCCGTCGAGGCCACCGAATGGCATTCGCTGGTCTTCTACGCCGAGCGCGCGGATCTCGCCGAGCTGTACGACAAGGGCGACAACATCCACATCGAGGGCAAGATTCAGACGCGCCGCTACACCAACACCGAGGGCCAGCAGAAGACCGTGCGCGAGATCATCGTCATGCGCTCGCATCGCATCGACCGCATGCACGACGAACACGAGGGGGTAGGGGAGCCGCCCGCCGACGCTGACCACGCCGACGATGCGCCGCCCCAGGGCACCGCCTCGGCCAGCGACTACAACATGCCCGAGCTGTGACATGAAGCGCCGCGCCCTTGTCTACGCTTTGCTTCCTGGTGCCCTATTTATATCGGCTTGGCTGATCGGGGCGGCCTTCGGCTACCGCGTGAATCTCACGCAGTCCCTACCGTTGGGTCTCTGGAAGCGCGCCGACTACACCCAAGCGAGCTACGTCGAGTTCTGCCTTCCCGAAGGCAAGTTCGCCGAGCTGGTCTACGAGCGAGGCTATGTGCCCCACGGCACATGCCCGCAAGGCCTTGCGCCCTTGCTCAAGCCAGTCGCTGCCCGCGAGGGCGACACCGTTGAAGTCACGCCCCAGGGCGTGAGCATCAACGGCAAGCCCGCCTTGACCCAACCAATCGCCGCCTTCGATTCGAAGGGCAGGCCACTTCCAGCCGTCGCGCCCGGCACCTACAGGGTGCCCGCGCAAACCTTGTGGGTCATATCGACCTACCACCCTCGCAGCCTCGATAGCCGCTACTTCGGGCCGTTGCCCGCAAGCAGCGTGCTATCAGGCATGACCCCTGTCCTGGTGTTCAACCAGCGAGAAGACTATGCGCTTGTTCATCGCTGAAAAACCATCCGTCGCCCAACGTGACCGCCGACGCTCGCCGCAAGGGCTGGACACGGGTGGCGGTTGTCCTGGTCATCGCTGCCTGCATCGCCGCCCTGACGGGTTGCAGCGATAACCAAGCAGAGAAGGCAGCGCAGGAACAAGCGCAGAAGGAAGCCGCGCGCAAAGCCGCCATGAAGGAAGCCTTCAATGTCGGTGATCCAACACAGAACAAACACAAGGGCTTCAAAGGTGGCTGGCCCCCTGCTGGTGGCAAGAGAGAGGAGGCACAGAAATGAAGCGCCTCGCCGCTTCGCTGGCCCTTTCCCTCGCTGCGCTATGCGCGCAGGCGGGCGAGCCGTTCACGGCTTGGGTGTTCCATGTCGCCGATGGCGACACGATCACCGTGCTCACTGCCGACAAGCAGCAGGTTCGCGTGCGCCTCGCCAACATCGACGCGCCGGAGACGGGCCAGGCCTACGGCCAGGTATGCCGCCAGTCGCTGGCCGCTCAGGTATACCGGCGCGACGTGACCATTCGCCCCATCCCCGGCGAAGATCACGATAAGTACGGGCGGCTTGTCGCCACCGTCGAGCTGGCCGGTGCCGACGTGAACCTCGCGCAGCTCGCCACGGGCTGCGCGTGGCACTACACCGAGTTCGCCAGGCGCAACCAGGCCGCGCCGGAGTTCGCGCGCTATGCAGCCGCCGAACAGCAGGCGAGGGCAGGGCGCATCGGCCTATGGGCCGACGCGCACCCGATCAAACCGAGCCTTTTCAGGAAGACCGAGCAATGACCTTCGCCCGCATCGAGCGCGCCCTTGCGCCGACGTGGACGGCGGCCCTGGTGGCCGCCGCCATCGGTGCCGCTTCATGGGGCGCGCATCTACCGATGCTCGCCCTCGCGCCGCTGGCCGTCGCCTTGTGGGCGACCAGGCCGACCCGACTCGCAGCATGGCTCACCATGCTCGCCTATTACCTTGCCGCCGCGCGCGGCCTGCCCTTCGGTGCAGCTCGCTTCTTCGGCAGCGACACGCCCGCGATCTTCTCTGTCGCCCTTTGGTTCGGTGCATCGCTGGCCCTGTCGGCCCCTTGGGGCCTCGCGTGGGGCCGAACTGGCTTCTGGTGGCGTGTGCCGCTGGCCGTCGCCTTGTGCATCGTGCCGCCTATCGGCCTGGTGGGGTGGGCCAACCCGGCGACCGCTGCCGGGGTGTTTTTCCCCGCCACCGGCTGGCTTGGGTTCGCGGCCATGCTGGCCGCGCTCATCGCCTTGTGCTATCGCACCGCAGCGACCGCCGCCGCGCTGGCCGCGCTGGCCGCCGTCACGAGCTTCGTGCCGTCGCCGCCAGCGCCCGACTGGATCGAAGGCCACCAGACCACCTACGGCGGTTCTGGTGGGGCTGGCCGAGACTTCATGCGCGACTACGCCGCGAATCAAGACATGATCGAGCGCGCCATGCGCTCGAATCGCCCCTTCGTCGTCTTCCCTGAAACCGTGGCCGGGTTGTGGTCAGACGCGACCGCCGACCTTTGGGAAGATGCCGCCGCGCAGCTCGCGCGCCAGGGCCGCACTGTGCTTGTCGGCGCTGAAGTGCCCATCGAGGGCAGCGCGCGAACGCGCAATGCCCTGATCTTCGTCGGCGCGCACCGGGGCGAGCTGGTTCAGCGTATCCCGGTGCCGGTGTCAATGTGGAAGCCGTGGACCGACCGAGGCACCGTGGCGAACCTGACCGGCAACGGTATCGGCCAGGTCAACGGCCACCGGGCCGCCGTCTTCATCTGCTACGAGCAGCTTCTTGCGTGGCCGATGCTTCTTTCGCAGGCGGCCAGGCCGCAGCTCATGATCGGCGCGACCAATGGCTATTGGGCTGCCGACACGAGCATTCCAGGAATTCAGACCATGACCTTGCAAGCATGGAGTAGGCTTTTTAGCGTGCCGCTTGTCGTGGCCGTCAACTTGTAGGGGGACAGCATGGACTTTGCGGCCATGATCGAACAATGCGCGCCGACCGTAGCGCCGACGACGATGCAGAGCATCGTGAGGGTGGAATCGGGCTTCAAGCCTCACGCCATCGGCTACCACATCACCAAGGACGGCAAGGCCTACCGCCTGACCGTCCAGCCGAAGGACAAGGCCGAGGCCGTCGCATGGGCGAAGTGGCTTCTCGATAACGGCTATCGCTTCGACGCCGGGGCCGCGCAGGTCAATTCGCAGAACTTCCAGCGACTCGGGCTGAACGCCGAGAACGTCTTCGACGCCTGCACCAATATCGGGGCGGGGGGCAAGATTCTCACGGAGTTCTACCAGCGGGCCGTGCGTCAGTACGGCACCGGCCAAGATGCTTTGAAGGCCGCGATCTCCGCTTACCAGACCGGCAGCTTCACCCGTGGCTATCGCACAGGCTATGTGCAGCGCGTAGCCGGGGCTACAGGCGATTTTTCCGGCAAGGTGAAGGGGAAGGGCAGGGCGAGCACTCCCGAGGCTCCTATGACCCCGCAAGAGGCCCCTACGAGCGTTTCGTTCAACTGACCCGAAGGCATCCGGGGCCTTTTCGCGTGCGCGAAAACCGGGATGCCCTTCCAGGCGCGCGCAGCCGCGCTTGGTCGCTGCGCGACTGGCCGGGGCGGCCACCTTCCAGGCCACCACTGGCCTTTGCGCCCGTCCGGGCGCTATCCAGCCGCTCGACGCGGCGCATTGATTGGTGATGGGCCTCGCGCCTAGCCAGCTCGCCCCCGTCACCAATCCGACCTCAGTCCCACCCCTCAAAGAAGCCCTTCGGCTGCATAGCTGCGCTGGTTGAAACCGGCCAGCTTGCGCGGTCGGGCTTCGCCCCACCGCTGCCGGTGGCGGTTTGATGCTGCCGAAAGGCTTCGCCCCGCCCGTGGTGACACCAGCCCGCCGGCGGCGGCCTGGTGTCACCAAGCCCGCGGCGGGCTTTTCCGGGCGCGTGCATGGGCCGCGCCCTTTGGTGCCGATTGCTTAGGCCCTGCTTAGGGGTTGCTGATGTTTTGCTTATGTCTTGCAGACAGAAGCAAGGCATCGGCCCCGAGGGAAAGGCGAAGACAGACCCGCCCCGCCCCTTCGGGCGTGAGAAATTTTTCTGTCAACGGCTTGCCCCCTCTTGCGTTATTCACCATATGGCGTATAATTGAGCCATCGCAGGAAGAAAGGAAACCCCATGAAGAAGCCCGCCATGCAGACCGAAAACCGACTGATCCTGACGAACATGCGGTTCCGCTTGGGCCAGCTCGCCGCCACGCCCGGCGCACTCGCAGCCCTCGCAGAGCAGGGGAAGACCCCGCAAGAGTTTGTGCAGCGCCACGCCTCTTGCGACTGGTCAGACATGGACACCGAGGACGCCACGGCAAACACCCTCGCGCTGCTGACTGGCGCCCGCATCTTCTCGTCGTTCAACCTGCCGCAAGGCGGCAAGGTTTGGGTCATCACCGAGGCAGATCGCAGCTCGACCACGCTGCTGCTGCCAGAGGACTACTGAACACCAGGCCAAGGAAAGGAGCAACCACGATGGCCCGCATTCAAGACGTGCTCACCGAATCCGAGCAACTGCTGATCGTCGAAGCCCTGCACCGCCTGCGCGAGCAGAAGCAGGAGGCCTTGAAGACCGTGCGCGCCGGGGGCATGCGCCCCGGTGGCCGCCAGTTCGAGGAACGCGACTTCGGCATTCCTCAGATCGACCGCTTGCTTGCCAAGCTGGACGAGTAGGAGGCACCAGCATGAAGGCATGGAACGTCAGAGTCTCGCGCCCCGGTGGCGCGCGCCACATCGGCCAGGTCATGGCCGACCGCGAAGAATGGGCACGGTGCGCCGCGCTTTCGCGCTATGGCGTCACCGACGAGGAAATCGAAGCCGGAGAGGTGGCCGACCAAGAGCGCGCCATCCTGCCCGATGACGACTTCGACGTTTCCCCGGCCTGAGCTTCCCGCCCCGCCCCTTCGGGCGTGAGAAATTTTTCTGTCAACGGCTTGCCCCCTCTTGCGTTATTCACCATATGGCCTACAATATAGGACAACCGACCATGACCACCGACGCCACCATGAGCGACACCGAACAGAAGTTCTACGACGCGACGATCAAGAGCATCGACGCCGAGGCGAAGCAGACTGTCATCGTGACGGCTGACGGCCAGGAGAAGACCTTCCCCGTCGCCTACCAGTTCTGGAAGGAAGGCGAGCGAGGCGTCTTGACCATCACCGAGGGCGACTTCCGGTTTTGGGCCTATGCCGATCAACGGCTGCGCCGCTGGCCGGAGCAGGACTACCCCGGCGACGAGGCCAAGGGCTACGCGCCGTTCTGGAGCTGGAAGCTGGACGGCAGCGAAGAACGCATTTCGTGCAAGCCGCACTTCGTGCCGGGCAAGGATGGAAACTACATCAAGGACGAGACGAAGCCGGTTGAAATCCCGGTGCCGCTTGAGTTCTTCGAGCTGTGCGAGAGCCGAGGCCTCACGCCCGAGCAGGTTCTGAGGGGCTTCATCGCCGACGTTTGCGGGTTGCAGAGCTTCGTCACCAACCCGCGCGAGGACGGCTTCAGCTCCAACGGCAGCGATGAACGCATGTACGCCGAACAGTGGTTCGAGCGTGCCTACCCCGACTTCAACAACTGAGGGCGATCATGCGAAGCATCAATGTCCTGCTTGGTGTCCTGGTGCTGGCCGCTGCGCTGCTTGGCGCTGCGCCTGCCGCACTGGCGAGCGTTGTCGCCGGAGCTGCGGGCGTGCTGATGATGGCTTCGGCCAGTCTGACGACCGCGCCCCAGGTGCCGGTGTCGGCCCCGGTGCAGATCGCGCGCCAGGTCGAGGTTCCCGCCGCCGTCAAGGTCTTCGAGCTTGAGGGTGGGGCGGGTGTTGTGGTTTTTCGCCAGGTGAACGGGAAGATGGTCAGCCGCTTCTACCGTGCCCAGGCATGAGGGGATAGCTATGTTCGCCGAGATCGCAGTGACGCTTGTTCTGGCCGTGGCCGCGTGGTTCTACTGGAACGCGCAGACCTACGGCAAGCGTTCGACCGCCTTCATGTTGAAGGCGTGGCCGACGCTCGACCAGATCAAGGACGGCAAGCGGTTTGTCGGCACCCAGGCGAGCGTGGTCTTCTACCACTGCCGCCACAACTGGACGGAGCAACGCGCCGACTTCCTGATCCTCGCCCGCACCGAGCGCGGCCAGTGGTTCGAGGCCCAGGGCAAGGTGTTCGCCGCCCGGAAGGCCGCGCCCTTCACTGTCACCCGAACCCTGACCACCAACGAGGCGCAGGAGTGGCTAGGCCGCTACCAGGCACGGGCCGAGCTGACCCGCTACTTCGGCACCATCGAGATTGCATAACGACATGAGCACTGAGATCGAGAACCTCACGGCAGCAGACTTCAAGAAGCTGGTGAAGACGCACGGCCTTCGCAGCGAAAAGATGATCGAGGCCTGCCGCCTGGTCTTCGTCGAAGGGGAGACGCGCCGCGCGGCCAGCATCGCCGCAGGCGTCGATTACGCCTCGCTGCATCGGACGATCCGCAAGCTGCAAGGGCTTTGCCCGCACTGCGGCCAGCCGCTGCCGCGCGAAGCCGAAGGCTGACCCGCCAAGAGTGACCGAGTGCCATCTATCGTTTATTATTCGCCATAGGTGATATGTTTGTGTCAGCGATCAAAGACCTTCGCCAGCTTGACCGGCGGGTTTGGCATTCCGCGTTCGGTGACATCGTGGTCGAGACGCTTTCGGACGGCACCATTCAATGGCAATCCGGTCAACACGAAGACCCACCAAAGCCCCACTGCGCAAGACGATGAACAGCCCGCCGAATGACGACATCACGCACCTGGTCAGGTTCGAGACTGAGACGCGCTACTACGTGGCGCTTCTTCAGGTCGATCTATTCGGCGAGTGGGTTGTCAGCCGCGCATGGGGCGGGAAAGCAAGCCGCCTCGGGCAGCAAAGGTCAGACCTTTGCGCCAGCCGCGAGGCCGGGCTTGCCCTCATCGAGCAGGTACGAAAACGCCGCCTGAGACGCGGCTACAAGGAGGTCGGCACATGAAGCAGGCAGGAGAGCACCTACCAACGAAACTAGACCAGGCGCTTGAACGCCTGAAGCTGCGGGCCGAGGAAGCCCGCCAGCGATCCGCAGAGCAGCGCAAGAAGGCCCAGGAGGCCGAGGCCGAACGCCGCAAGTACCTGGTCGTTCAACTGCCCTTGTGGGCCGACGAGGTTCGCGCCCACCCGAACGAGTCTTGCCGGGCCGCACTGTTCACCGTGCGCCGCGCTCGCAAGCGCCGCGTCTACACCGACGAGAACATCTTCGTCGTGGGCGACGGCAAGATCAGCTTCACCGGGATCGAGCTGCGCGCCGAGAACGATGAGCTTGTCTGGTTGCAAATCCTTCACTACGCGAAGGAATACCCTCTAGGCCGGTGGGTCGAGTTCACTCCCCACCAGCTTTGCACCGACATCGGTTGGACGCCGAGCGGCCCGAACTACAAGCTCTTGCGCGAGTGCCTTCTTCGGTTGAAGGCGACCGCACTCACCATCGAGAGCAAGCGCCTGAACGGCGGCCTTGCCCTCTCCCTGATCGGCGACTTCCTCTGGCGTGGTGAAGACGGCAAGCCACTCACCCGCTACGCGGTGCAAGTGCCGCAGGAAATCCGCGACTGGTTCGGCGATTCCAACTTCACGCGCCTGAACTGGGAGGCTTACCGCAACCTGCCCCCTGTGTCGCGGAGGCTGTACGACTACGCGGCCAGCCACCGCGACCCCTACCCCCTCAAGGCCGAGACGATCTACCAGCTCTGCGGCAGCGATGCCGAGAGCGTCGAGAACTTCCGCAAGGTGCTGCGCCGGGCCGTCAAGGCCTTGGACGATAGTGGCTTGCTCAAGGTGGACATGACCCGCACGGGCCTTGTCCGATTCAAACGCTGAGGCTTGTTGCATCGGTTCCCTTTTATTCACCATAGGAGCGCACGACATGAAGAAAACCGCCATCGCCGGGGCCATCGTTGCGGCCTTGGCGCTCACCGCCTGCGCCACCCCCGACCGCGCCCCCGTTTCCTCGCTGCGCTTTGGCTACGCTACGGAGGGCGGCCAGGCCATCGGCCTGGTGCGCGCTTTCGATGACGGCCAGCGCACCGCCCTGCAATTCGTCACCGACCCGCCCGCCTCGCTGATGGTCTTCGACGACGAAGGCAAGGCCATCGCCTACGAGCGGATCGGCCAGAACGCCGTTTTGCCGGGGCTGCACGCCCCGCTGCGGGTTCAAGTCGGCCCGGTGACAGCCACCGTCAAGGCAACCGCGCCCCTCGCCGGGTCTGTTACAAAGGAACCGATTCAACAACCTGCGCCGGAGGCCGCCCCGGCCACCGGCAGCACGCCGACCAGCCAGGTCAAGCAAGAAGACCCCGAGCTTCTGGCCGCGCGAGCTGCGCTCAAGCTGGCCGAAAAGCAGATCGCCGAGCTGCGCGCCGAGCTGGATCGGGTCAAGGCCAGCGCCGCCCCGGCCACGGCAGAAGACAAGGCCATCGCGCAGCGGATCGACAAGCTCGAATCCCTGGTAGCCGATGCCGCGAGCGTCATCCTGCGCGTCGAGTTCGGCTTCAACAGCGCCGACTTCCAGCCTTCGGCGGAAGTTAGCCGCGTCCTGGTGCCTGCCGCCAAGGCCGCCGAGCGCGTCACGGTGCGCGGCTACACCGACAGCCCGGTGATCGACGACGCGAACCGCAAGATCGCCCTCGCGCGCGCGCTGGCCGCGCGGCAGTACCTGATCGCCCAGGGCGTAGACCCGAAGAAGATTCGGGTCTACTACAAATCGGCGGGCGGCTTCATCGCCGACAACGGCACGCAGGAGGGCCGCGCCAAGAACCGGCGCGTAGACATCGAGATCGTGAACAGCCGCCTCGCTGGCCTGAAGAACGCCGCCGAAGTGCTGGCGAAGAAGTGAGGCCAGCATGATCGCCGCACCGATCCCGAACACCTCCCTTTCCCGGACTGGTGACAACCGACACGCCTCGGTCGCGGCCAGGTGTCACCAGTTCAAAACCGCAACCACAGGAGAACACACCATGCTCAAGCGCCTCATCCTCGCCGCCACCGTCGCGGCAACCCTTGCGGCTTGCGCGCCGCTGCCGAAGCTGCCGCAACTGCCCACCATCGGCGGGCGTGCCGTCACCCTCGGCCCTTCGGGTGGCTACCAAGAGCCGAACGTCACCGTCGCCGTCCCGCCGGATGCCTGCAACGCCGACGCCTTCATCGAAGGCTACAAGGCCGACTACTACCTGACGTGGAACCGGTTCGTCGGGCCGAAGGAAAGCATCTACCAGACCCAGGCGCAGCAGCGCCCGAGCGATGCCCGTGTCGCGTGGAACCTCTCGCTCTACAAGGGCAAGCAGTTCAACCTGAACGGCTACGACAACCGCGCGGCCATCTATGGCCCGCAGAACCTTGCTTCGCCCGATTACGCGCTGCGCTGCGCGGCCACCAGCTACCAGAAGGGCAAGAACGCGGGCACGGCGGCGGCCATGCAGGCCTTCAAGCAGCTCGAAGCGCAGGAGCGTCAATGATGAGCGGCCACAAAATCATCATCGGCGAGGTAAGCCCATGACAAGGTGCTCAGTTACTGTAGACGATGCGCTTCATGGCGCGCTGCGGCGCGCTGCGCGTCGTGCAGGAATCACGCAAGATCAGCTTCTCTATCAGGCACTGAGCGCCTACCTGCATACGACGCGACAGCTTCCCGAAGAATCTTTCGGTAGTGGTGCATTCATCTACTTGGTTGGAACGGATGAAAGTGATGCCGTGAAGGTTGGCAAGACCACTGTCCCTAAAGCCAGACTTTCTTACTACCGCAGTCGCGCGGCGGTCGGCTACTACGCCATGTGGCAGCTTTACCCTGCACACGTACCCGATCTTGAAGTTATCGAGCGCGAGATTCTTTCGCGCTACGGCGGCCCTGGGTCGCGCAATGGAGTGCGCACTGAGGGTGGCGTCAAGAGAAACACTCGTGAAGTCTTGGATAGGCGAGGAAGGAAACATTGCTTTCCTTTCAACACTCGGGAGTTGCTTGCCTTAGACCGCTACGAGGCGGTTAGAGCACTGGATACCGTCATAGGGGAGCGTGGTTTTAGAGTTTTGTGAACTGGTAGCAGGCCTCGCGCCTGGCCAGCTCGCCTCTGTCACCAGAGGCGCTTGATCGGCTGCACATTCCCGGCTTTTCCTCCCTGAGCCGTGCAGTCTTTGGGCCACCCCTCACCGGGTGGCCCTTTTTTCGCCCCTACGCGTGCGCGGGTGGACAGGATAGGGGGCCAAGAACGGCCCGGCCAAGATAGGCCGCGTTTGCCATTCTTGGCCCCCTGCGGTAATGTGGGCGCTTTCAGGTATACCCAAAGTGACCAGGAGGCGACCATGGCCAACCGCACGGGCTACTTCCCCGGAAAGAAGAAGACAAGGCGCAGCGCCATCATCACGCCGCGCACGGCACAGGACACGCAGATCGCCGCTATGCCTCGCCCATCGAGGGCAGCGCGCCAGGCGCTCGCCGAGGCCCCGCCGCTGCGCGTCGGCGGCGGCGGCCTGGTCGAAGGTAGCGACCGGATCATGCGAACGCCCGCCGAGCACCAGGCGCTACGTGGCCTTAAGGTGGCCCGCGTTTACCTGCGCGTGAGCACCGACGAGCAAGACCTGAAGCGACAGGAGCGCATTCAAGAGGACGCCCGTCAGGCGGGCTACTACATCGCGGGCGTCTACCGCGAGAAGGCCTCGGGCGCGCGCGCCGACCGGCCCGAGCTGCTGCGCATGATCGACGACTTGCAGCCGGGTGAAGTCGTCATCGCCGAGAAGATCGACCGCATAAGCCGCCTGCCGCTGGCCGAGGCCGAGCGCCTGGTGGAAGCGATCCAGAGCAAGGGCGCGCGCCTTGCAGTGCCCGGCGTGGTGGATTTGTCCGAGCTGGCCGCTGCCGCCGATGGCGTCACGCGGATCGTGCTCGAATCAGTTCAAGCGATGCTGCTGCGGCTTGCCTTGCAGATCGCGCGGGACGACTACGAGGCCAGGCGCGAAAGACAGCGGCAGGGCATCGAGCTGGCCCGCGAAGCGGGCAAGTACGCCGGGAGGCGCGCAGACGACGCCATGCACGCGCGAATCAAGGCACTGCGGGCCGCAGGGCACAGCATCACCGAGACGGCCAGGCTGGCCGGTTGCAGCGAGAGCCAGGTGAAGCGCGTCACCGCCCTTCAGCGGGCGGCCCAGGCGGGCAAGTGATGGTGACACCGCGACCTGCGGCCGCACGGGTTCCTGTCACCATCGGGCTTGTTGTATGAG
>JAIMBB010000178.1 GCA_023511655.1 Anaerolineae bacterium
CGCATAGATGGCGCCGGTCACATGCGCTATCTGACCCTGGTGATGATTCCGCTCGCCCGCCCGGCCATCCTCACGCTGGCGCTGCTCGAATTCATCTGGACCTGGAACGAGTTCCGCTGGATTCAACTCGTCACGTCCAGCTCAAACATGCGCACGGTGTCGGTCGGGCTGGTGGGCTTCTTGCAGACCGACGGCGGCGCCCAGACGCAACTGGCCATGGCCGTTGCAGTGATGGTCGTGCTGCCGGTGGTCGTCCTGTACTTCTTCACGCAACGCTACTTCACCGAGGGTATTACCACGACCGGTTTGAAGGGCTGACCCGCACGGTTAAGGAGGTGATGCGTATAGGTTAATCGCGCATTGCGCACGCAAAACGGCAACGGCCGGCCGTCGCAACATCGCCGGCCGAGAGGGACGGATGGATTAACGAAGGCTCGCAAGTTACTTGATTCGATCAGGAGAGAAGACCGATGATACGCAAACTGATTCCATGCCTGGCGACGATCGCCTTGTTCATATCTGCTTGTGCTGCGCCGGCCGCGCCGGCACCGACTCAGGCGCCGCCGGCAGCAACCGAAGCGCCGGCTGCGCCGACCGAGGCGCCCAAGCCCACCGAGGCCCCTGCGCCACCTGAGGCGCCTAAGCCTACCGAAGCCCCTGCGCCGACTGCCGAACCGGCGACCGGGGTGGATGCGCTGGTGTTGAGCAAGGACAACCCCACCGAAATCCTGTTCTGGCATCGCTACTCCGGCGGGGCGCAGAAGTTCGTGGAAGAGTTCGTCGAGAAGTTCAACGCCGAGAACGAATTCGGCATCAAGGTCACCGTCGAGAAGATTGACGGCAGCTATGCCGACCTGTACAGCAAGATCAACGCAGCGATCCAGGGTGGCACGCCGCCCAACATCGCCCAGGCCTACCAGAACCAGGCATCGTTCTACCGTTTGGATGGCAACGTGATTGACCTTGCGCCTTTCATTGCCAGCGAGAAGTACGGGCTGACCAAGGAAGAGGTGGATGATTACTTCCCCTTCTTCCTGGAGAGCGACAAGAATCCGCAGTACCCCGGTGAGGTGTTGGGCTGGCCGACCAGCCGCTCCGCGGCGGTGCTCTACGTCAACCTTGACTGGCTGAAAGAGCTGGGCGTTGAGGAGGCGCCCAAGACGCTGCAGGAGTTCGAGGAACTGGCGTGCAAGGCGTCCGACCCGGCTAATGAGCGCTACGGCCTGGCCTGGCAAAACGACATCAGCAACTTTGCAGCGCTGGTCTTCGCCAACGGCGGTCGCGTGCTCAGCGAAGATGCAAAGAGCTATGTCTTTAACAGCGAGGCCGGCGTCGAGTCGTTGTCTTTGCTCAAGCGCCTGTTCGAGAACAAGTGCGCCGTGGAGATCCCCAGCGCCGAACGCTTCGGCGAACAGACTCGCTTCGCTGCTCAGAAGGTCTTGTTCGTGATGTCCTCCAGCACTGGCCTGCCGTTCTATGCTGACGCAGTGGCCAAGTCCGAGAAGCCCTTCCGCTGGACATACGTGATGTTCCCGCAGAAAGATCCGGCCAAGCCCGTGGTGGACATCTACGGCGCGTCGTGGTCGGTCTTCAAGAGCACGCCGGAGAAGGAGCTGGCTTCATGGCTGTTCATGAAGGCGTTCACCGAGCCGGAGAACATCGCTGGGTGGGCCAACGCGTCGGGCTACATGGCCGTGCGCAAGAGCGCCGCTCCGAAAGCGATCGAAACGGTGAAGAATGACGAGCGCTACAAGAACTTCCCTGAAGCAGCCGAAGCCTATGCCCGTCTGTATGACATGGTGGCCTATGGCGCAGTCGAGGCGCCGGTGGCCGGCTATGACCCCGTGCGCAAGCTGATGAGCGATGTCGTGGCAGCTGTAGCCATCAGGGGCGAGGGCGATGTGAAGGCTGCGCTGGACAAAGCCGTCGAAGACGCCAACCAGATTCTGAAGGAAAACGCGCCCGGCGGCTACTGATTCGCCGGCGACCCGCTGATTGCGAAAGGGCAGGTGGTTCTCCATCTGCCCTTTTGCGTTTTGCTGCTTTGTAGCACTGTTCTCCATAGCATGCCGGCCGCTCTGGCGTTGCCGAGACGCGTCCTGCGCGTTAAACTCTACTTGTGGGAGGACAAAAGATGGGCGACGCACTGATTGACGTTGTGGTGGCCGCGTTCGACGATGAGTTGGCAGCGTTCACGGCTATGGACCATTTGAAGCGATTGCGGGGCGAAGGTCGGATCGCGCTCAAGGACATGGCCATCGTGCAACGCGACGAGGATAACCGCCTGCGCATCAAGGAGACCAACGACCCAGGTGCTGTGCGCGGCGCGGTGGTCGGCGGAGCCATCGGCGGCATGATCGGCTTGTTGCTTGGGCCGCTGGCGATTCCGGCCGCAGCAGCCGGCGCGGCGCTCGGCGCGTTGACCGAGAAACTGCACGACGCCGGCATCGCAGACGACAAGTTGCAGCGGTTAGGCGAGGGATTGAAGGCCGGCACTACCGCCGTCGTCGCTGTGACGACGGCAGATTCCTCGGCCGAAGTGCAACGCGTCTTGCTCGAGTCGGGCGCGCGCGTGATCGCGGAAGGGTTGAACGAGTACACCTACGAGAAGCTGGCTGCGGCGTCCGGTGATGCCCCGACCGAGTCGGACGCGCCCGATACGGCCTGACACGCCACGCTCAACCCTGCACCGCCTTCAGCAGCTCCGCGTCGTCGGGGTAATCGCCGGCATGTTTGCTGTAGTAGGCAAATGCCACGCGCCCATCGCTGCTGATCACAAACACCCCGGGCATCTGGAACGGATCGCCCACCGGCTTGCCCAGCGGCAGCCCTTCAAACTTGCCCTCCAGGGTCGCCTGCGCCCCTTTCAACCACACCGCCGGTCCGAACAACTGGTCGGTCGAGCCGCGGGTGAGGCCATAGGCGCGGTACGAAGCTGCTTCCGGGTCGCAGAAGCATTGCAGGCCCGGCGCGCGCTCGCCACAGAATCGCTCAGTCTCCGCCGGCTTGCCCATCGTCACCACCACGACTTGGGCGCCGCTTGCCTCGATTTGGGGATTGAGTTTGGCCAGCCTGGCCAATTCCGAACGACAGAACACTCAGCCGAAGTGGCGCAGGAAGACCAGCAGGATACGTCCCCGATGCAATAGATCTGCCAGGGTTACGCACTCCCCCGTAGTCTTGGTCAGTGTCACATTGGGGGCTGCGTCCCCCACCTGTAGCTTTGGTAAATGACCAGGTCGCTCAACTCTTTGCACAGAGCCCATTTCCTTTTCGCCCGCGTGTCTACAACCCAGATGTGTCTGGCGCCATGTTTCACCGCCGGCGCGTCCATGCCTCGTTATCATACTTCGTGGTTCGCAGCTCGTCTGCTTCGCGCAGCTCGTCTGCCGATAGGGTGCCTGGGATGAACCGGATGTCGAGCGCGTTGGCGAAGGCCCGTTGCCAGGCGTCGGCGGCCTCGTGCCAGGAAGGTGTGCGACCCAGCACATCTTGCAGCGTTGCGGCATGCGCGCGCACGCGTTCCGGCGCCGGCGCGTCAACCAGATAAGCACAGATGCGCGCGATATCACCATACAGCGGCAAGCTGCCATGCTGCAACACGCCGTCCACCCGCCGCCACTGCGCACTGCCCACCAGCTTCTTGCCGGCGCCGACCACTTCGTAATCGCTCGGCGCTTCGAAGCACACCGGACCCTTCGCTTTGTCCTCCGGCGCGATACGGTTCGCGCTGACGTCGGGCACGCCCAGCAAGCGCAGCGCGCACATGATCGCCTCTGCAATTCGACGGTATGACGTCATCACGTCCCCTTCGGCGATGGGATGATTGATCGGCAGGGCAACGCTGTAGGTCAGCTCGTCGGCGTGTAGGATGGCCAGCCCGCCGGTCGGCCGGCGCACGAGGCCGAGGCCGTCGGCGCGGCAGCGCGATTCATCCACCGAAGCGATGCGTTGCGACTGGCCCAGGCTGATCGCAGGCGGTTGCCAACCGTATAGCCGGAGCGTCGGAGGTTGGCGGCCGGCGCTCACCGCCCGCGAGATGGCTTCGTCGCGGGCCATGTTGGTTGCCCCGTCGTGTGCACCGTCGTAGATCAGGCGAAACTCGAAGCTCATCTTTAAGGTCAGTCAGGTCGGTCAGGTTGGGCGGGTCGGTCGGGTCGGGCAGGTCGGTCAAGTCGGTCAGGTCGGGCGGGTCGGGCGAAACTCAAAGCCTATCCTCGATGCCTCGGTCACCCTACACTGCCTGCGCCAGCGCCACGAGCGTGCGCACGCCGTATCCCATTGCACCTTTCACCAGGTAGCCTTTGTTGTCGTTGCTGAAGGTCATGCCGGCCATATCTACGTGTGCCCAGGGATACTCTCCTGGGCCCTCGACGAAGCGATACAGGAAGTACGCGGATGTGCCGACGCCTCCAGTGCGGCCGCCGCTGTTCTTGATGTCGGCGTAGTCACTCTTGATCTTATCCCCATATTCGGCGTAAAGTGGCAGGCGCCACATCTTTTCGCCCTGGGCGTCGGCAGCGCGCAACAACGCCGCGCACCAATT
The DNA here is from genome assembly GCA_023511655.1 of Anaerolineae bacterium. GTDB lineage: Bacteria > Chloroflexota > Anaerolineae > J036 > Brachytrichaceae > JAAFGM01. The sequence goes on from JAIMBB010000178.1 coordinate 4,547, forward strand.
GTCGTCGTTGCTGAACACGCCGGCTGCTGTACCCTCGCCGAGCGCGACGACGCACGCGCCGGTCAAGGTGGCCAGGTCCACCACACCGCGCGGGTTGTAGCGCTTCGCGTAGTGCAGCGCGTCGGCCAGGATCATGCGGCCCTCCGCGTCGGTGCTGATGATCTCCACCGTCAGCTCGCTCATCATGGTGATCACGTCGCCGGGGCGATAGGCGCGCTCGCCAGGCATGTTCTCGACCAGCGGGATCAAACCGATCACGCGCCGCGGCACCTGAAGCCCGGCGATGGCCTGCATCGCGCCGAATACCGCGGCTGCTCCGCTCATATCGGCTTTCATGGCTTGCATGCCTTCGGTTGGCTTGATGGAGATGCCGCCCGTGTCGAACGTCACGCCTTTGCCGATGAAGACGATCGGTCGGCTATCGTCGGTTGGAACGTCTGGCTCGTGGGCGAGGATGATGAACCGCGGTGGATGGGCGCTACCCTGCGCCACGGCCATCACGCCGCCCATTCTCGCTTCGGCGATGCCGGTCTCGGCGAGCACGGTGCACTTCAAGCCGGTGCGGGCGGCCATTTCCTGTGCGGCCTGGGCGAACGTCTCGGGATAGAGCACGTTGGGCGCCCGGTTGATGAGCGTGCGCGCAGCGTTGACGGCCTGGGCGACGATCTCACCAGCGCGCGCACCGGCTTCTATCTCGGGCAACTTGCTGGTGTCGTATTCAACGACGATCAGCTCTTCTATCGCTTTGCCGTCGTTGTTCTTCGATTTGTGTTCGCGAAACTGATATGTGCCCAGCAGCGCGCCCTCGACGGTGGCCTGGGCCGCCTCGCGCGGGTTCAATCCTCCGATGCCGCTGCCGTGCACGATCGTCGCAATGCGCTTGCATCCCAAGTCGCGTGCCTTGCGCGCTGCCGCCCCACTGGCTTGTCGCGCGCGGTCGGCCGTGAATTCGTCGCGCTTGCCCAACCCGGCTACGATCACACGCGGCGCCGGGATCAGGCCGTGGGTGTAAATCACGGCGACCTCGTTCAGCTTGCCTGTGAAGTCGCCCAGGCGGATGAGCCGGCTGATGGCGCCATCGCCCGGCGCGCCATCGGATGAGCCGAGTGCGGTATCCACGGCGCCTGTCGCGCCGCCGGGCGTCGTCACGCCCTCGAACAGGTTGACGATGATAGCGTCGGCGGCGGTAGCCTGAATCTGTCGGTTGACTACGGAGACTTGCATGACTGAGATTGTAGTCCTGGCTCCTCATCGGCCATGTGCATCCGACGTGGGTCGAAGCGCATCGGAGACTTCCTGGTCTGATAGCAGCCGGCCGGCGAGGTCTTTCAATGACGACAGCGCCCGCGCCAACCTTTTGCCATTGCGTGGATCGTTTGTCCAACGGCTCACGCCGCTGGGGTGGGGCAGGGGCAGAATGATGCATCCACCGCGCTCGTATGTGTGCCCGATGCGTTCAGTGAAGGTCGTGCCGTTGCCGAGGAAGTGGGCAGTGGCCACGCGACCGACGGTAATGATCAGCTTCGGCCGGATCAGCGCTAACTCGCGTTCCAGGAAGGGCCGGCACAGGGCGCGTTCGCGTGCAGTGGGTACGCGGTCGCCCTGGCCACACGCCGGCCCTGGATAGCACTTGGTGATGGCGGTGAAGTAGCACCGGGCGCGAAATTCATCTTCTGCGAAGCCCGCGCGCGCCAACCAGCGGAACAGGACACGGCCGGCCTGGCCGCTGAACGGCTTGCCCCGCGAACGCGCTGCCGAGGCGGGGGCCTGTCCGACCAGCATCATCTTCGGCAAGATGGCAGGTTGATTGACGACGACTGGGGACGGCTCGACGAAGAAACCGGCTTCGGCGCAGGCACGACAACTCGCAATTTCGGCGTGCAGGCGCTTTACTTGTTCGAGCATCAGGAGGCGATCTCCGCTGCCTGACCGCGTTTAGCAGCGGCCCTGAAGGCGCGGACGTATGTGCTCTGCATCAACACAGCGTCCTCCTCCAGGTTGGGCGTCTCGCTCAACACGCGGCCGGCCGCGCCCAGGTCGGCCAGCGCTTTGAAGAGCGCCTTGTACTGGATGTCGGACTCCGCCAGGTTGAGGTGATGTCTCTCGCCCTTTGCGGTGTAGGCGATGCCGCTGAAGTGGATGTGCATGTGCTTGAGGCCGCGCTCTCCCAGGCCAGCAGCGATCAACCGCAAGGCATCGGCGAACTCCTCGTAGGAGTTGAAGGACCCGTCGCCTGGCCGGGCGTGCAGGTGTGCAAAGTCCACGCACGGCAATACGTTCTCGATCTGGCGGCTCCAATTGATCGTCTCTTCCAGCGTGCCAAGCATGCTGCTCTTGCCCATCGTCTCCGGTCGGAGGATGACCTGGACGCGCTCCTTGCGTAACGTGTCGGACACTTCGCTCAGCCGTTGCAAGCCAACCCGGTAAGCGTCGGCCGGGGCGCTCTTCATGTACGAGCCGGGATGGAAGATGATGTCGGTGGCCCCGGCTTTGGCGCCGGCGCGTGCCGCGGCCAGCAGCCGCTCCCGTCCGGCCGCCCACATCTCCGGCGTGGCGTTGAGGTTGATGTAATACGGCGCGTGCACGCTGATGGCTACGTCGCATCGCTCACCGGCTTCCCGGATGCGGGCGCATGCCTCGTCGCTCACGCGCACGCTCTGCACCCAGGCCAGCTCCAGCGCCGACAGGCCGAGTTCGCGGATGCGCTGGACGCCGCCGGCGCTGCCGCCGTTCTTGGGCGTGCTGATCGGCGTGCCGACCGTGCCGAAGCGGAAGGGAAGGTCGAGGTGTGCCGCTTTGCTCATGCCTGCGATTGTAACGGCCGGCGCGGCGTTTGTTGTGTATCATCTCATCCCGTTCACTATGCCGAAGCACGATCGGGCCGCCCCGTCGTTACGCGAAGAGGAGTCGTTCTACCGCGCCGGTTGTCGGCTTGTCGCCGGCATAGATGAGGCTGGGCGCGGCGCATGGGCCGGGCCGGTCGTCGCCGCTGCGGTGATCCTGCCGCGCCGCGACTGCATCGCTTCGGAATTGCGCGGCGTGCGGGACTCCAAACGGCTGACGCCGGCTCAACGCGCGCTCATGCGCGAACGCATTCAGCACGTCGCGCTGGCCTGGTCGGTCGGCAGCGCGAGCAGCGCCGAGATTGACGCATGGGGCATTCTGCCGGCCACCCGGCTGGCGATGATGCGCGCAGTGGCCGGTCTGCAGCTCACGCCGGATGTGTTGCTGATTGACGCCGTGTCGTTACCGGAGCTGTATCTGCCCCAGCGCGCCTTCCCCTATGCCGACGCCATCAGCCTGTCCGTCGCGGCAGCGTCCATCCTGGCCAAGACTGCCCGCGACGCCCTGATGTGCGACCTGGATGCCTCGGTCGGTGGCTATGGCTTCGCCGGCCACAAAGGCTATGGTACGCGCGCGCACGCCGAGGCGCTCATCAAACTTGGGCCGTCTTGGGCACACCGACGCACCTTCCGACCGGTGGTGGAGGTGATGAGCAGTGACGGGCGATTGGGGCGCGTGGGTGGAGATTGCAGATTGGAGAGTCGCGAGTAGAAATTGATGCTTACCCTTGAGCAGTGGCTGCTGGGTGGGCTGGCGGCCTTGTTGATCGGCTTCTCGAAGACCGGCGTGCCGGGCGTTGGCATCCTGGTCGTGCCGCTGATGGCGATCGTGCTGCTGCTGCCGCTCATGATCGGCTCGGCCCTGCTGTTCATGGCCGTCCAGCTCAGGGTGCCCCGGAT
>JAIMBB010000179.1 GCA_023511655.1 Anaerolineae bacterium
GTGTGGACGATTGATGAGTTGCTACGCTTCACACCCAGGCGGATTTAGCTCCACGCTATTTTGTGGTGCTACCACGACTACGTAGCGCGCGAGCTAAACCGGCGCATCAGCGGCGACCCCGACGTGCCGTGGACCGAGCACTTTCGCAGAAGAGTGAGCGGGCGCGTGTTCCGCAAGGCGCTCATCTTGAATTGCGGCAACGGCTGGGTCGAGCGCGATCTGCTCCAGCGCGGCCTGATCGCCGAAGCAGTCGGCGTAGACTATGCCGAACCGCTGTTGCAGCAGGCACGTGCAGCCGCCGGTGACTTGCCGGTGCGCTATTACCAGCTCGACACCAACACCGCTGCGTTCCCCGAAGGGGACTATGACCTGGTGGTTAACTTCGCCGCCGCTCACCACATCACCTACCTTGACCGGGTGTTCAGAGAGCTATGCAAGCTTCTGCCCGCAGACGGCTACTTCGTCAGCTACGACTACGTCGGTCCGCATCGCAACCAGTATGGGACCAGGCAGTGGTTGGCCGCGCTCTCGTTGAATAGACGCCTGCCGCCGCACATGCGCCAGGTCATGCGTTATCCCCATCTGCTCACCATGAAGCTCGTTGATCCAAGCGAAGCCGTGCATTCGGAGCTGGTGGTGCCGATGACGAGGCGTTATTTTCACATCGTTGATCATCAACACATGGGGGGCGCATTGGCTTACCTTGTGCTTACACACAACGATCGGTTCTGGAACGCTAAACCCGAAGAGCAGGCACGCTGGCTCAAGGTCATTATGGATGCCGATGCCGATTACCTGCGCCGCTATCCTGACTCCTCCATGTTCGATTACATCCTGGCGCGACCGAATAAGCGTAGCCTGGAACAAACGACACAGTTAGATGCCTGGACGCGGGAGGAGGAAGAGCGCGAGGCGACGGCTCAACGCAACAACGGCTTGTATTACCGGCAGACGCTCTACGCCGTCATCTTCTACCGGTTGATGAGCACAGGGGGCGCCATCAAGCGACGGCTGATGCGACGCAATCAATAGCCCAGCCGGACTGCCCTTCCCTGATATAGAACGCTTCCTCAGACCACTCGACGCCGCCAACACCTCTCAGCGCCTCCTTCACTCCCCTACCCAAGCCCCACGACCGTCCGCGTCGGTCGGTCGTCAAGCTCACAACCGCGTCCGAGCCCCAGCCGACGCGTCACCAACGCCCGCAAACGTCGCCTGAGCGCAAAGCGGAAGGTCACCCCATCCCACTATATTCGCTCGGCGTGTTTCACGCACAGCGATCGAACATAGCTGCGCCGTAGAGGGCAGACCGCAAGCCCACGCTTACTGCTGCTCGCAGTGCCCCACAGCGTATTGATGCACGGCTTTTCCCGTCTTAATTCAAGGAGACATTCTCGGAGGCTCAAACTTGCATGCAACCTAAAAAGGCTAAAGCCGGGGCGGCCCACCGGCGGGTTGGGGCGCTCGTTGCTGCGCTGGCGGCGGCGGCGTTCGGGTTGAGCGCGCCGGTCACCGAGGCGCAGGAACCGGCCAATGTCGAGGCCAGCATCATTCGCGTCGCGCCGTCGGGCAGCGACGCGCCCGGCTGCGGCTCGGCCGCCACGCCATGCCGGAGCATCGCTTTTGCCGTCAACCAGGCCGTCCCCGGCAGCGAAATCCGCGTCGCAGCCGGGACCTATCAAAACACCGGCCCCGACCCGGCGTGCTCGTTCCTGATAGACGCGGTTGTCTGCGTCAACAGCAAGCCGCTCACCCTGCGCGGCGGCTTCTCGACCGGCAACTGGTCGTCCCCCGATCCATCGGCCAATCCCACCATCATTGATGGACAGGACACCTATCGCGGCGTGAACGTCGTCAGGGCGAATCAGTTGACGATGGAAGGCTTCATCATCCAGAACGGGCGCGCGGTCCCCGACCCCGGCGATCCGAACGCGTTCGGCGGCGGCATGTCGGCGATCGAGAGCGTGATCACCCTGCGCAACATGGTGTTCAGGAACAACCGGGTCATTGGTCCAGACAGCGGCTCGGATCGCGGAGGAGCCGGCGCCGGCGGTGCGTTGGCGATCCGCTCATCGCCGGCGGGCGCGCCGTCCACGCTGGAGCGCATTACGTTCGAGAACAACACCTCCTCCGGCGGTGCCAGCCCAGGCCGCGGCGGCTTCGCGTTCGGCGCGGTGTTCGTCTACGCGTCCCATGTGAACATCACCGACTGCACCTTCACCGGCAACCGCGCGTTGGCGGGCAACGGGGGCAGCGGCATCAGCGGCGACGGCTTGAGGGCCGATGCGCTGGGCGGCGCAATCGCCCTGGAATACGGCGCCGTCGCCATCCTGAGCGGCGTTCGAGCGAACAACAACGAGGTCGTCGGCGGCAATGGCTCGCAATATGGCGGCGGCGGCTTCGGCGGCGGCCTGATGTCGGAGGATGCGTCGGTCACGATCGTGGACTCCGAATTCAAGTCGAACGTCGTCCGCGGCGGCAACGGATCGGCCGATGGCGGGATGGCCGGCGGCGGCGGCATCCTCGCCTTCAATTCGAGCGCCCGGATCGAGCGCGTCCAGGTCATCGCTAATCGGCTGATTGGCGGGAATGCCAGCAGCGGCGGCACCGCCGGCACCGGCGGCGGCGGTGGGCTGTACTTGTGGCGTGGCCGACCAGACGCGCCTTCGGTGAACGAGGTCGTGAACACCATCGTCGCCGATAACGTGCTGGAAATGGGCCAGGGCAGGAACGTGGGCGGAGGCGGAGGCGGCATCCAGGTGCAGGGATTAACGGCCAACCTCACCCACCTCACGCTGGCGCGCAACCGCCTGGGCCCCGGGCTGGTAGTCGGCCAGGCCATTGTGGTCGTGCAGGCGCCCGACGTGAGCGCGGCCACGGCCAACCTGAGCCATAGCATCATCGCCAACCACACCGCAGAGACATCCGGCGCGACGGCCGTCGTGGTGTTGCAGGGCAACACGCTGAACATGAACCGCGTCCTCTTCGCCGGCAACACCAGCAACCTGAACACCAATTCCGTGCCACTGCCCCCCGGCGCAATCAACGGCCTGAACACGGTGATCAACGCCAGCAGCGCAGGCTTCGCGTCGCCAGGCGCACCCAACTACGACTACCGCATCACGCCAGGCTCACCGGCGGTGGACCAGGCCGCCGGCAGCGGGACACCCTATGACTTCGAGATGCAGTCGCGTCCGAGCGGCCAAGCCCCTGACCTGGGCGCCGACGAATTAGGCACCAATGAGCCGCCACCACCACCGCCTGATTTGTCTCAACTGACGGAGAAAGTCTACATACCGATCGCTACGCGGTAGCGGCTGCGTCGAAGCCGGCTGCCATTCGCTCCGGCACGCGCCACGGCGGAACGAGCGGGTCGAACGGCGGCGAGCAGCGCGTACCGGCGTGCGGGCGGGTGAATTGCCACGCGCGCCGGATGCCTTCCCACCGGCCGGCCAGGTGGCTCCATTCGCCGCGCGCCAGGCCGGCATACAGCACCGCAGCCAGGTCGTAGAACGCGATGATGGGCCAGTCACGCCTGCGCGCATTCTTGGCGGCCAGCCACACCTTGTTGCGCCCCAGCAAGCGGTTCTTGAAGGCCGAGCCTTCGACGCTGGTCGCACTGGTATGGTGCAGCACGCGCGCCTGCGGCATATACCGACAACGCCAGCCGGCCCTCTGCGCCCGCCAGGCCAGGTCCACGTCTTCCAGATAGGCGAAGAAGCACTCGTCGAAGAGGCCGATTTCATCCAGCATGGCGCGGCGATACAGCGCTGCCCCACCCGACGCGCCGAAAACCTCGCATGCGCGCGAAGCCACCGCGGAATCGGCCGGGTAGCCGCGCAGGCGATCCCATGCGATCGCCGCCCGATCCACCGCGATGCCGGCGCCCTGCACGACACCGGGTCGGTCGGCGAAGAGCAGTAGGCTGGCACAGCTCCCGACTCCCTTCTCCTGCTGGGAAGGGGGATGAGGAGGAGAGGACATACCTTCGACAAGCGCCTCCAGCCACTGCGGCTCGGCGCGCGTATCGTCATTGAGCAGGGCGACGAACGGCGCATCGCTGGCGCGGATGCCCTGATTGCACGCGGCGGCAAAACCGGCGTTAGTCTCGTTGCGGATCACGCGCACATCAGATTGTTCGGCGAGCCATTCGCGGCTGCCATCCGTGCTGGCATTATCTACAACGATGATCTCGAAATCCCGAAAGGTCTGCGCGCGCAGGGCGGCAATGCAATCCGGCAACCACCTTCGACCGCGCGCGGTGGGGATGACGACAGAAACAAGCGGGGCGCTCACACTGCAGTCAGTATACTTTCGCTCACCATGAAATCCGACTTACCGCGCTTGATGAAGGAGCGTAACCTCGACGCGCTGGTGATCTTTGGACCTGACGGCTTCGGCCTGGCCAATGCCCCGTTCACCTATTTCATCGGCGACGCGCATGTCACCACCGGCCTGGTGATCGTGAAGCGTGATCAGACATCTGATTCCCCGGCGAAATCCGATATCTACCTGGTGCACAGCCCGATGGAGCGTGAAGAGGCAGCGAAGACCGGCTTGCAACTGATCAACAAAGCGAGCTACCAACTGCCGGAGATCATCCGGCAGAAAAGCGGCGATCGCCTGGCGGCCGAGGTGGAGTTGCTGCGACGCGTCTTCAACGACATCGGCGTGCGCGGCCGGGTCGGGTTCTATGGTGCCGATCACGTCAACACCGCGTTCAACTTCCTCAACGCGCTCATCCGCGAAGGCGTGTGCGACGTGGTGGCCGAAGCAGAGAACGACGCCATCAGTGCTGCCCGGGTGACAAAAGACGCCTACGAAGCCGACCTGATTCGCCAAACCTGCCGCCTGACCGAAGCGGTGATCGGCGCTACGCGCGACTTCCTGCGCGCCCATCGCGTCGTTCACGAAACGCTCGTTACCGATGACGGCAGCCCGCTCACCGTGGCCGACGTCAAGCGCTTCATCCGGGGGCAGGCCATCGCCCTGGGACTGGACATGCACGACTGCATCTTCGCCATCGGCCGCGATGCGGGCATCCCCCACAGCAGCGGCACGCCCGGCGACCCGATCATGGTGGGCAAGACCATCGTGTTCGACATCTTTCCGCGCGGGCCAGGTGGCTACCACGCCGACATCACCCGCACGTGGTGCCTGGGCTACGCCCCCGATCACGTGCAGCAAGCTCACGAACTGGTGATGCAGGCACACGCCCTGGCCGAGTCCACCTTCAACACAAGCGACTTCACCTACACCTTCAACGAGGCCGTGTGCGACTTCTTCGAGGGACACGGTCACCCCACCAACCGGCAAGACTACGCCACCACGCGCGGCTACATGCACGGCCTGGGGCACGGCTTCGGCCTGTCGGTGCATGAGCCGCCCGGCATGAGCCTGAAGGGACTGCGGCCGGACGAGACATTTCAGCCAGGCACCATTGTGTGCAACGAGCCGGGCCTGTACTATCCCGACGATCCACGCGGCGGCTGGGGCGTGCGGGTCGAGGACGATTACTGGTGCAACCTGGAGGGTCAATTCGAGCGCCTGACCAGCTTCGACCGGGATCTGGTGGTGCCGATGTAGCGAGCCGCTCACGGCAGCGTCACCAGCCACAGATTCCGGTCGCGCGCAGAGAGAAAGACAACTTTCGATCCGTCGCGCGACACGTCCCAGTCGCCGTTGGCGATCTTGAAGGGCGAATGGGCGCTCGCGGCGATCAGTTGCTGCGCTGTGCCGCTGATCACATCGAGCTGCCACAGCTCATTGCTCGGCACGCCTGGCGCAAGTGGCACGTAGAGCAGGCGATCGCCATCGCGCCAGCGATATGCGCCGAAGAAGTTCAAGCGCCGCGGTTGGGCGGCAGGCCTTTCCAGATCGAGCATATACATACCATCCTGCGCGGCGTCGCGCGATTGACTAACGAAGTAAGCCAGCCACCTGCCGTTCGGCGAGATAGAAGGGCCGCGCAAGCGTTCATAGCGGATCAGATGGCGCGTGCTGCCGTCCTTCACGTCGAGGATGCTCAGCGTGGCTTGTGCGCCGTCGCGGTTGAGCCGACCGCCGATCAACAGGCGGCGCGAGTCTGGAAACCAGCCGAGCGCGCCGCCGCCGAAGCGCGTCGCCACCGAGCGCGGGTTACTGCCATCGGCGTTGGCCACCCACAGCTCGGTACGCCGCACATCGAAGCCGCCTACCTCCTGCTGCACCGCCCATACGATCCGCGCAGCATCGGGCGAGAACGAGACGATGCGCCCACCGTTGTTGATCACCCAGCGTGTGCCGTCGCTCAGGCGCTCGATGACGGTGCGGCCGTTTTGCAAATCGAGCGCCAGCGACAAATCGCGGCTGAACGGGCCGAGCCGGTCGGTGAAAAGTTCCGGCGGAGATAGCGGCCGATCGGTCGCCACCGACCAGATGCCGGCCGGCGCATTCGGCGAGGGACGGTCGAGGAACAACACGCGCGTCCCATCCGGCGAGAAGAACGGCTGCACGCAACATTGGCCCTGAGTCAGTTGAACGAAAGCGACGGCGGGCAGAGCCGTCGGCGCCGGCGTCGCAGTAGGCAATGGGTGCATCGCCGTCGGGCGCAGCGACGTCGCAACGATGGTGACCGGGACGCGCGTGGCCTGTGCCACCGACGTGGTCTCGGCTGCCTCACTCGACGACGCTAACACGCCTTCACAACCCGTCAGGGCCAATGCGCCAACCAGCGCAGCAAAGAGTATCTTTCTCAAGTCGCAGGTCGCAAGTCGCAGGTCGCAGGTCGCAAGTCCTGATTCTCAATTCTCAATTCTCAATTTCTAACGCCAGTTCCGCGGCCACGTGTCCTGGAACTCATTGAGGAGCGGCCCACCGAAGCGAATATCGGGTTGATCCCACACACTCTGCCACTTGCGCGGTTCGCTCAAGTCGCGTTGAAAGCCGCGCCCGAACGAGCCGATCAGCATCAGCGCGTCCCAGTCGGCATCAATCAGGCGATGTGCATTGAAGGCGCGGCCGAGGGTGCGATCCCGGATCTCCAGATGCAAATGTGGCCGCGAGGTACACGTCAGGTCTGGATCGCCGGTGAGGGCGATCACCTCGCCGCGCCGCACCCGCTGGCCGACGCGCAGCAAGGGGCGTTCCAGCAGATGGCCGTAGAGCGACACGTAGCCGTTGGGATGGGCAATGAGCAGATTGTGCGGCGCGGAGCCGTGTTCGGGCGCATCCACTTTGAGCACCGTGCCGTCGCCGATGGCGACGATGGGCGTGCCGCAGCGCGCCGAGAAGTCAATACCGAAGTGAATGCCCTGCCCTGCGCGATACCATTCTCGCCGCCGCGCGAAGGCACCCACGCTGTTGCCGTAAACCTGGCCGAGCAGCCACGTGCTCGGGCCGGGCGGCTCGACGAAGGGCAACCCAAAGATGGCGCCCGTTTCGGCCCTAGCGGACGCGGCGGGGGTAGGCGCGACAAGCAGCAGGACTGCCGCAAGCGCAAACAGCCGCATGGTTGGCCGAGCTGATTTCATGGTCGCATTCTATGGGCCGAACCTGTGAACGCGCCAAGAACGAGGCCGCTTAGCCGAAGGTGATCCGCCCCTCGCTCATATCCACGATGCGGGCCAGCGACTCAACCGGTACGTTGAGCACGCTCAGCGCAGCGCGGCCGCCTTCGAACGTCTTTTCGATCAGCGCACCGATGCCGACGATGTCTGCGCCGGCCGCTTTAGCGATGCGGGCCAGGGCCAGGATGGTCTGGCCGGTAGCGAGGAAGTCGTCAATGATCAACACACGCTCGCCTGAGCGCAGATACTCCGGCGACGCCATGATCTCGACTTCGCGCTTTTTGGTGTGCGAGGGCGCGGTGGTGAGGAAGACCGTGTCGGGCATGGTGATCGGTTTGGTCTTGCGGGCGTAGACCACCGGAATGCCGAGGGCGAAGCCGGTCGCCAGGGCGGGCGCGATGCCGCTGATCTCGGCAGTCAACACCTTGGTCGCGTTGAGGTGCTTGAATAGCCGGGCAAATTCTTTGCCGCATTCCATCATCAGCACCGGGTCCACCTGGTGATTGACGAACGAGTCCACTTTGAGGATGCCCTGGCCCATGTTCTGGCCCTCAGCCAGGATGCGATCTTCGAGTGCTTTCATGGCGAGCGAGATTATAGTGAGCGGCGAACGTTGAGAAACCGCGGGGTGCGTTCACCAATAGGGGCAAGAACCTCCCGCAGGCTGCTCATCCAAGTCGTGACAGCCAGCAAAAACCTGC
>JAIMBB010000180.1 GCA_023511655.1 Anaerolineae bacterium
GTCGTCGGGTCGTCAGGTCGTCAAGTCTACCAAGTCGGCGGTATGAGCGTGAGTTACCCTCGACACCAATGACACCAGCGACACCTCCGACACCAACGCCACCCCCGCTCCCCCAAACCTGTGCTTAACTTGTGGGCATGCCAACTCAGTATGACTTCATCACGCTGGGCGAGACGATGGTGCGCCTGTCGCCGCCGGGCTTCGAACGCATCGCGCAAACTCAATCGTTTGACTTTCAGATCGGTGGGGCCGAATCGAACGTGGCCATCAACCTGGCTCAACTGGGTTTTCGGACGGCCTGGCTCTCGCGCATGCCGGATAACGCGCTGGGGCATAAGGTCGCTTCGGTGATCGCCGCGCACGGCGTGGACACATCGGGCGTGCGCTTCGTGCCGGGCGAGCGCGTGGGGGTGTATTTCATCGAGCTGGCCGTGCCGCCGCGCCCCAACCGTGTGATCTACGACCGGGCCGGCTCGGCGGCCAGCCGAATGACCAGCGCCGACGTGGACTTCGAGCGCATCGCCCAGGCACGCTGGCTGCACATGACCGGCATCACGCCGGCGCTCAGCCCCTCATGCCAGGCCATGACCGCCGAGGTGTTGCGCTTCGCGCGCGAGCGCGGCCTGACCGTCTCGTTCGACGTGAACTATCGGGCGCTGCTGTGGCCCGCGCAGCAGGCCGGGCAGGCGCTGGCACCGCTGCTCGGCCTGTGCCACTACGTCTTCGTGGCGCATCGCGACGCACAGGCGCTATTCGGCGCACCGGAAGACCCGAACCAGGCCGCCGATGCACTTCGGTTGCGCTTTGGCTGCGACGCGCTGGTGATGACGCTGGGCGAGGCCGGCGCAATCGCCCAAACGGCATCGGAGCGAGTGACGGTCCCGCAAACTTTCCGCGTGCCGCAGATCGTGGATCGCATCGGCGCCGGCGACGCCTTCGACGCCGGCTTCATGGCCGCGCGCTGCTGGGGCCTGTCGCTCGAAGCGGCGATCACATACGGCCACGCGATGAGCGCGCTGAAGCTCACCATACCAGGTGACCTGGCGCTTTTCAGCAAAGCTGAGGTGGATCAGCTCGTCGGCGGGATGGGCGCGGCCAGCGTGCGCTGAGGGAGGATGTGGTGATGTCAGCGGCTCACAACTCCCAGGCGATGGTGTAGGGCAAGTCATGTCGGCGCACGTAGGCGGGCAGCTCGCCCAGGGTCAGCTCGGTCACGTCGCGCGGCAGTGCGTTCATGGGCACGCCGGCGTCGTCCAGCGCGCGCCGCAACAGTCGAACGTCCTGCCCCTGCCGCTCGGCCATGAGGACGATACCCGGGCCGACCAGCTCGCCGTGTGTGCGCAGCGCCGGTATCGCTTCGCCGTGCCATCCCGAGCCGGTCAACATCATCTCGGCGCAGTAGGCAAAGTGGTGCTCGCTGCCTTCCTCCGGCCGTGAGTGGCCGATCAGGTTGCACAGTTGCACTTCCATCGCCAGGGCGTTCACCAGCGCCCGCAGCCCCGCAGGATCGCCCCGGCCGGCGGCCTCTGCACAAGCAAGCGCCAGGTCAAGGATGCTGCGCGCTATGGCTGCCACGCCCGGATCGTAGCACGCATCGGGCGGATTTTTGCCACGCGATTCAGCCAGGTGCCAGTCGTGACAACCGGTGGCGATGCTGAGCACATCAACGATGCCGGCCGCGCGCAGGTGGGTCGGCGCTGCAGCGATCACGTCCAGGTCGAGCAACACGATCTCCGGCGGGAGGGTCTCGATGTAGTGCACGCATCCGTCGCGCCGCACGCCGGAGGACGCGGTGAAGAAGGCATCGGCGCTCAACGCCGTCGGCACGCAGATCAGCGGCAGGTCCAGCTCTCTGGCGACGAACTTGGCCGCATCGGCGGCCGCGCCGCCGCCGACGGCGTACACGATGTCGCCCATGCCGTCGCATTGCCTGACCAGGCGCCGGAAGGCCTCCTCGGTGGTATGAGGCGCTTCCAGCTCGATGCCGATGTCCCAGTCCAGGTTGCGCTCGCGCAACGCCCGCCAGGCAGCATCTTGCTTGATGACGATGACGGCGTCTTCCTCGATCCACTCCCGAATGGGGATGTAGACGAGCTCGGGCAAAGGGGGAATGTTCATATGTAGTAGATGATGGCCGGCGCGAGCATTCAGTGCAACAGCGCGCCGATTGCCGTGGCGTATCCGGGCAACGACGGGATCATGATCCTCGCGCCGTAATAGCCGGCCACCGTGTCCAACACCCGCCGCATGCACGCCAGGTCCACTAGGTGGCCGACCACTACGATCTGTTCGAGGCGCTCGGCGCGCGCAGCGTTGATGGCGATGATGGCGATGACCTGGCCCACCAGCACGGCCACGCCGGCGGCCATGTCCTCGCGCGCCACATCGGCCCACTCGAGCGTGGCCGCTCGGCCGAAGTTCACCGCGTTCGCGTCTGCCGGCAGCCGGCCGATGGCACCGCCGGTCGCCTCGATCAGGGTGATGTCCACCTTGTTGGAATCGCCGGCCAGCGCCAGCCGGTTGATCTCGTGCGGGTCGGTCGTGCCGATCAGCAGCTTGCACAGGCCGAGCAACGTCCCGCCTCCCACTGCGCTGCCGGTGACGTGCTGGGCGCTGCCGTTGCGGACGGCGATCATGGCCGTGCCTGAGCCGGCGCTGACGATCAATGCCTCGCTCAGGTCGGGCATCTCGCGCCGGGCAAGGTGCAGCCCGCCGAAGCCGATCGCCTCGATCTCCCCCACCTTGACGACCGGCGTGCCGTCTATCTGATCCGGCAGGCGGCGGTGCTGGCCGCCGGTGACACAAATGCGCTCGAAGTCGCCGGCCTCCCGGTTCAGCGCAGCCAGCGCGCGCCGCACCTGGGCGACGTCCACCTTGCGCTGACTGGGGATCATGGCCATTTGAGCGATCTGTCGCGCGTCGGCGTTCTGCATCGCCACCACATCCACGTTGGTCAATCCGAAATCAATGGCAACTTGCATGGCAGTAGAACATGTGTGCTACAATCTCGGCCGTGAGCCAACCCATGAACGCCGGCCCGGCAGCCGCCCCCATTGTCGTCGAAAACCTCAGCAAGACCTACCGGGTGCCGGAACGCGAGGGCGGGTTCGCCGCATCGGTGCGCAGCTTCTTCAAACGCACCTACCGGGACGTCAGGGCCGTGCAGGATATCACCTTCAGGATCGAGCACGGCGAAGTCGTCGGCTTCCTGGGACCGAACGGCGCCGGCAAGACCACCACGCTCAAGATGCTGTCGGGGCTGCTGCATCCCAGCAGCGGCCGGGCGACCGTGCTCGGTCACGTCCCCTGGCAACGCAGCAACGATTATCTGCGCGCGATCACGCTGGTGATGGGTCAGCGCAACCGACTGGCCTGGGATGTCCCGGCTGCCGACTCGTTCCTGCTGAACAAAGCCATCTATCGCATCGGGGACGCCGATTACAGGCGCACGCTCGACGAGCTGGATCGTCTGCTCGAGCTTGGCCCGATCATGCGCAAGCCGGTGCGCAACCTGTCGCTGGGCGAGCGCATGAAGTGTGAGCTGGCCGCGGCGCTGCTGCATCGCCCGGCGGTGCTCTTCCTGGACGAACCGACCATCGGCCTCGACCTGAGCGCGCAGGCGCGCATCCGGGCGTTCCTGCGCGAATACAACCGGCGCACCGGGGCGACGATCATCCTGACCAGCCACTACATGGCCGACGTCACGGCGCTGTGCGAGCGCATCATCATCATCCACCACGGCCGGCTGAAGTACGACGGCAGCCTGAGCGAGCTGTCGCGGCGCATCGCGCCGTATAAGCTGATCGGCGTGGCGCTGAAGGATTGCCTGTCCTGCGACCTGAGCGCCTACGGCACGATGGTGCCATCGGCGGAGAACGGCAAGGTGTTGCTGAAGGTGCGGGCCGACGACGCGCCGGCTGTCACCGCGCGCCTGCTGGCCGAACAGCCCGTGCAAGACCTGACCATCGAAGATCCGCCCATCGAGGATGTGATCGAGCGTGCCTTTCACGAGGAGTGAACCATGCCCGCATGCTTCGGCCAGCCTTCATCCGTAGCGCAGGATTGCGTCAACGATGCGCTGGCTGGCGCGACCGTCGCCGTATGGGTTGGCGACCGATGCCATGCGCCGATAAGCCTGGGCGTCTTCGAGCAAGCGGGCGGTTTCGTTCACGATGCGCTCGTAGTCGGTGCCGACCAGCCTGGCTGCGCCCAGCGCCACCACCTCCTGTCGCTCGGTCACGTCGCGCAACACCAGGACGGGCTTGTGCAGGCTGGGCGCTTCTTCCTGGATGCCGCCGGAGTCGGTGAGAATAAGGTAGGCGTGTTGCATGAGCGCGACCATGGTCTCGTAGTCCACCGGCTGGATCAGCGCGATGTTCGGCACATCGCCCAGCAGGGCGCGGGCCGGATGCAGGATGTTGGGGTTGAAATGGATGGGATAGACGATCTGCACCTTGCCGCGATAGCGCTCGGCGATCGCGCGCAGGGCGCGGCAGATCTCGGCAAATGGTGGGCCGAAGCTTTCGCGCCGGTGCGAGGTCACCAGGATCATTCGCCTGGTGTCCAAGTCCACGTGCCTGGGCAGATCGCCGATGCGCGCGATCAAGGCCCGGCCGTCTATGCGCCGGGCCGTGGCGAGCAAAGCATCTATCACCGTGTTGCCGGTCACGATGACGCGCTCCGGAGGCGCGCCTTCGCGCAGCAGGTTATCGCGCGCGGCCTGTGTGGGGGCAAAATGCAGATCGGCCAGCACGTCGGCGATGCGTCGGTTGACTTCTTCGGGGAAGGGACGGCGCTTGTCGCCGCTACGCAGGCCGGCCTCGACGTGGCCGATGCGGATGTGGCGGTAGAAGGCCGCCAGGCTGGCGGCCATCACGGTGGTGGTATCGCCCTGCACCAGCACCCAATCGGGCGCCGCCGACTCCAGCACGCCGTCGAGCGCGGTCAGGATGCGCGCGGTCAGGTCGGTCAGGCGCTGGCCCGGTTGCATGAGCTGCAGGTCGAAATCCGGGTGAATGTCGAACGCCCGCAGAGCACCTTCCAGCAGTTCGCGGTGCTGGCCGGTCGAACACACGTAGGAGCGGATCAGGTCGGGATGGCGCGCCAGCTCGTGAATTACCGGGGCCAGCTTGATTGCCTCGGGCCGGGTGCCCAGGATGGTCATCACTGTCAACATCGGTGAGCAGGCTATGAATGATCGCACAAGTCTTTCGGGCCGGGTTGTGGGGCGCGCCCCATTGACGGCGCAATAGGATTCGGGTGAACATGATCGAGATCTACAAACGTTTCTGGCAGGTGAACTGGGCCGAGCAGTGGCAATACCGCGCCAACCTGCTCATGTTTCTGGCCTACTGGTTGGTGTCGCCCATCGTATACCTGGCGGTGTGGACGGCCATCGCCAACGCCGAGGGCAGCATCAACGGATTGACGGCGAACGATTTTGCCGCCTACTACCTCACGCTGCTGCCGGTGGACATCATCACCTCGTCCATCACCATCCACGTCCTCGCCTTCAAGATCCAGGAGGGCACGATCTCGAACGAGCTGATGCAGCCGGTGCATCCCATCCTGACCAACACGCTGATGAACAACATCGCCTTCAAGGCGTTGACCCTGATCGCGTTCGTGCCGATCTGGGTGGTGCTGGTGCTGCTATTTCGTCCGACGCTGACGATCGCGCCGCTCAACCTGCTGCTGGCGATCCCGGCGCTGGTGGCCGGGTTCCTCATCCACTTCTTCATTGAGAGCCTGATCACCCTGGTGGCGTTCTGGACGACGCGGGTGTGGGCGATCTGGCAGTTCAACGAAGCCGTCTCGATGTTGCTGAACGGGGCGTTCGTGCCGCTGGCGCTGATGCCGGCCTGGGTGCAGCTCGTCGCCCAGGTCTTGCCCTATCAGCTCGGCCTGTCGTTCCCCGTGTTGCTGATTCTGAACCGGCTGCCGGCGGAGGCGCTGGCGCTGAACTTCGGCCTGCAGATCGCCTGGCTGGCCGCCTTGTACGCCGTCTTTGCCTTTTTGTGGAAGCGAGCACTGAGGCAGTTCTCGGCGGTGGGCGCCTGAGGTTGCGGAGGAGAGGACATGCATCCCTTTCTCGTGCTTGCCGCGCTGATCAAGATCAACGTGCAACAGGAGCTGGCCTATCGCACCGACACGCTGGTCAACATGCTGGTCAGCCTGATGTGGCTGGGCTGGGAGCTGACCGGCCTGGCCATCATCTTCTCGAACGCGACCAGCCTCGCCGGCTGGACGTTCGGCGACCTGCTCGCCCTATCCGGCATGTGGCGCTTGCTCAACACCTTTATGCAGGCCGTCGTCTATCCCAATACCGAGAAGTTCAACCGCGGCATTCGCGAGGGCACGCTGGATTACACGCTGTTGCAGCCGGCCAACAGCCAGTTCCTGGTCAGCTTCTCGCGCATCGCTATCTGGAACCTGTGGAACGTCGGGCTGGCGCTGGCGACGATCGCCGCCGGCCTGTTGATTTCCGAGAGCCGGCCGTCGCCGCTCAACGCCGCGGCCTTTCTGGCGCTCACCGCCTCGGGGGGCCTGGTGATCTACAGCCTGTGGATTGTGCTGATCGCGCTGACGTTCTGGTTCACCAAGTTCGACAACAACGTCACCCTGCTGTCGGCTTTGGCGGACACGGGCCGCTTTCCGGCCACGGTTTACCCGATCTGGTTGCGCGTGATCGTGACTTTCGTCATCCCGATCGCGGTGGCGACCACGGTGCCGTTGCAGGCCTTGCGCGGCGACTTGCCGTGGTGGCAGATTGCGCTGGCGTTGGCTGTCGGCCTGGTCGCGTCCTTCCTCTCATCGCAATTGTGGAAGGCCGGCGTCAGGCGCTACAGCGGCGCGTCGGCGTGATTGGTGGTGGCATTGACGGTTGTTGAGGCGCAGAAGGCTACGCGCACAGCCAGCGCGCCTGCACACCCCCATCTTCTTGGCCACTGGTGGCGTAGATGAGGCTCCAGCAGTAGGTGGTGATTCGGGCTTTTGCTTCAGGTACCTGTCCAATACAAACCGGATCCAATACCTCGCCTGGATAGCGTCCGGCGCAATGTACTACGCCTGAATATCTTTACGAAATCTCCAGATAAGTCACCCGCTCATGCTGCTTGCGAACCAAAGAACACCCGTTTCAAGTATTTTGAGAAACGAATTTCCTCATATGGCTTGAGCTGCCGCCTCAGCTTCTCCTTTTCCCAGTGCAAGCTAAATAGTTTCTTGCGAGCCTCGGCGATCCTCGCATCGGCCTCCCGGAGTTTGGATGCGGTGTCATCTGAGAGCTTCGAGAGAGTTTCCCGAATAGCTCGGTACTGTCGGGCATAGCGTGCCCGGATCTCGCTAATCGCCGCCTGAGTCTTCGCGTTGGCGTCGTTTTCCTCCTCGTTTAGGCGCTGCAACAAGGGGCAATACTGAGCTCGAATCCTCTCCTCCTCGTCTCTCTGACGCCTTTGCTCCCGATCCCTCTGGTCTTCCAGCGCCCGACGTTGGCCCTCATACTTTGCCCGGATCGCCGCCGCCTCGCTCTGGGAAAGTGCTGACGGCATCGTTGAGCGAGCGCGAGCCTCGAGTGACTTCCGCCAATCAACTATAGCGTTGGCACGGACTGGCCCGATCCCGTACACGCGTTGGACGGCGTAAAAATCAACATCTGCGGCGGTATGGAAGCCCGACGCGAACAGCCTAGCCCTGAAGGCGGAGCCAACGCCCGGAATGGAGGCGCTCTGCAAACTAAACTGTCTGAGATACGCAGCAAGGTGCTGTTCCTGCCTAGCGCGAAGCGCATTGGCGAGCTCAGTAGACTCGGCCTGGGCCAGCGCGGCGATCTGCCCTCTTAAGGTCGACACCTTGGCGCCGACGTCGTTCTGAATCTTCCGGAGTGCGTCCGCCTCTTGCTGGTTCAACGTTCGGCGCCGGGCGTTAATAGAAACGAGCGCGGATTGGAGAGCCGCCTCGCACGCATCGGTTTCCTTCTTTTCCTTCGCCTCGGCTACTTTCCGTTCCTTCTCAAGTCTTGCCTCGTCAGCTGCCTTTTGGTTCTGACGCTCTATCCTCTTCCGGTTCGCTAGTGCAATGGTGTGCTCTGTCGCTGAAATCTTATCGTCTGTGGCTTGCTCAGTTGAAAACCTGACTGGATGGAGATGTAGTTAGCGATGCGCGTTGTAGATGAAGCCCTTCACCCGGCTC
>JAIMBB010000181.1 GCA_023511655.1 Anaerolineae bacterium
CCCTACCACCAACGACTGGTGGAAGTCCGCTGTCGTCTATCAGGTCTACCCACGCAGCTTCGCCGATGGCAACGGCGATGGCGTCGGCGACTTCCCCGGCCTGCTTGCGAAGCTGGATTATCTGCAGTCGTTGGGGGTGGATGCGCTGTGGCTCTCGCCGCACTTTCCCTCGCCCAACGCCGATATGGGCTACGACGTCTCCGATTACACCGGCGTGGCGCCGGAATACGGCACGCTCGACGACTTTCGCCGCTTCCTCAATGGTGCACACGCGCGAGGTCTGCGCGTGGTGCTCGACCTGGTGTTGAATCACACTTCTGAAGAACACCCGTGGTTCATCGAGTCGCGCGCCGGCCGCGATAGCCCCAAGCGCGATTGGTATGTCTGGCGCGACCCGGCACCCGATGGCGGCCCACCCAACAACTGGAACTCGGCCTTCGGTGGGTCGGCCTGGGAGTACGACCCGCAGACGGGTCAGTACTACTATCATTTCTTCTTCAAGCAACAGCCCGACCTAAACTGGCGCAACCCGGAAGTGAAACACGCTATGTGGCAGGCCGTGCGCTTCTGGCTGGACATGGGCGTGGATGGCTTTCGGCTCGACGCCATCGGCACCATCTTCGAGGACCCGAACTACCCCGATCACGATGCGGCGCTCTCGCAAATCGAGATGCTGCGCGCGTGGCGTGAGAACCGTTCGCCGGAGGAGCAGCAAGCCTTAATGGCCGAGTTCTTCAAGATGTTCAAACATCAATTCGGCCAGCCCGGCGTGCATGAGTTGATGAAGGAGCTGCGCGCGCTGCTGGACGAATATCCCGGCGACCGTGTGCTGATCGGCGAGGATGACGACATTGCCTACTACGGCAACGGCGATGACGAGCTGCATCTGGTGTTCAACTTCCCGCTGATGCGCACCAATCGCCTGACGCCGGCCTGGGTGCGTGCCAATCAAGCCGAGCGGCTGGGCAAGCTGCCGCCCGGTGCCTGGCCGTGCAATACGCTCGGTAATCATGACGTGGCGCGCATGAAGAGCGCCTTCGGCGATGGCCAGCACGACGACGCCATTGCTCGGGTCAATCTCGCTCTGCTCCTCACCCTGCGTGGCACGCCGGTGATCTACAATGGCGAGGAGATCGGCATGACCGATTTGATCCTGGAGCGCTTCGACCAGTTGCGCGACAACCAGGCCATCAACCTGTACCACTTCGCCGTCGGCGACGGCATCCCGCCTGATGAAGCGATGCGCATGGCCGCCCGCATGAGCCGCGATCGCTGTCGCACACCAATGCAATGGGCCAATGCGCCCAACGCCGGCTTTTGCCCGGCTGGTGTGCAGCCATGGTTGCCGGTCAACCCAAACTACGCCCAGGGCATCAATGTGGCCGATCAGGAAGCGGACCCGCACTCGATGCTGAACTTCTATCGTCGGCTGTTGGCGTTGCGCAAGTGCACGCCGGCCTTGATCGCCGGGAGTTACGAACCGGTCAATGAAGAGGCGCAAGACTACCTGGCCTTTCTGCGTCGGTCCGACGACCGTCGGGCCGACGGCCAGACCTGCCTGGTCGTTTTGAACATGTCGGCCCAGCCGCAGACGGCGCGCTTTGCCCTGCCGCACCACGCGACTTGTCTGTTCTCTTCGCATGGGCGCGAAGGTGAGATCATCCCCCTGTCAGCGCTTCACCTGCAGCCTTTTGAAATCTTCATCGGCGAGATGACCGGCAGCCCTGCCTGAACCGGCCTCGCCCCCAGTCACTATGGAGAGGACATGAGCGATCCCAAGCAAACAGTCAAGTTCCTGGACAGCGTGCCGCTTTTCAACGGCTTGAACAGCCGTCAGTTGGAGCATCTGGCCCGTCGTTTCGTCGAGCGCGACTATGCGGCCGGTCAGGCCATCGTCACCCAGGGGACGGGTGGCGAGGGCTTCTTCATCGTCGTGTCCGGGCGCGCCGAAGCTATCCGCGAGCGCGCCGATGGCACTCGGGCCGTCGTCAATACCTTCGGGCCGACCGATTTCTTCGGCGAACTGGCGCTGTTGGACGATGGCCTGCGCACTGCATCGGTGGTGACCACCGAGCCGACGCGTTGCCTTGTGCTCACGCGCTGGGACTTCCTGGCTGCGCTGCGCGAAGACCCGGAGATGGCCATCGTCGTCTTGCAGGAGCTCGCCCGGCGCTTCCGGCGCGCGCTCGAGGCGATGTGATAGAGGCCGGCGGAGAGACCAGATGCCGGGTTTCTCGAAGAACCTCGGCATCTGCATTGCGTCGTGATCTGCCCAAATTGCGGCTTCGACAGCCCGCCGGACATGCGTTTCTGCGGCATGTGCGGCACGCGCCTGGCACGTGTGTGTGCGGCATGCGGTTTCGCCAACCCTCCCCACTATCGCTATTGCGGCAACTGTGGCGTGCGCCTGGCGCAAGAAGATGAAGAAAGCACTCTCCTCAAGGCGCCTGCTCCGTTGCCTTCGCCTGTAGCCGAATTCACCAGCGAACCGCCTGCCTCCCCGGAGTTGGCTCGTTCGTTCGGTGGCGAGCAGCGCACGGCAACCGTGCTCGTCACTGACATCAGCGGCTCGACGGCGTTGCTGGAGAAGGTGGGTACTGAGGCGTGGGTGGAATTGATGAACCGCGTGCTGCATATCCTGGAGGGCGAGGTCTATCGTTTCGGCGGCGAGGTGGAACAATTCCGCGGCGACGGCATGGTAGCGTTCTTCGGCGCGACGCGCGCGCATGAAGATGATCCTGAGCGCGCCGTGCTCGCCGCGCTGGCGATGCAGCAGGCGGTCGGCGTCTACGCCGCACAGGTGGAGCAACAGCGCGGCATCGAGCTCCGCTTACGCGTCGGCATCAGCACTGGTGAAGTGATCGTCAGCGGCATGGCCGAGCGCCGCCCATACGAGGAGATGGCCATGGGCGCGGCGATCGCCGTGGCGGCACGCATGGAGGCCGCCGCCGAGCCGGGCACCATCCTCGTCAGCGAGGATACCTATCGCCTGGTCGAGTCGCAATTCGAATGGCAGCCCCTGGGCGAGATCACCGTGCGCGGCATCAGCCGGCCGATCGCCGTCTATCGTCCGCTGGCGCACAAGGCCGACAGCGACGCGTTGCCGCGATCGCCGCTGGTCGAATATCCCACACCGCTGATCGGCCGCGAGGTCGAATTCAACGCGCTCAAGCGTTGCGTCAAGGATGTGCTGAGTGGACGTGGTCGGATCGTCATGCTGACGGGGGACAAAGGGTTGGGCAAATCGTTCCTCGTCAACGAGCTGCGCCAATACTTCGTCCATCGCGGCGCGTTGCTCACCATGGCTCAGGCCGGCGGCGAGGCGCCATCGCAGCCGGCTTCTTCGCTCACCTGGTTGCGTGGGCGATGCCGCTCCTATCACCAGGGCTGGCCCTATTCGATGTGGATTGACTTGTTGACCGACTGGTTGATCCAATGCGGCGCACACCGCGCGCAATCCAAGGAAGAGAGCCGCGACGCGCTGCGCCGAGAATGCCGGGCTCTGTGGGGCGATGACGAGTTCGTCGAGCACTATCCGTATATCGCCACGCTGCTTTCGTTGCCGCTAGAGGACGAGTTCAACGAGCGCGTGCGACACCTCGGCGCGGAAGGGTTGCGCCGGCGCTACTTCATTGCCATCCACAGTTGGATCGCGGCGATGAGCCGGCGTGGCTCGCTCGCGTTGGTGTTCGCGGATATGCAGTGGACCGACGAAGCGTCGCTGGACCTGTTGAAGTATTGCCTGCCGTTGTGCGATAGCGAGATGCTGCTGATGTTGCTGGTGTTCCGCACCGAGCGCGACATGCCGGTGTGGAAGCTCGCCCAGCACGTCGAACTCGAATACCCCCACCGCCTGACGCACATCGAGCTGACGCCGCTGAGCGATGCGCAGAGCGCCGAGTTGATCGCCGCGTTGATCGGTCCCGATACGCTCCCGCCGGAGACGCGCGACTTGATCGTGAAGAATGCAGCGGGCAACCCATACTACATCCAGGAGTTGATCCACTCGCTGATCATCGGCGGCGTTTTGGTATGCGATGCGCAGGCCGACCGCTGGCGGGTCACCCGAACGGTGACTACGCTGGACTTGCCGGATAACCTGCAGCGCCTGCTCGTCGCGCGCATAGACCGCCTTTCGCCCGACGAGCGCTTCGTGTTGCAAGTTGCCTCGGTGGTCGGCTCGGTGTTTTGGTCGAACGTGGTGCGCGCCGTGATCGGCGACGCGCCGCGGTTGACCCGCCACCTCACCGCGCTGCAGCGTGCACAACTGATCCAGGAGACGGGGCGCATCCCAGAGCTGGGCATGCAATACCTGTTCCGTTCGCCGTTGGTGCGCGATGCGGCCTACGACAGCTTGCTCACCGCGCAGCGCATCGCCCTGCACGCGCGCGTGGCCGAGTACCTGGCCTTCAACGTCAATCCCGATGCGCTGGTGGGCTATTACGGCCTGTTGGCCGAGCAATTCCGCGGCGCGGAGAACCACCCGAAGGAGTTGTTCTACACATTGCTGGCCGCCGAGCAAGCGCGCAAGATCTATGCCAACGCTGAGGCATTGCAGCGCTACAACCGCGCCGTCGAGCTGCTCGACCGCATGGAAGCTGAGGCGATGGACGACGGCCGCCGACGCGCGATCGCTGCACAACGCTTCGAGGTGTTCAAGGGACGCTACGAGGTGTTGCTGGCGATGGGGGAAATCGAGTCGGCGCGCGCCGACGCGCGCGCCCTGTTGGCGCTGGCCGATGCCATGCCGGACGACCTGGCCTGGCGGGTGGATGCCCTGCTGGCTCAGCCCGAAGTCGGCGTGGATAAAGATGTGCGCGACGAAGTGGCGCATGGGCTGTCGCTGGCCCAGGAGGCGCTGGTGTTGGCGCGGCGGATCGGCGACCGGCCCCGTGAGTTGCAGGCGACCATTGCCGTCACGCGGCTAAGCTTCTTGCGCCGCCCCGAGGCACGCGAGCTGGCCGAGCGCGCGCTGGCCATGGCGCGCGAGCTGGGCGACCTGCGCGCCGAGGTGAGCCTGCTGCTCGGCTTCAGTATGATTTACGGGACCGACGATCTGCCGCGCAGTGAGGAGTATTTGCAAGCTGCGCTGGCGCGTTCCGAAAAGTTGAACGACAAAGCCATCGAGATCGAGTTGCTGGGGGCGCTTGGCGCGCGCTTCGAGCGGCGCGGCGATTACTATCGGCAACTGGTCGAATGCGAACAAAAGCGCCTGCACATCAGCCGCGAGATCGGCAATCGCTTCGCCGAGGGCAACGCGCTGACGTTCTGCGGCCAGATCCAGGCTATCTATTTGGGCGACGACGTGGGCGGCCTGGCGCTGTTGGAAGAAGCGCTCCGCAAGTGGGAACCGATCGCCAGCCGGCTCTTCCCCATGTTGCGCATCGTGCAGGTGCATGTGATGCAAGGGCGCCTGGACGAGGCGCAGGCCATGCTGGCGCAAGCCGAGCCGTTGAGCGGCGCCATACTAAATGAACTGGGGCGCGTGGGTTGTGGGTTGGTCGAGGCCGTGTTGTGTCAGGCCATCGGCGACGAGGCGCATCTGCGCCGCGCGTTGCAGGCCACCCAGCCGGTGTTGCAGCAGGTGGCCAATAACCTGGTCTCGCGGCAATATCGCATGGCCGCCTCGTGCCTGGATGCGACGACGCACCTGGCGCTGGCGCGTTTGCAGCCGGCCGCCGCGGCGCGGGTCGAGCATGCCCGACAGGCGTTGGAATGTTCGCAGGTGGCGCTGAGCCTGTATCGCGAGTTCGGGTTCACCCAGGTCGTCGAGTGCGTGGGCGAGGAAATTCTCTTTCGCCAAAGCCAGGCGCTGGCCGCCAACGGGCGCGATGACGAAGCGGCCGGCTTCTTGTGGCAGGCCTACGATGAGATGATGCGCAAGCACGACCTGATCCCGTCGGAGTCGCCCTTCCGCCAGAGCTATCTAGAGATTCCCCTGCACCGGGAAATCGGCGCTGCGGTCGCCGCGTTGGAGAAGATGAGGAGGTGACGCGAATAAGCCATACCTCACTGCGCGCTCATCGTCTAACCTGGCGCATGGCCGCATCTTCGCATCGCCCGTGTGCGCTATGCTCGCTTGCATCTACAATCGCCGTACACCCCTTGGCATGAAGCGACCGAACGATCTCCCAAAGCTGACGATGGCCGTCGTCACGCGCGTCGTCTTGCTGGCCCTGGTTGCGATCGGCATCTTGTGCGCGCTCTATCAGCTCCTCGCCCTCATCCATCGCTATCCGCTGGACTACGGCGAGGCGCCCCTGGTGGATCAGGCCATGCGGCTGGCGCGCGGCCAGAACATCTACCGCGCCGATCTCTCCATGCCGCCGTTCACCGTCTCGAACTATCCCCCACTCTACGTCGCGGTCATGGCCCCGTTCGTCGCGTTGTTCGGTCCGTCGTTTCTCTTCGGCCGCTTAATCTCGGTGATCGGCGCCTGGGTCTGCGCTGCTTGTCTCGGGTTGATCGTCTGGCAGGTGGGGCGCGACCGCGTCGCCGCTGTGTTGAGCGGGCTGAGCTTCCTGGCCTTTCCCTTCGTCGTGAGCTGGTCATCGCTGGCGCGGATTGATTTGCTGGCTTTGGCGCTCAGCCTGGCGGCGCTGGCCGTGTTGGCCCGCCAACCACTCGACGGCCGGCGCATGTTGATCGGGGCGTTGTTGCTCGTGTCGGCCATCTACACGCGCCAGTCATACGCCCTGGCTGCGCCCCTGGCAGCATTCGTGTGGGTGCTGTTGCAAGAGGATGTGCGGCGCGCCTTTGGCCTGGCGGCGCTGGTGGCGGGCGTTGGCGGCGGGTTGTTCCTAGCGCTGAACACGCTGACCGATGGTGGCTTCTACTTCAACATCGTCACGGCCAACGCGAATGCGTGGAGCGCCGACCGGTTGTCGTGGAACCTCAACCGACTCACCGACGTGGCGCCGATCTTCCTGGGGGTAGCGGTCTTCTCGGCGGCGTTAGGCGCACGGCGCAACGCGCTGTGGGCGATGAGCGTGCCGTATCTGGTTGGATCCTTTCTGTCGTTCCTCACAGTTGGCAAGGTCGGCTCGAACGTCAACTATGCGTTGGAGCTGTGCGCGGCGCTCAGCCTGGCTGCCGGCAGCACTGTGGCCTGGGCGCGCGCGCAACGCACGGCTTGGCCTGGGTTGATCGCCGTCGCCCTCCTCGGTGTGCAAGCCGTGCACCTGGCGCGCATCACCTGGCACGACGAATGGCCGCAGTTGCAAGCGAGGCGCGATGCGGCCAGGAGCTTGCAGCAGTTGGAGACGATCGTGATCAAGGCAGATGGTCCTGTGTTGGCTGATGAGTACATGGGCCTGCTCACCCTGCAAGGCCGGCCGCTCTACATTCAGCCTTTCGAAGTCACTCAGCTCGCCTTGGAGAAGAAATGGGATCAAAGGCCCGCGCTGCGCGGGATCGAGGAGAAGCAGTACCCGCTCATCCTCATCCACTACTTCCCGCAATACCCCGTTTACAAAGAGCGCTGGACGCCGCAGATGCTCGATGCGATCGCCCGCTTTTATCGGCTGGTCGGGATGTATGCCGATACGGGCGTGTATCAACCCGTCGGCCGGCAGGAGGAGTTGCTGGCGCCGACCGAGGCGTGCGCAGGTGCGCCGTGGCGTTTGCCGAGCCCGGCGCAGAACGGGCTGCGCCGCCGGGATGGCTATGTGGATTTCTTCGGGCGCGGCAACGCCGGCAAGTTGCCGGTGCGCGCGGTAGCCGATGGTTTGCTGGTCCGGCGCAACGATTGGGCCGACGCGGTCGCCATTCAGCATGACGATCCGCTCAATCCCGGCCGCAAGGTGTGGACATACTACGCGCATATGGCCGGGCCGACCGGCGTCGAGTCGTTCGTGGCAGCCGACTTTCCGCCCGGCACGATGAACATGCCGGTGAGAGCCGGTGACCTGATCGGACATCAAGGCTCGTGGAGCGGCCGGCCGAACTTTCCGATGTGGGTACACCTGCGTTTTGCGCTGGTGCGGGCAATGGACGACGGCGCCTTCCCCGCCGAGATAACGCCGGCCGTGTTGCTCGACCCGGCGCCATATTTGGGCATCGCCGCCGCTGCGTCGTCAAACGGCTCGCCGATTGGGTGCGTTCACCAATAGGGGCAAGAACCTCCCGCAGGCTGCTCATCCAAGTCGTGACAGCCAGCAAAAACCTGCGG
>JAIMBB010000182.1 GCA_023511655.1 Anaerolineae bacterium
GGGTGATGTAGGGGCGGCCCTGCGTGGCCGCCCGCCCATACACACCAAACGCAGGCAGGTGCACAGGCCTGCCCCTACAAGAAAATGCCCCTGTGCGTGAACGCACCCGTTCATGTCTTCTGACGACGCTGGATGAGTTGCGTGACCACGACCAGGATGATAGACAGCACCAACATCAACGCGGAGATGGCGTTGATCTCCGGGGTGATGCCTTTGCGGATCTGTCCCCAGATATACACCGGCAACGTCTGTGAACCGACGCCGGTGACGAAGAACGAGATCACGAAATCGTCGAGCGATAGGGTGAAGGCCAGCAGGGCGCTGCTGATGATGCCGGGCATGAGCAAAGGCAGGGTGATGCGCCGGAAGGTGATCCACTCATTGGCGCCCAGATCTTGAGCTGCCTCCTCCACCGAACGGTCGAAGTCAGCCAGCCGTGCGCGCATGGTGAGATAGACGAACGGCATGCAGAAGGCGATGTGCGAGATCACCAGTGTGATCACGCCGCGGCTGAGGTTGACGGCGGCGAAGAAGATCAACAGCGAGATGCCCATCACGATTTCCGGCACGATCACCGGCAGGTAGAGCAACCCATCCCAGGCAGCCTTACCGCGGAAGCGATAGCGCTCCATCGCCATCGCCATCAGCGTGCCGATCACCACCGCGCCCAGGGTGGACAGGACTGCCACGATCAGGCTGTTGGCAGCGGCCTCCAGGATGCGCGCGTTGCTGAACACGCGTTCATACCATTGCAAGGTGAAGCTCTGCCAGGTGGCGCCCGTCCGCGCGCTGTTGAACGAGAAAATGATCAACACCGCAATCGGCACATATAGAAACGCGAACGTGAACAAGGTAATGGTGACCAACGCGAAGCGGCCGAGGCTGAGGCGGCGCGCCTCGCCGCGCGGACGCGGCTTGATCTCGCTGCGTTCGCCGATGAGGATGACGGTTGAATCGGATGCCATGTCTTGGTCACTCGTTTACAACACAGCGCGCTGTTCGCCGCGTCCGCTGCGGAAGTAAAGTACGGCGGCGATGGTGACGATGATCATCATCAACAACGACATCGCCGATCCAAACGGCCAGTTCACGCTGGCGCTGAACTGTTGAGCGATGGCGTAGCCGATCATGTTGGTGCGCCCGCCGCCCATCAGCTCGACCGTGATGTACGAGCCGATGGCGGGGACGAACGTGAGAATCGAACCGGCCACCAGGCCGGGCGATATCAGCGGCAGCATCACCCGCTGGAAGGCGCGCAGAGTATTCGCTCCCAGGTCGTTGGCGGCTTCGATCATCGTCCAGTCGAACTTCTCCAACGAGGTGTAGAGCGGCAGAATCATGAATGGCAGGTTGCCATACACCAGGCCAATCATGACCGCAGTCGGCGTGAAGAGCAGGTCGAGTGGCTCCAGCCCCAACGCACGCAGCAGGGTGTTGATCGGCCCGTTGCCGCGCAGTATGAACTGCAGCGCATATGTGCGCACCAGGAAGTTCGTCCAGAACGGGATCATCACCAGGAACAGCGCCAGGTTGCGATAGCGTCGCGACAGGCGCGACATGAACAGCGCGACCGGGAAAGCGATCAGCAGGGTGATGATGGTGCTGACCAGCGACAGCCAGATCGAGCGCCAAAATAGCTCCAGGTACAGGCCGTCGAACAATCGCACCGTCAGGCCGCCTTCCAGTGAGATGGACGGATTGAAGCGGATGTCTTTGACGATGTCCTGGTAGTTCTGCAATGTGAAGGGCGGCGCAGGAAAGCCG
This sequence comes from Anaerolineae bacterium, assembly GCA_023511655.1. Taxonomy (GTDB): domain Bacteria; phylum Chloroflexota; class Anaerolineae; order J036; family Brachytrichaceae; genus JAAFGM01. The sequence continues at coordinate 1,765 of JAIMBB010000182.1, forward strand.
AACTGATCGCGCGACAGGAAGCTGATCACGGCCATGATCAGCAGTGGGATGAGAAAGAACACGACCAGCCAGAATGCTCCGGGCCCCATCAGCCCGGCGATGCGCAGGGAACGGCGTTCGCGAAAGGTCTGGATCATGTCAATCGGTCCCTCGGCGCTGAGCGTCAGCGCATTGCCTCATTGGGCCAGCACGAGTGCATTCTCCGGCCTGAACGTCAACCAGGCTTTCTCGCCAGGCTTGAAGAAGTAGTTCGGATCGAGCGTGCTGACGGTGTTCTGCTCCCATACCCCAAGTTGGTTAGAGCCGAGCAACACGAGCACGCGGGTGTCCGAGCCGACGTAGGCGATGGAATGCACCTGTACCTCGTAGCAGTTCGGGCTGCCGTCGGGTTGTTCGATCAGTTGCACTTTCTCCGGGCGGACGGAGACCGTCGCGTCTATCCCCGGCCGCACGCCCTCCATAGCGCGGCCCACAAAGCTGCGATCGCCATTGACGACCACGCGGGCAAACTCCCCGTTTACCTCTTTCACCTTGCCTTCCAAGAAGTTGGTTTCGCCGATGAAATCGGCTACGAAGCGGGTGGTGGGGCGTTCGTAGATCTCCAGCGGCGTGCCGATCTGCAACACTTTGCCTTTCGAGAACACGGCTATGCGATCGCTCATGGTCAGCGCTTCCTCCTGGTCGTGCGTGACGAAGACGAAGGTAATGCCGACTTCGCGCTGGAGCGTCTTCAACTCGATCTGCATCTCCTTGCGCAGCTTGGCATCCAGGGCACCGAGCGGCTCGTCGAGCAGGAGCACCTTCGGCCGGTTCACCAGGGCGCGCGCCAGCGCCACGCGCTGCTGCTGACCGCCGGACATCTGCCTGGGATAGCGCTTGGCCAGTTGCGGCAATCTCACCAGCTCCAGCGCTTCGCCCACCCGCCGCACGATCTCGCTCCTGCTGACGCCCTTCATCTCCAGGCCGAAGCCGACGTTCTGCTCGACGGTCATGTGAGGAAAGAGCGCGTACGATTGAAAGACGGTGTTGACGTTGCGGTGGAAGGGAGGGGTGCTGCCCATTGCCTTCCCGTCTATGTAGATTTCGCCGCTGGTGGGGCGCTCGAAGCCGGCGATCATGCGCAGCGAGGTGGTCTTGCCACATCCCGATGGCCCGAGCAAAGCGAAGAACTCTTTTTGGCGAATGCCCATCGAGACATGATCCACGGCGACGACGTCGCCGAAAACCTTGCTCACGTCTCGCATTTCAACTGCGAAATCGGACAACGCACCTGCCTCCGGAATCGAAAACTGCCTCCCCCGATTGCGTTCAAAAACAGGGGACGCGACGGACGTGATTATACGAAAGCGGTACGGCATTACAATTCCCAACGTTTCCTGGTATCTGAATAACCCTTGTGGGAGTCCTAGTGAACGATTCAAATCGCAAGCCGTCGTCCGTTTCGCCCTCGCGCAACTTTGCACGCTTGACCCTGCTCGCCGGCCTGGTGCTTTCGCTCATGCTGCCGGCCGCGTTGCTCATCTGGACGCAACCGTCCACCTCGGCCACAGCGCTGGAGCAGCCGCAGGGTTGTGTGCCGACCGTCATCGCCTATTCACAGGTGAACGTGCGCTCCGGCCCCAGCACCCAGTTCGAGCCGCCCATTGGCGCGCTGTTCGCCGGCCAGACCGCGCAGGTCACCGGCCGCTTGAGCGATAACTCGTGGTACCGCGTCATCTTCAACGGCCGCGAAGGGTGGGTATTCGGCCAGATCGTGCAGACCTCGTGCATGCAGAACGTGCCCGTCGTGCCGAATCCGCCGCTGCCGCCTGGCCCCACGCCCATCCCCCTTCCAACCAGCTTCGTTGCCAGCCCCACGGTCATCACCCCGCCCCAGTGCAGCACCTTGAGTTGGAACATCACCGAAGTCGCCGGCGTATGGCTGATCAGCGGCGGGTATCAACAAGGCGTGGGCGGGGTGGATTCGCGCACGGTGTGCCCTACGACCACCACGGTATACACCTTGCTCGTGCAGCGCCGCGACGGCTCGACTTATCAGCAGTCCGTCACCGTCAACGTCAATCCACCCCAGCCGAGCGATCCCAACTTCCGCGCCGATGCCTATTCCGTCAACCTCGGTGGTTGCACCACCTTGCGTTGGAACGTGAGCAACGTGCGCGCGGTGTTCTTCTGGGACGGCAGCAATCAGCAGGGTGTGGGCGGCAACGACTCGCGCCAAGTCTGCCCGCTCAACACGTCAACCTACCGTCTACAGGTGATCGGCAACGATGGCGTCTCGCGGGATTACTTCGTCACCGTCAGCATCGCCGGTGGCGCGCCGGCGCCGAACGTGAACTTCTACGCCGATAACGCCAGCCTGGCGCAGGGGCAATGCACCAATTTGCGCTGGCAGGTCTCCGGTCAGTTCAACGCCATCATGCTGATGGACTCCTCGACCAATTCCACTACCGTGGTCGGCCCGAACGGAGACATCAGGGTATGCCCCAACCAGAGTGCCACCTATATCCTGCGCGTGACGGGTGTGGACGGCCGACAGTACGACAACTCGGTTCAGGTGACCGTATTCGCCGGGCCGACGCCGGCGCCGTGAGGGTGGCATCGCAGACGTTTCGCCCCCAGTTGCTCATGAGCCGATGTTGAACGAAGAGGGATCGCTGCCGGAGAGCGATCCCTGTAAGCTACGGCGCGATCTTCAGCGATTTCATTACCGTGTCGAGCTGGGCCAGGGAGGGCCTGAAGCCGCGCGAGGTCAAACGATTCAGCGCCGCCTCGACGCGTCGCAGATAGCCCTCGGGGTCCTTTTCGATGCGCGCCAGCTCGGCGCGGGTGACGCGCCGGGCGCTGGCCGGCAGCGCTGTGGACGACACCGGATACACGAATGACACGAAATATCTGCCGTTGTCGCTCAAGCCCTGGCAAGTGTAGAACGTATCGGCGTCGGTGATCGCCCCCACATCCTGGCGATAGGCCGTGATGAAGCGCACACACGATCCGCCATCGAAATCCAGATACCCGATCTGGCTGCGCAGCACCTGGCTGGCGCCGATCGTCGGCAGCACGGTGATCGTCTCGGTGATCGTTCCCGGCCGCGACTCCAACATGGCTTTCAAACTGGCGATCATCGCATCGAACTCCGCCAGTTCGTCGCCAGTGAACTGGGCGCGGTATTCGGCCACCGGGAAGATGAGCAACTGACGTTGTCGCGGGGCGAAGTAATCGTCTGCCGGCCGGTCGTCGTCGAAGCGGAAGCGCAAATGCGGCGGCCAGCCGTTCAACTGCGGTGGTTCGTTCGGGTTGAACGGGATGCCTGGTCGCACTTCCTTCGTCACCCGGCGCGCGAGGCCGGCCGGATTCAGGCTGAACTTGTCCGGGTCGAGCGTCGCCGGTGCGGCTTGGGTGATGACGCCGGTCGTCGTGATTGTTTCGCTTGCTGCTGCGGGCGCCTCCAGCAACACATCTACCGCCGAGGTGGCGAAAGGTAGGCCGCCGGCTTCGTTGGGCGCTTCGATCACCAGGCGGCCGCGCCCACCCTGAGTCGGCGTGAAGACGATGGTCGCGTCGAACGTCCCCGGCCGGCCGAGTTCTCCGACTACGCTGATCGGTCCGTTGCCGACCTGCGCGCCGCTGGCATCCAGGACGCGATACACCAGGTTGTTCTCGAACGGCGTGAGCGAGATGCTGCCCATCACGCGCGCCGGGCTGGTGAGCGTGGCGTTCGGCGCGGGCGTGTCAATCGTGATCAAAAAGACAGGGGGCTGACCCTCCAGGTTGACCGGCACGAGCGTTACGCTGACCGCTGCGGTGGCGAATGGCTGGCCGGTGGCGACGTCAATGTCCACGACTTCGATGCGCCCGGCTTCGCGCTGCGTCACGGTGAAGGGCAGGGTGGTCGCGAACGTGCCCGGCCCCCCCAGGCTTCCCTTCACGGTGATCGGGCCTTCGCTGATGATCAGGCCGGCGCTGTTGTAGACGCGATAGACCAGGTTGTTCTCGAACGGCGTCCGGCTGGTGTAGCCGCTCACCGGCGCGGGGCTGGTGACCTCGTTGTCTTGCTGCGGCGTCTCGATCACGATGGTTTGGGCGGGGGCCTGGATGGCGATGAACGATTCGACGGCCGGCACCAAAACTTCCCGGTAGAGCCTTTCGCGCTGATTGGGATCAGCGCTGATCAGTTGCACGATGAAGCGGCCATCGTTGCCGACGGCGATGTCCCGCAACAGCCGGCCGTCGCCCGAACTGCTGCTGAAGAACTGCCAGTTCACCTCGCCGATCGTGCGCGTTTCGGTGCGCCGGAATCGGCCGGTCTCCAACTGGCGTCGCAGGGCGACGGGGTTGGGCACCGCCTGGTGTTCGAACTGGATGGCGGCGACCGACACGTCATCGCCGAATACCCCGGGGCTGATTTCGATCCAACCGATCGGCCGCTTGCCGCCGACGCCGGCGAGCGGATCGGTAAATTCGGTCAACTGGACGCTGGTCGTGCTGAACTCGATCGGCTGGCTACCAAGGGCGCATTTGGCGTCCAGTTGTGCTGCCGGCGCGTTGAGAAAGTTGGCGATCAAGCTGGCCGCGCACGCGTTGCCCGGTGCCTGGCCGTGTCCTTTGTATCTGAAGAGCACCTGCGTGGCGTTGGAGAAGCCGGCTGCGGCCTGTGCGCCGAACTCGGGCGGCGTCAACGGATCGAATTCGCCGTTCAACACCAACACGGGGATGTCACTCTGCGCTGCAGTATGGACGTCGTCGCCGAGCAGCGGCACGTTCCATTGTTTGCATGTGGCCAGGATCTCGCGCGCCGAGCGAAAGACCTGTAATTCGGGACGCAGGTCGGCATCGGCTGCCTTTGCCTCATCTTCGGTGAAGTTTGCCTCTTCCGAGCAGAAGATCGAGTTGAACATGCCGATGGTGGTCTCGTTCAACACCTGCAGCTCGAAGCGCTCGCGCAGGCGCGTCAGGTAGTCCAGGTCCCCTTTCTCCACCAGATCCACCAGGCGCGGCAGCCGGCTGATGCCGTACGAGTCGTACATCATGGTGTAGATCGTGCTCAACAATGCCTCGCCAGTGAGCGGCGCGTTCAACGTGATGACTTCGGTGAGCGACCGTGTGGTGATCGTCATCGGCGCGGGGGAAGCGTTCAGCGCGTTCACCAGCGCGATGAAACGGTTCTGGATGTCGGGGTAGTCGTTGTCGCACAGCTCGTTGGCCGCGCAGGCATCGGCCACCTTCTGCAGGGCCTGCTGAAAATTCGCATTGCGCCTGAGCGCAAATTTGCCGGCCCGCGGGATGGCACCATCCAGGATGACGCTGCGCACGCCGCGCGGGTAGAGCGCCACGATGTGCTGGGCGAGCAATCCACCGTATGATTTGCCGTACAGGTTGTAGTCCACATAACCCAACGCGCGCGGCAGGGCGGCGATGTCGGCGGCGTTCTCGACGCTGTTGTAAGCAGCCAGGTTGATGCCTGCGCCGGCCAGTCGTTCGCGACAGGCGGCATTCGCAGCCAGCCGCTCCTGCTCGGCGGCTTCGCCCATCAGGCCGCTTTGGATGTGCCGGATGGCAGTCTCGCGATATTCCGGACAGGTTAGGGCCGGTTGGGCCAGTAACGAGCCGCGCTGATCCACCAGAATGATGTCGCGGTCGTCGCCGGGCGAGAAGCCGGAGCGCACGATCGTGCTGAAGAATTCGCGAATGGCCGAGCCGCCCGGCCCGCCCTGCAACATGACCAGCGGATCGGACGCCGGATTCGGGCTGGCCGATTTGATCACGACCACCGGCAGCTTGATCTGGTTGCCGTCTGGTTCGGCGTGCAGCTCGGGCACGGTGAATGTCCCGCAGCGCAAGTAGCGGCTCAGCCCCTCTGGGATTTTCTCGCCGATGAAACGCTCGCACAGCGCGTTGTTCTCCTCAAAGGTGCCGGCGGTTGTCACAGCAGGTCTTGTCGCAGGCGCGGTTGTGGTGGTCGGCGTGGCCTGCGGCTGCGCCGCTTCGGCTTCTGGCGCAGCGGTGGGCGCGATGGGGAGCGCGGTCGGTTCGGCCGGCGCGAGCACGCTCATGGGCGTAGCTTCGCCGACGGGGGCCGCCGTGACGACCGTGGGCGGCGGGGGGGTCGCGGTCGGCTCCGGCCCGGCGGTGGAGCAGGCCGCGGCCACGAGGGCGAATGCCATCAACCCGGCGAGCGCGCGAACGGGACGACGGGATGTGCGAAGGGCAGGCGGGACTCGATCACTGGACATGCGTGTTACCTCGGCCGGGAATTGTCTCATAAAGTAACTGCCTACCCTCTGAATAGCGAGTGAAATGCCAACTTGATTCGCGCATGGAACAGAGTCCGTTTTAGCGCCTA
>JAIMBB010000183.1 GCA_023511655.1 Anaerolineae bacterium
GCGCGGACGGCGCTCAGCGTCAGCTTACATCAGGCTGCCTCGATTATTGGCGTCCCATTTGATTGAGCCAGCCCTAGATGACGGTTTGCCGGGTAATAATGTGACCGCGCCGGGGGTGAACAATGACTGCGGCCCGCATGACGTGTGTGTTAACAGGTACCAGAGCAACAGAATAACCATTAATTTCCCGGCCGGGAGGGTGGCGAGCTGGTGGCTGCACACAAGGTGGAGAAATAGGGTTAGCGAGGGACTAACTCCCGAAAGAGTTGAAACCAACTGGCTGCCGTAACGACCTGCGTATTGCCCGAGAAGTCAGCCCGAACGCCTTATCACGAGAGGGAGACCAGGCAGAGCAAGGCGCGCTCCACTCCCGCAACCTGCATGGTGAGCGTGTACCATTCAGGCCATGCGCATTGGCTTGATCGCCGGTGAGTACCCACCCCTGCAAGGAGGCCTGGGCGACTATACGCGCCGGCTGGCGCTGGCGCTGGCCGAGCTTGGGCACGAGCCGCACGTGCTCACCCGTTTCGTGGCCGGCGCGCCGGCCACTGCGCACGAGGACGGCGTCCATGTGCATCGGCTGGTCACCGCCTGGAACTGGGAGACTCGCCGCCGCATCGAGGGGTTCAACCGGCTGTTTCGGCCGGACGTGTTGAACCTGCAATATCAGGCCGCGGCTTACCAGATGCACCCGGCCATCAACCTGCTGCCCGGTGCGCTGGCCAAACGCACGCCCACCGTAGTCACCTTTCACGACTTGCGCGTGCCCTACCTCTTCCCCAAGGCCGGCTTTTTGCGCTGGAAGTCCATCGTGGCCATGGCCAAGGGCGCGTCCGCCTGCATCACCACCAACGTGGAAGATCGCGATACGCTGATGCGCGAGGGCGTGCGCGAGGTAAGCATGATCCCCATCGGCAGCAACATCGTCCCGCCGTCCCTGGCCGGATTCGATTGCGCTGCCTGGAGGCGCGCCAACGGCATCGCCGATGACAGGGCGTTGATCGGCTACTTCGGCTTCATGAACGAGAGCAAAGGCGGTGAGACGCTGATCCGTGCGTTGAGCGAACTGTGCCGGCGTGGGCTGCACGTCGGCTTGCTGCACATCGGCGGGCAAACCGGCGACAGCGACCCCACCAATCTGGTGTATGCCGCGCGGCTTCAGCGGCTGGCTGTGGAGCTGGGTGTGAGCGAGCGCGTCCACCTCACCGGCTTTCTCGACGAACGCGCGGTGAGCGAGGCGTTCGCGGTGTGCGCGTGCGTGGCGTTGCCGTATCGTGATGGTGCATCCTTTCGCCGCGGCACCTTGATGGCAGCGTTGGCGCACGGTTGCGCCATCGTCACCACCACCCCACGCGTGACGCTGCCCGAGCTGGTGGACGGAGGCAACGCCCTGCTCGTGTCGCCCGATGATGCCTGCGCCCTGGCCGGCGCGATCGAGCGCCTGATCCGCGATGATGCGCTGCGGGCGCAGCTACAAGCCGGCGCGCTGGCCCTCAGCCGCCGCTTTCGGTGGGACCACATCGCTGCCCAAACGGCGGAGGTCTTCACGCGCATCGCAGGGGTAGCAATCCCGGCGGAGGGCAAATGACCGGCGGTTGATCGCTCCTGACCTCCAGTCCCTCCTGGCCACTGACCCGATTGATATACTTCGCGGCGTTTGACGATGAGCGATAGCGATTCGCGATCCCAGGCACGCCAGGCACCGTTGCCATCCGAGTTGTACGACGAGACCTATTTCCTCACGGCCTGCGAGGGCTACGACGAGTTTTTGAAGACCGAGGGGGAACATCTCTCGCGCCGCCTGCGTCAGGCCTTCGAGTTTGCGTCGGTAGCGCCGGGCATGAGCGTGCTCGACCTGGGGTGTGGTCGCGGCGAGATCGTGCGACACGTGGCGCGGATCGGCGCCCGATCGTTCGGCATTGATTACTCCCGTGCGGCGGTGCGGTTGACCCAACGCATCATGCAGAACGAGAGCGGCACGTACGGCATCGCCCGCGCCAATGCCAGGCACCTGCCTTTCACCGATGCCTGCTTCGACCGCGTGTTGATGTTCGATGTGGTCGAGCACCTGCAGCCGTGGGAGCTGGATGCCTGCCTGGGCGAGGTGTGGCGCGTGCTCAAGCCGTCCGGGCAGATCGTAGTCCACACAGCGCCGAACCGCTGGTACGACGCTTACGCCTATCCGGTGGTGCGCACCGTGCGCATGGTGATGGGGCAGGGCAGGAACTATCCCAAGAACCCGCGCGCCTTGAACGTGGCCGTCAATACTGAGGTGCACGTCAACGAACAAGATATCCTGCGCCTGCGCCGGTATCTGGTGCGCGCCGGCTTCAAGGGCGTCCGGGTCTGGCTGGATACGCCGCCTCAGAACCGCAGCGAAGGCACGGTGATGACCGCGCTGCGTCATATCGCCTTCAATTGGGTGCCGTTCGCCTGGTTCTTCCAGCGCGAGGTGTTTGCTGTAGGAACGAAGATTGCCCATTGACGAGAACGAAAGGAGCCTATGTCGAAGAAATCACGTCGGGGAAGAACTCCCAATTTGCCGCCGGAAGCGTTCAACATCCCGGCACCAAAACCAGCACAACCGCCTGCCGCAACCGGCGAGGCGACCGGCAGACCGGCTGTGACCGGGGCGGCGCGCAACTTCGCCACGACGGCGGCGCCGGCGAGCGTGAATCTGCGCCGCGAGTACGGCGAGGTGCTCGGCGACCTGCGACTCACGGCCATCATCTTCATCGCTCTGATTGCCATGATGATCGTGTTGTCGTTCGTCATTCGCTAGCGCACCGCTAGCGCGCTGCGGGCGATCGGCGGCATTGGCGACTGAGGTCGCATCCGCCGACGCATTTCTGCCGGCATCGCGCTTCGTGCCATGCAGCCCACCGCGACCGTCATCCTCAAGTCGGGGCGCGATCGGTCCGTGCGCCAGCGTCACCCGCGCCTGTTCGCCGGCGCCGTCAAGGCGATTGATGGCCGACCCCGCGACGGCGATGTGGTTGACGTGGCGGACAACAAGGGTGAATGGCTGGCGCGCGGCGTCATTAACCAGCAGGCGCAAATCGTCGTCCGCCTGCTCACCTGGGAGCGCGACGAAGCGATAGACGAGGCCTTCTGGCGTCGGCGTGTGCAGGCGGCCGTCGAACGGCGCCGGCGCGACCCGGCCCTCCAGCACACCGACGCAGTTCGCTGGATTTTCGGCGAGAGTGACGGATTGCCGGGGGTGATCGCCGACGACTACGCCGGCCATCTGGTCGTCGAAATCTCGACGCTCCTGGCCTGGCGCGCCTTGCCGGCCCTGGTGGATGCGCTGGTCGGGTGCGTCGCGCCGAAGGAAGTCGTGCAACGCGCAGATGACGAACGCCTCAAGCACGAGTTCGGCGGAACAGTGCCCCGCGCCGTGTGCGATGCGCTGGCCGGTCAGGGGCCGGCCGAACCGGTCGAGATCCATGAGCGCGGCTTGCGCTTCCTGGTCAACCTGGCCGGCGGTCAAAAGACCGGCTTCTACCTCGACCAGCGCGAGAACCGCGCCAGGGTGGCAGCCTATTGCAAAGGCGCGGCGGTGTTGAACGCCTTTTCGTACACCGGCGGCTTTGGCCTGCACGCGCTGGCCGGCGGGGCGACGCGGGTGGTGAATGTGGATTCCAGCGCGGATGCCCTGGCGCTGGCCGAGCGGAACCTGCTGCTGAACAGTGGGGCGCAACCGGGTCAGCGCTACGAGTGCATCGAGGCCGATGTCTTTGCCTTGTTGCGCGACCTGCGCGCCGGCGATGATCGGTTCGACGTGGTCATCCTCGACCCGCCCAAGTTCGCCCATCACCCCGGCCAGGTGGATCGCGCTGCCCGCGCCTACAAAGATCTCAACCGCGTCGGCATGGGCGTGGTGCGGCCGGGCGGCATTCTGGCCACCTTCTCATGCAGCGGCGTTGTAGACGCAGCTCTGTTCCAGAAGATCGTCTTCAGTGCTGCGCTGGAAGCTGGCCGTGAGGCGCGGGTGATCGAGCGATTGACGCAAGCCAGCGACCATCCTGTGCTGCTCAGCTTCCCCGAAGCAGAATATTTGAAAGGATTGATTTGTCACGTCGAGTAGAGTTTGCAGAGTGATCGTCTCCGATCGCCACCTCCCGTCTCCGCCTGCTGATTTTCGATGAAGTCGCCCAGCCTGCTCGCCTCCTTTCGCTTCGCCTTCCAGGGCATCGTGTATGCCTTTCGCACGCAGCGCAACTTCAAAGTGCACTGCGGCGTCACTCTGGCCGTGGTCATCGTCGGCCTGGCGATAGGCCTGTCGCCGGGACAGTGGGCGATCCTGGCCGTGGTGACGGGGTTGGTGTTCCAGGCCGAACTGATGAACACAGCGCTCGAAGCCGTTGTGGATCACGTCTCGCCGGAGTTCCACGCTCTGGCCAAGGTGGCAAAGGACTGCGCAGCCGGGGCGGTGTTCCTGACGGCGCTGTGCGCCGTGGTCGTGGGCATCCTTGTGCTCGGGCCGCCGTTGATCGGGATGTTGTCGGCCGTTCTGCGTGTGCCGTGAGCGCATCGGCCGGGCGATTGCCTGAGCGAGCGGGACCCGCCAAAAGCCTGACGCGCGACCCAACGATTGCTCTCCGCTTGACGGCGCGGGGAAGCGCTGTCTGTGCGTCGAGCAGCATCGCCGTCGCCGGGCGACACTGGCCGAGGACAACTTTGCAAAGGGGGACTCCTGGGACCGATCCGGTATGGCACGCGTTGCTGATTTCATCGCAAGGTGGCTGTGCTGCCCATGGCGCAGGCCGCGCGTGTTGATCCTGTTCGTCGTTTTGGTTGCTTCGGTCTTGCCGGCCCGCGCCCAGGGCGGCTTCGACCCCACCATACAGACGCCGGCGTTGCTGCTCGATGAGGCGCGCACGGTCTACCTGGGCAACCTGGCGCGGCGGGACCATGGTGTGCCGCCGCTGCGCTGGAACCGCCAGTTGACCCATGCGGCGCGCTGGTATTCATGGGACTCGACCGAAAACCGCCCGCCGGGGTTCTGCGGACACCAGGACACGAACGGCAAATGGCCCGATTACCGTGCCCGCGCGTTTGGGTATTTGGGCGCCGCCGGCGCGGAGAATGCCTTTTGCGGCTACGTCACCCCTGACCACGCCATCCCGGGATGGATGAACAGCCCCGGCCATCGTGGCAATTTGCTCGACCCGAATTCCCGCGAGGTCGGCCTGGGCTACTATCGGCGCGCCGGCGACGGTCGCGGCTACGTCACTCAGGACTTCGGCACCGATCCGGTATACGCGCCCGTCATCATCGAACACGAGGCCATCTCCACCACGTCGCCGGCCGTCAATTTGTATGTGTATGACCGCGCGGCTCAGAGCGGTTTCGCCGGGCTCGGCGCGGCGACGCAGATGATGGTCGGCCACGACCCTTGCCTGACGGGGGCAACCTGGGAACCATACGCTGCCCACAAGACATGGACGCTCCAGGGTGGCGAGGGCTGGCGCTCGGTCTACGTCAAAACGCGCGATGCTTTCAGCCGTACCCTGACGGTGAGCGACACCATTTACCTCGGCGCGAACGTTCCGTTGAACGAACTCGGCGACGCGCAATTGAGCACCACCCGCCCAGAGGTGACGCTCTATGGCCTGGATGGGGGCGGGCTGCCGATGGTGCAATTCAGCCTGGGATGGCTGGCCGACGACACCTATGTCACGTTCGGCAAGCTGTGGGGCAACGGCGAGCGCGTCAATGCCCCATCGGCCTGGGGCGGCACGGCCTATCGGCTGTTCCCCGGAGCCGGCGAATCGTCGGCCTGGGTGTGGGACACGAGCTTCATCAAAGATGTGCCGATGGTGGCCTACTTCCGGATGAAGGTGAGCGACAACACCTCCGGCGGGGAAGTAGCGCGCATCACCGTGAAAGGCGGCGGCACGGAGTACGGCCCGCTTAGCCTGCGCGGGGTTGATTTCGCCGCGCCCGGCCAGTATCAGGAATTCGCCGTGAACTTCACGTTCCACTCCAACCCCAATCACGCTTTCCTGGTCTTTCAATTTTGGCGCAGCGGCGCGGCGGACGTGTTCGTGGACGCCGTCTCCATCTTCAGCGTGCCACAGCCGGTGAGCCCGACGATGACGTGGACGGTGCCGGGGGGAAACTATCGCGGGCAAGGCGTCTGGGTTCGCTACACAGATGGCACTCGCCCCTCGGCCATCGCGGAGGCTGCCACCGTGCCGCCCGCACTGGCCGTCACGCCAGCGACGCTGACCTTTGTAACCACTCGCGGCGTCGGCCCGCCTTCGCCCGCGATGCTGAACGTGTCGCAGGGTTGTGCGTCCTCCGACTGGCAGGCCAGCGGCGATGCGCCGTGGTTGCGGGTGGAGAAGGTTGGCACTGCGGTGAGGGTGAGCGCGGATCCATCCGGCCTGGGGGTCGGCCTGCACGAGGGCGCGGTCATCATCGCGGCCACCGGCCTGCCGTCCGTCACCGTGCCGGTCCGGCTGCTGATCGTGGATACGGCGCATTCGATCTATGTGCCTTACGTGGGGCAGTGAGGCGGGTGGGGCGCGCAGCCAGGCGTCGTGCACCCGCGCCGGCCCTCGCGCATAATCCACGTCATGACTATCAAGCAAGCTTCACCGCAAGGTCGCGAATGGTTCCAGGACGCCCGGTTCGGCATGTTCATCCACTGGGGGTTGTATTCGATCCTCGGCCGGCAGGAATGGGTGATGCACATCGAGCGCATCCCCGTGCCGGAATACGAGAAGCTGATGCAGCGCTTCAACCCGACGCGGTTCAATGCCGATGAGTGGGTGCGCATCGCTGCCGACGCTGGCCAGAAGTACATGGTCATCACCAGTCGGCACCACGACGGCTTCAGCATGTACGACACTGCCCTCAGCGATTACAAGGTCACCAACACGCCCTTCAAGCGCGATCCACTGGCCGAGCTGGCGAACGCCTGCGCCCGGCGAGGCGACGTCAAGCTCGGCTTCTACTCCTCGCTGCTCGATTGGCATCATCCGGCCTATCGCTTTCGCCAAGAGAGCGGCCTGGCCTGGAGCGATTACATCGCCTTTCTGCACGGCCAGGTGCGCGAGCTGTGCACCAACTTCGGCCCAATCGCTTGCCTGTGGTTCGACGGCGACTGGCCGCATCACAAGATTGACGAGAGCAACGCCTACTTCGCGCCCGGGGGCTCGTTCGAGTACGAAAAGCTCTACGACATGATTCACACCCTGCAGCCGGACGCGGTGATCCACAACAACCGACACGATCAGCCGCTGCCCGGCGAAGATGTGCAGGGCTTCGAGCAAGACCTGCCCGGCGAGAACACGACCGGCTTCAACGAGACGCGCATCTTCGACTTGCCGATCGAGGTATGCATGACGATCAACGATCACTGGGGCTATCACGCCGATGACGACAACCACAAAAGCACCCGCACGCTCATCCACAAACTCGTGCGCAGCGCTGCATGCGGCGGCAACTACTTGCTCAACGTCGGGCCGACCGCCGAAGGAGAAATCCTGCCGGTGCACGCGCAGCGCCTGCGCGCGATGGGCAGATGGCTGGCTGCCAACGGCGAGTCGGTGTATGGCACGCGCAAAGGCATCATCCCCGCCACGGCCGACGTGGTCAGCACGCGCAAAGGCGATGTGCACTACCTGCACGTGCTGAACTATGTGAGCGACGAGGTGCCGGTGGCGGGCGTGCCGCCGACGGCGCAAGCGGCATTGCTGCGCGACGGCGCGCCGGTGCGCCTGAAGCCGGCCGGCGAAGGGGTGCGGTTGGTATTGCCCGAAGAAACTCGCGACCCGTTCGACACGGTGGTCGTGGTGGGCGCCGCCGAGGGCGACTTCCCGAGCCTCTCCCGCCCCGAGCCGATGTTCGACCTCGAGGTCCTGGAGCGGATCCCGACGCGCTCCGAGCGGATGCGGGAGCGCCTGGAGGACGAGCGGCGGCTGTTCCGGATGGTCCTGGCCCGCGCCCGCCGGCGCGCGCTCCTCACGATCGGGGATCGCCACGCGCAGGACGACGGTGAGACGACCCGCTCCCGCTTCTCCGACGAGCTCGGGGTGGCCTGGGCCCCGGCTCCCGCGCCCATCGCCGGGGAGCCGGTCTCGGTCCCCGAG
>JAIMBB010000184.1 GCA_023511655.1 Anaerolineae bacterium
GTTGCCGGGCTGTATGTAGACCCCAGCGTAGTTGCCTTTGCGGAGAAGCGCGGCCTGATCGTGCTGGGCACGGGTGACGACCTGATGGTGGTGTTGAATTCGCCGGGCTTCACGCCCAAAACTTACTGAGCCTCCCCCATGTAACATCCGCACCGCGCCGGCCGTCATTCGGGCTAGCTGAGGGAGGAACACTTGCTTCGGCCGCATCATCGCTCCACCCAACACGCTTCTCAAAGATGGGGAGTCTTATAATGCGCGCACCATGAGAGCCCTCTTGTCGGTCTCCGACAAATCTAACCTGCTCGATTTTGCGCGTCGCCTGCATCAACACAACGTCGAGTTGATCGCCAGCGGCGGGACCGCGCGGGTGCTGCTGCATGCAGGCCTGCCCGTGACCACCGTAGAACAGCTCACCGGCTCTCCCGAAATCCTGGAAGGCCGGGTGAAGACGCTGCACCCCATCATCCACGCCGGCATTTTGGCTCGCGACACGGACGAAGACCGCGCCGATCTGGAACGCATCAACGCGCGCATGATTGACCTGGTCGTGGTCAATTTGTATCCGTTTCAGAAAACGGTCGCCCAGAAGTACGTCACCTTGCGCGATGCGATCGAGCATATAGACATCGGCGGCGTCGCGCTCATCCGGGCGGCTGCAAAAAACTATGAGCGCGTAGCCGTGGTCTGCGACCCGTGCGACTACGATTTGGTCGCGAACGATATTGCCCGCAATGGCGGCGTCTCGCTGGAGACGCGCGAGGTGCTGGCGTTGAAGGCGTTCGCCCACACCGCTGCTTACGATGCTGCTATTCGCGACTATCTGGTCGGCATCCAGTCGCATGACTCCCCGATCTTCACCCTGACCCTGCACAAAGTGCAAGAGCTGCGCTACGGCGAGAACCCTCACCAACAGGCTGCACTGTTCAGCATGAACAACGGATGTAACGGCCCGCTCGGTGGTCGGTTGTTGCAGGGCAAGGAACTTTCCTACAACAACCTGCTCGACCTGGACGCAGCCTGGCGCGCCGTCGTGCACTTCGACCAACCGGCCGTTGCCATCGTCAAGCACCTCAGCCCGTGCGGCATCGCCTGCGCCGATGAGTTGTATAAGGCCTACACCGCTGCCTTTAACTGCGACACCACCTCGGCCTTCGGCGGCGTGATCGCTTCGAACTGGGAAGTGGACGCCGCAACGGTCGAAGCGATGGGCGACCTGTTTATCGAGTGCATCGTTGCCCCGGGCTTCAGTGACGAAGCGAAGGACATGCTGAGCCGCCGTAAAAACTGTCGCTTGCTAGAGATAGAAGATCCGGCGGCGACCGCCGGCCCCGATTACGAGTACCGCAGTATTACCGGCGGCATCCTGCGCCAGACGGTAGATCGAGGCGATCCAGCTTCGGCCCGCTGGCGGGTGGTGACCCAGTCGCAGCCAAGTGATGACGAGATGCGCGCCTTGCAATTCGCCTGGAAGGCATGTCAGCATGTGCGCAGCAACGCGATCGTGATCGCCCACGAAAGCCAGGGCGTGCTGGCTACCGTCGGCATCGGCGGCGGACAGCCGAATCGGGTAGATTGTGTGAAGATCGCCGCCAAGCGCGCCGGCCGCAAAGCCAGGAACGCCGTGCTGGCGAGCGATGCTTTCTTCCCCTTCCCCGACGGTATTCACGAAGCGGCCAAGGCAGGGGTGAGAGCCATTGTTCAGCCCGGCGGCGCCATGCGCGACGCTGACGTCATCGCTGCCGCCGACGCAGCAGGGATCGCCATGATCTTTACCGGCGTCAGGCACTTCAGGCACTGAGGAGACGAAACGCGCAATATGAAACACTCATCGCGTGTTGCGCGGCGTGTTGCGCGTCGCGCGTTGGGTGAGGTGTAACCCCGAGGAGCCATGCCCTTCGTTTACATGCTGTGCTGTGCTGATGGATCGCTCTACACCGGCATCGCCAAAGATGCAGACAAGCGCCTGAAGCAACATCAAGCCGGACGGGGCGGCA
The DNA here is from genome assembly GCA_023511655.1 of Anaerolineae bacterium. Taxonomy (GTDB): domain Bacteria; phylum Chloroflexota; class Anaerolineae; order J036; family Brachytrichaceae; genus JAAFGM01. The sequence continues at coordinate 1,995 of JAIMBB010000184.1, forward strand.
GCTACACCCGGGCGCGTCGCCCGGTGCGAATGGTCTGGCGACGCGAGGTGGCGACGTGGCGAGAAGCAATGCAGGCCGAACGCGCCATCAAGCGCCTGCCGCGCACGAAGAAGCTGGCACTGCTGCAAACGCCGGGCGGGCAAGTTGGCACTTCGGATGGGTCATGCGTGACCGGCTTGCTAACCTGACGAACTGAAACCGTCGTCCGTCAGGCTTTGCGCTGGAAGGTTGGCACGCCCTGTTGATATATCCACCACTCCACTATCAGCAGGATCAACGCCAGCACCGCCAGCCAGTGCCAGAATTCGCGCTGCGAGGTTGGCACAGCCGCCGGTTGTGCGCTCGTCGCATCGGCGTTTCCCACTTGTAAATCTGGGTTGGGGGCGATGCGCGATTCGCTGGTGTTGTTAAAGTTCACCGCGAATGCGCCTTGCGCGCGGCCGGTGTCGAAGGCATAGACGCCGACCTGGTTCGTCTGCGCAAAGCCGCGCCTGCCGGCGATCACCTCCTCGCCCGATGGCAGCGTCACGCGTGTGTTTTCGGGCATCGGCATCACCTCGCCCGGCTTGACGCTGAGCGGCACGTTCAGCCCCTGAGCCGGCGCCAGCCACTCCACGCTGTTGGCGATAAGGATCGGGAAGGCGATCTGCAAGGGCAGGTCGCTTCGGCGCAGATCGAAGGGGATGACCACCACGCGTTGCAACGCTTCGTCTGGACTTTCGCCGGCCAACACCAGCGGGCCACCCTGGCTTTCGATGACCGGCCGCAGCCAGTCAGGCGCGTTTACCCGGCGTGCATCGAGCACGTTCACGTTGCGCCAATCCACGTTGCGCGCAATGGGATGAGATTCCGTCCGCACGTATGCAGTGTTGCTGAACACCTCACTGGTGGTGAACACCGACTGTGCTCCGATCAGCAGCGCATTGGCCTGTGCGGGCAGGGGCATGGTCATGCTATCCAGCACATAGAGGTCATAGTTCTGCACCCCCAGCGGTGCCGTCACCGCGCGCGTAACGCGCAGGCCGGGCAACGTTGCCAGCGCCTGTTCGAGGAAGCGGTTGCCGCGTGTGAGCAGCAGTGCGCGGCGCGTTGTGTTGGTGGCGTTGATAGCGTGGGCCACGTCGTCCAGGTCCAGCGCGTTGTGCTTTGCCTCGTCTATCTCAGCATATACGTGGGTGACGTTTGGATTGATGTTGCCAATCGTCCATTCGGCGGATTTGCCGGCCGGCACATCGAGCGTGCGGGCGTCAACTAACGCGCCATCCGCCCGCAGCGACACCAACACCCGGTCGTCGCGCGCCCCGTGGTTTGTCACCCGCACAAAGGCCGATAGACCACGCACTGTGCGGCGCAGCGTCAGTGTGGAGATGGCGATGTTGTCGCCGCTGCTGCCTATCGGGATGAAGCGCGCTTTGCCGGTGAGCAGGCGCAGGTCGTCGGCGTTTGCGCCGTCGCTGACCACGAGGGTGGTGGTGTCGTCGTTGCCTGCGCCGGTGGCGACGGCCAGCGCAATCGCCGCGCTCCAGTCCGCTGCATCGAGCGACGGCCGGGCCGACTCCAGCGCGTCGAACAGTTGCGATTTGTCGCCGGTCAGCGTGCTCAGCGCGCGTGGCGCCCCGTCCACCACGATCAACGTCATTCGATCGTTCACCCCCAGGCTGTTGATCGCATTGCGCACGTGGGCCCGCGCTGCCTCGAAGCGCGATGGCTTCACGTCGGTCGCCTGCATCGAGGCCGACGCGTCGAGCAAGACGATGGATCGGCCGCTCACCGCGCCGGGCAGGTTGACGTAGGGACGTGCCAGCGCGAAGATGAAAAACGCCAGCGTGGCGAGCTGCAGAAAGAGCAGCAAGTTGCGGCGCAGTCGCTGCCACAGCATGTTGGCTTCGCGATCCATCGTCACCTGACGCCAGAGCAGCGTGCTGCTCACCGACTGTTCGCGTCGCTGCAAGCGCAGTAAATACAGCAGCACGATCGGCACCGCCAGCAGGGCGAATAAAAAAGCGAGCGGGTTCAGTAAGTTCATCGCGAGTCGAACGTCGAGCGCCGGGAACGAAGAAAGCGCATGGCCGATCTTTCATTCCCGGTGGCATTTCAGATCAACCACTCCGCGCGTCTCAGGTCCTTCAGCACGATCTCCTCGAGGGACAGCGAGGTGTCGGTGAGGTGATAGCGGCCGCCGCGTCGTCGGACGTTGGCAGCAATTTCCTCGCTCCAGGCTACCAACCGCTGGCGATACTGGTTGATCACGGCGTCGTCCAGGCTCATGTCCTGCAGGTGTGTCGTCTCCACGTCCTTCAGCCGCAGGTCACCGGTGAACTGTGGATCGAGTTCATCGGGGCTGAGCGTGTGTAGCAGGTTGACATCCAGGCGGCTGTTGCCGAGCGCGTTGAAGCCTTCTGCATATCCGCCTTCATCCAACATGTCGCTGATCAGGATGCACAGTCCTGGGCGGGCGTCGAGCGCATAGCGCTTCAGCCAGGCATTCAGCGATGGTCGCCCGCCCGGATTCGGGCTGCGCAGGTTGCGCTTGTCGGTGGCCGACACGCGCTCGACGAACGCGATGAGCGCTGCTGCCGAAGCCACGCCGCGCTTCGGCCCGAAGCGTTGGAAGGAGCTGGTCTCCAGCACGATCTTGTCGCCGGAGGCCAGGGTGATGTACCCCAACACGACCGCGAGCTGTGCTGCGCACATCCACTTTTGCGCCAGGTGGCCCGCGTCGGGTCCATCTTCCGGCTGCCAGAACATGGATGGGCTGTCGTCTAACAGGATGTGTGTGGTCAGGTCTTCTTCGTCCTCGAAGAGTTTGATGTAAGGGCGTTCCAGGCGAGCGTAGATATTCCAGTCCACGCGACGTGGGTCGTCGCCGGGGGTGTAATTGCGGTAGTCGGCAAACTCCACGGAGCGGCCGCGCTTCATGCTGCGTCGCTCGCCGGTCAGCGTGCCGATGCGACGCCGAGGCGCGTTCAGCCGCAAGGTGCGCAGCGATTGTAGAAACGCCTCGGACAGCATGAAAACATTCTACGTCTGCAAGCTTAGAGCAGCCGTAGCACACGGTTCCGCGTCGGTGCTACGTTAAATGCGCTGCATAACCTCGGCTGTGACGTCGCGCGTTGTGGCCTGGCCGCCCAGGTCCGGCGTGCGAACCCCGCTCTCGATTGCGCCATATACCGCCTGCTCGATGCGGTTGGCGACATCGGGCAGTTGCCAGTAGTGGCGCGCCAGCAGCGCTGCGCTCAGGATGGCGCCGCACGGGTTGGCAATGCCTTTGCCGGCGATATCTGGCGCGCTGCCATGCACCGGTTCGGCGATAGCGACGCCGTCCCCCAGGTTCAACGCCGGCGCGACGCCCATGCCGCCCCCCCACACGCTGGCCACGTCGCTCAAGATGTCGCCGAACAGGTTGGTTGTCACAATCACGTCGAACTCGGCCGGTCGCGACGCCAGCATCATCGCCGCTGTGTCCACCAGCATCTCGCCGATCGTCACGTCGGGATAAGCTGCGCCGACTGCGCGCACCGCATCGCGGAATACGCCGTCGGTGATCGGCAGGATATTGGCTTTGTGCACGATGGTGACGTGCCGGCGTGCACGCTCGCGGGCCAGCGCGAACGCCACGCGCGCGATGCGCTCCGATGCCGCGCGGGTGATCACGCGCTCGGCGATGGCTTCTTCGCCCTGCATGCGCTCGCGGCCGGCATACAGCCCCTGCGTGTTCTCGCGCACGATCAACAGGTCAACGGCAGGTCGGCCACTAGAGGATTGAGGATCAGAAATTGAAGGCGCAGCGACCGGTCTGTAACCTCCGATCTCCAATCCCTTCGTAGGGCGCAGGTTCGCATACAGGTCGAAGCGCTGGCGCATCTGGATGATCGGGCTGCGATAGCCTTCGACCTTCTTCGACGGCGAGGAGACCGCCCCGAACAGGGCCGCGCCGCATTCGGCGATTTTGGCGACGGTGGCCTCGGGCAGCGGATTGCCGGTGCGTTGAAAGCAGTCCCAGCCTGCGTCGGCCTCCACGGTAACCAGGCCGGGCAGCGCGCGCTGCAACGCTTCGACGGCGCAAGGGATCACCTCGCGCCCCACGCCGTCGCCGGGGATAACGCATAGGCGATAAGTCATGGCAGGCGATTGTATAGTTCGTTCACGATGGATGAGAGGGCGGCCGAGGACGACCTGGTCATCAATTCGCAAGTGCGCATCCCGATCGGCGAATTGACGTATCGCTTCTCGCGCGCGTCGGGCCCCGGTGGTCAGCATGTCAACAAGACGGAGACGGCGGTCGCGTTGTCGTTCGACCTGGCGCGTTCGCCATCGTTGAGCGAGGCGCAACGCCGGCGTGCGATGGCGCGCCTCGGCTCATACACTGACGCCGAGGGCGTGCTGCACCTGGAAGCACGCGGCGAACGCAGCCAGTTGCGCAACCGCCAGGAAGTAACACGTCGCTTCGTCCGGCTGCTGCGCCAGGCGTTGGTGCCGGCCAAGCCGCGCCGCAAAACCCGGCCCTCGCAGCAGGCTGTCGAAGCCCGACTGCGCCAAAAGCGCCGTGTTGCCGAACGCAAACGCCGGCGCCGGGCTCCTGCCCTGGAGTGAGACCGCGTTAAACTTGTGTCCCCACGGAGGAAACAATATGAAAAGCATGACAGTCCGAGACGCGATGCACAAAGGCGTCGTGAGTTGCGATTCATCCATCAGCGTGCGAGAAGCCGCGCGCATCATGAACGAAAAGCGGCTGCGGTCGCTCGTCGTCGTTGATTTTGATTGTGCGTTGGCCGGCATCATTTCCGAGACCGACATCGTGGCTGCCCGGCTCGTCCACGAGGGCGTCAAACCCTGGGATCAACTCACCGTCGGCGAGATCATGACCAACCGCGTGCTGACGGTGACGCCGGACATGTCGCTGAAGGAAGCAGCCAAGATCATCGTAGATCATCGCATCCACCGGGTGGTGGTGGCCGAGCCGGACGACATGTGCAACCCGATCGGCATCCTCTCGTTGGGCGACATTATGCGTTACCTGGAGAGCGAGGAATCCAGCGAGGCAGCCGCTTCCCCTGCTTCGAACGCGGATGATAAGCCGGCCAGCCCGAAGCGGCCGAAGACGACGCCCAAGAAGACAAAGGCAGCGCCGAAGAAGGCTGCGCGCAGCGCGAAGAAGCGGTGAATTCGGCCCCGCGCAACCCGTCTCACGCGCCCGCCCGACGCAACCGCTCGGTGCGTTAGGGATCGCTGATGGGTCAGCGTTGCTGCATGAGCGATCCCTAACGGATCACGCCGGTGCGCAGTGCTTCTTTCACTTCGCCGATGGCTTTGGTGACCTGGATGCCGCGCGGGCAGGCCTCGGTGCAGTTGAAGACTGTGCGACAGCGCCACACGCCGTCGGCAGTGCTGAGGATCTCCAGCCGCTCTTGGGCCGCCTGGTCGCGGCTGTCAAAGATGAAGCGGTGAGCCTGCACGATGGCGGCCGGACCGACATATTCACCGCGCGCCCAGAACGATGGGCAACTGGTGGTGCAGGCTGCACACAGGATGCACTTGGTCGTGTCGTCGTAGCGTTCGCGGTCCTCGGGCGATTGCCGGCGCTCTCGCCCATCCGCCGGCAGCGGATCGTTGTTCACCAGATAGGGCATGACCGCGCGGTAGTGGGCGAAGAACGGTTCCATGTCCACGATCAGGTCCTTCACCACCGGCAGCCCGAGGATCGGTTCGACGGTGATCGTGTCACCCTCTCGGGCGATGTTTTGGATGAGCACCTTGCAGGCCAGCATGTTGCGGCCGTTGATGCGCATGGCATCGCTGCCGCATACGCCGTGGGCGCAACTGCGGCGCAAGGCCAACGTGCCATCCTGGTTCCACTTCACCTCGTGCAGCGCGTCGAGCACGCGATCGGTCGGCTCGACCTCCACGGTGTATTGCTCCCAGTGGGGCTTTTTGTCCGTCTCCGGATTGAAGCGCTTGATTTTCAGATTAACTCTCATTCGAATTGAGAATGAAGAATTGAGAATGAAGAATTGAGAATGAAGAATTGAGAATGAAGAATTGAGAATGAAGAATTGA
>JAIMBB010000185.1 GCA_023511655.1 Anaerolineae bacterium
CTGCTCGGCTTCATCATCACCTACTTCATCCCGGCAGACCCGTTGGCGATGGTGCTCTCCGAGCGCGCGATGGCCAACCCGCAGATCGTGCAGGCCTATCGCGAACGCTGGGGATTGGACAAGCCGCCTCACGAGCGCTACCTGACGTATCTGGGCAACCTGCTGCGCGGCGACCTGGGCGAGTCCATCGTCACTCAACAGTCGGTAGCAGCGGACATCGGCCGTTACTTCCCGGCCACGGTGGAGCTTGCGGTGAGCGCTACGCTGCTTGCCGTGCTGTGCGGCGTGCCGCTGGGGGTGATCGCTGCGGTGAAGCGCGACCGATGGGTGGATCATGTGGCGCGCTTCGTCTCGCTGATCGGCGTGTGCGTGCCGGTGTTCTGGTTGGGCCTGTTGGCGCTGGCTTTGTTCTACTATCGTTTACAGTGGATGCCCGGCCCGGGTCGCGTGAACGCGCGCCTGGATTTGCCGCCCACCGTCACCGGCCTGTTGACGGTGGATAGCCTGATTGCCGGCCGTGGCGACGTCTTGGCCAGTGCGCTGCACCATTTGATGCTCCCGGCGCTGGTGTTAGGCGCATACAGCATGAGCCTGATCACGCGCATCGTGCGTTCGGCCATGATCGAGGTGTTGCAGCAGGACTACATTCGCACGGCGCGGGCCAAGGGGTTGGTCGAGCACATCGTGGTGGCGCGCCACGCGCTGCGCAACGCATCCCTGCCGGCTATCACGGCCATCGGCCTGGCTTTCGGCAATTTGATGGCCGGCGCGGTGATGACCGAGACGGTGTTCGCCTGGCCGGGCATTGGGCGCTATGCCGTCGAATCGGCCGCCAAGCTCGATTTCGCGCCGATCATGGGCGTAACGCTGCTCGTGGCCGTGGCCTATATCGCCATCAACTTCGTCGTGGATGTATCGTACGCGCTGCTCAATCCGCGCGTCCGGCTCTCGTAGCATGGCAGTAGCAACGGCATACCCGCCTTCCGAGGCATTGCGCGCGGAGCGTTTCGCGGCCCTCAAGCGCAGCGCCCATCGCCTGTTCCGTAATCGCTCAGCGACCATCGGCAGCATACTGGTTCTGGCCTGGTTGCTAATCGCCTTGCTGGCGCCGCTGATTGCCCCATACTCTCCCACGGCTCAGAAGCTCACTAATCGCCTCAAGCCACCCAGCGCACAGCATCCCTTTGGCACCGACGAGTTGGGGCGGGACATCTTCAGCCGCGTGCTCTACGGGGCGCGCGTCTCACTGCCGGTTGCGTTGGCGGTGGTAGCCATGACCGGCACGGCCGGCATTCTGCTCGGGGCAGTCGCTGGCTACCTGGGCGGCGTTGCAGACGAGATCGTCATGCGCGTCGCCGATGCCGTGCTGGCCTTCCCTTCGCTGATCCTGGCGATCGCCATCACGGCAGCGTTGGGCCCTGGTCTGCTGAATGCGGCCCTGGCGATAGCATTGGTACTGTGGCCGGAATACGCTCGTTTGATTCGCAGCCAGGTGATTGCCCTGCGCGAGATGGAATTCGTCGGCGCTGCAGTTGCGTTGGGGGCGTCGCGGCGACGGGCTTTGTTCGTCCACATCCTGCCGAACGCGCTCCCGCTGATGTTGGTCAAAGTCAGCCTGGACATGGGCAACGCTATTTTGCTCGCGGCATCGTTGTCGTTCGTCGGATTGGGCGCTGTGCCGCCCACGCCCGAGTGGGGCGCGATGATCGCCGCCGGCCGTCACAAGTTCTTCGAGTGGTGGATAGCAGCCTTCCCCGGATTGGCCATCTTTACCGCGGTCATCGGTTTCAACTTCCTCGGCGATGGTTTGCGCGATTTGCTGGATCCACGCCTGAACCGGCTAGCTTGACCTGCTGCGTGCGCATCTTCGTGTGAGCTGTGTGAGCAACCAGGCGCCCATGGGGTTATCTTTGATGTCGCCGGGTTGATGACCGGCGCCTTGGCCAAAACGCAGCGTGCTCACGATCAAGCCGCCCTGGCCGATGGGGACCTCGACGAGGTAATCGAGCCAGGTCATGGCGCGCGCGTCGAACCGGCGCCATAGCGGGCGGATGAGGTCCCGATCACAGGCGAGCGCTTTCGCCAATCGCGCAGCGTCAACGGCATAGTCGGTCGCCAATCCGTAATAGCTCATATTCGCATAGGCAAATGTATTCCAAGAACCAAACAAGCAAACCAACTCACCCGTAAAAACGTGAATGGCTTCACGCCAGAAAGGGCAAGATAGGACGAACCCGTCGAAGGGCGAGGCAAGCAGCACCAACCACTCACCAGAGCACACCCGATCCAGGACCGAAGCAACCAGAGGCCCATCGGCCACATAGCGAACAACTTCACGGGACAAAACCAGCCCGCGCGCAGCACTCGGGATACTCCACAGCGACCAGGCGTTCTCAACAGCATCTGCACCCGAAATCGAGAGGGTGGCCCCAAGGCGTAACTCTCGAGGATGCCAACTCCGCACAGAGAACGGATCGAAGCGGATCGCCCCAAGCTCACACACCTCGCCGGCCCCCACGTAGCGCACGGGTAGCGCCCCACTGGCCAGCTCAACATCATCGCTCGACAGCCGCCATCGAAGCTCAGCTCCATGCACAGGAGCAGCACCGTTGGACAGGATGAGGTGAACTTCGACCGGTTCATCGTCCCACCAGCAGCACGGATCGCGATACACCGGCCGGTCGCCGCCGTGCACCCATCGCCTGCGCCGCTCACGATCCATCACCAATACGCGATCGGCGTTGAAGCGGCGCCACTCGCCTAGATCAAACTTGACCTCGCCGCGATCATCCACCACGCCAGAAGTTGTAATCGGCGTATCGCGCCAGCCGGTGACCACATAGCCGCCGCTGGCGTAACGCCGCCGCACATGCTCGATGATGAACTTGCGCAGAGCAGTTGCCTGCTGCCGGCCGATGCGGGTTAGCGCTGCGCCGCCATCGGTGATGCAAGCCTCCTGCAGGCGCTGCGCATGCTCCCGAGCCCAGGTCAACTCATCGCGCTGCGCTGTCACCGCACCGGTGACCCAGAAAGGGACCGGCCGCAAGCGCGACCAATCGCGCTGTGTGTCGGCGTCGCAGAACTCGCCGTAGATCCATGGCTTGGTTGGCAAGTAGCGACGCTCGAAATGAGCAACAAGAGCCGGGAAGTAATGAGGCTCGGTGTAAAAGTGATAGTCATAGAAATCGCCTTCGCGCGTCGGGCCGCCATAAGCCTCGCCAGAACCGCTGTTGTCGCACATCAGCACATCGGGCAACCATCGCCGCGCCAGCGAACGCAACTGGGAGAGGAAGGCGGCGTCGACCTCCTCGCTCAACTCGCAACCCAGGCTGACGATGACAACAGCAGGGTGATGATGCACGCGCTTCAGGGTCGCCTCGTACTCGCGCAGCGCCAGCGCTTTGAACTCCGGAGTAACGCGCGGCAGCCACATGGGCAGCTCCAGCCAGAGCAGCATGCCTTCTTCGTCCGCGAGGTCGAACGTCGTCTCAGCAGGCACAAACAGACAAAGCTTGAACAGGTTAAAACCGAGGCTGCGCGCCTTCGCGAATGCATCGCGAACCTCGTCGCGCGATGGGGTAGGGCACAGGCGTCTTTCATCCCAGCCCCAATCGAGCACGCCGCGGAGATGAACAGGCCGGCCGTTGAGCAGCGTTCGCTCCCCGCGAGCGCGCAGGCTGCGGAAGCCGACCCGCCGGCCAACGCAGCACGCGCCTGCCTCGATGATGAGATCGTAGAGCCGCGGCGTTTGTGGCGACCAGCACACATACCCACCCGCCCTGAATGTCACATCGAATGCCCCGTCATCCCCAGGGGTGAACGGCACTGCCACGCCCAGCTCGTCAACGCGCACCACATGCGGCAACCGACGTTGCTCCTCAGGCTCACCGACCACGCGCCCGCTCACGCGCACGACACCCCGCGCACTCGCTCGAACCCGCAGGTCGGCAATGGCCGGCCCGTTTAGTTGCCGGAGGCGAAGGCCCTGCCAGATCCCACCGAAGGTGTTGCACACGTCAGGCAGGAATCCGGCCAGTGATTCGCGCAGCCCATAGCGATCCCGGCCGGGTTTCCATACTTCGAACTCCAACTCGTTTTCGCCGGGGTGGACGAGAGGAGTGATATCCATCTGCCAGCGCGACCACATCCCAAGATGCTCACCGGCCGCGCGCCCATTCACGTGCACCTTCGCTGCGAAGCTCACCCCATCGCACTCCAACAGCCACCGGCCGCCCGGATCGGGGAGCGCGAAGATGCGCCGATAGACGGCCGGCCCTTCGGTCAACCGGTCGCCGGTCTCTGCTTCCCACGCCGCAGGCACGCGGATAGTCCGCCACGAACCGTTGCCCAGGCGAAAGTGCCACTCGCCATCGAGCGAAAGCGTCGTCTGCGAATCGGCTTCGAGGAACATGCGTTACCAGCGGTCCAACCCAAGCAACTTTCGACCGAGTGGCGTCAGTTCGGCCGTCTTGCCATGCAACTCTTCCAGGCGGCGAGGGTCGCCGGGGAAGGCGCGATCGTTGGGCGGCTTCAGGCGATTGCGCCAGCGCTCGATGCGCGCCTGGCGCTGTTCTTCGTCACCGACCGGGAACATGGTGATGTATTGGGCCAGGCGTGGCTTCCCGGAGACATTGTGCCCGTTGCCGTGTGCGAGCAGCGTATCCCAGATCAACAAGTCGCCTGCCTTCATCGGGATGGGTGTGACCTTCATACCTGGGGGCAGGGCACTCAAATCCGGCACGAACGGGTTGCGGTCGGCCGGCTGCTTCGCGATCCATTTGTCCAGGTCGCGATGAAATCCGGGCACGCACTGAAAGCCGCCCATATCCTCATCAGTATCAGTCAGCGCCAACACGCCTTGCACACGAAAGGGCAGGGGTAGCTTGCCGGTATCCACGTCCCAGTGGATGAAACCCTTGTGGTCATATTCAGGGTGGGCGGGGTGGCGCGGCGGCTTCATGCAGGCGCGGTCCTCGCTTACCCACAGCGCCTCCGTCCCGTAGATCTCGGCGAAAGCCTGGTGCACGCGGGGATGCTGACGGTTATCCCACAGCGCCTGATGCTGGTAGATCTCGACCATGCCGTTCGGCCGGTGCGGCGGACGATACCAATCCTCCGGGTCGTTTGGATCCATGCCGAGGAATTCAAAGATCACGTCAACCACTGCTTGCAAATTCTGCGGCGGGACGGCGTCGTGCAAGATCACATAGCCGTTCTCACGAAAGAAATCCAGGTCTCGAGGAGTGAATATACTCATGTGGCGAAGTATGGCGCAAGACGGTATGCTTGTCACCGTGATCAGGCGCGCCGCACCAATTGTCGTTGTCGTCCTCTCAGTAATTCTGGCGGTGATCGCTTTCCTGCTGAGCCAGTCCGGCGTCCAACTGCCGGCCGGCGAGGATGCGCGCGTAGTGCGCGTGGTGGATGGCGATACCCTGCACGTCGAAATCGCGGGCCAGACTTATCGGCTGCGCTACATCGGCATTGATGCGCCGGAGAGCACCAGCGAAACCGAGTGCTTCGGCCGCCAGGCAACGGCTTTCAACCGCGAACTCGTCGCCGGCCAGCGCCTGCGGCTGGAGCGCGACGTGAACGAGACCGACCGCTATGGGCGCCTGTTGCGCTACGCCTATCTGCCCGACGGTCGCATGGTGAACGAAGTGTTGGTGCGCGAGGGCTATGCGGTAGCCCGCTCCTACCCGCCGGACGTCAAACATCAGGAACGCCTGCGCGCTGCCGAGCGTGACGCGAGATCGGCCGGCCGTGGCTTGTGGGGCGCGTGCTCAAAGGTGACAAAGTGAGACGTGACGCGCGATGCGCCGGTATGTCTCCCGCTGCGCGCTATGCGCTATGGTCTGCGCTTCGTCGCCTCTTCTGGTGACAGCCCATAGGTGTTGAGCTGATCGCGCAGCACAGCAGTTCTGGTGTGGGCGTAGATGATGCGCGTGGTCTCCGGCGAAGCGTGGCCCAGATAGGCCTGCACGCTCTCCAGGGGCATCCCTTCGTTCAACAGTTGCGTGGCGCGATAGTGCCGGAAGGCGTGCGGCGAGGTGATCTTGCTCAGGCCGAGCGCGCGAGCTGCTTTCTTGACTGCCCGCCAGATGCTCATGCGAGTGAGCGGTTGGCCTTTGTTGCGGCGGTGGCTGATGAAAAGAGCGGGGTAGGGGTCGTCGCGCTCGTCGCAGTAGGCGCGGATGGCGGCCTGCGCCTCCGGCGTGAGGAACAACATGCGCTGCTTGTTGCCCTTGCCGGTGATCAGCACTTCGCTCGCCCGGCCGTCGGCCACCTGCGCACGGGTGAGGCTGGCTACCTCGCTGACGCGGCCCGCCGACGCATACAACGTGTGCATGATGGCGCGGTCGCGCAGGATTTCCAGGCGCTTGGCTCTAGAACGTTCGTTCTGCAGTTCGGGCAGCGGCTGCTCGTCGTAGTAGCCGATGACCCGCGGCAAGTCTGGGTCGGGCTGGCGATGGCGGTAGCCGGCGCGGGTATCCCCACGCGATACCTTGAGCTTGGCTTCGGCCTTGGCGCGGTTGAACCCCGGCAGCATGTCATTGGCATCCATCCATTGCAGCAGGCGGCGCAGGGATGCCAGATAGAGCCGGCGCGTGGCGCGGGCGAACTTGCGTTTGGCCAGCAGCGCGCTGAAGCGTTGCAAGACTTGCTCGTCCACTTCGAGCTTAGCCTCGGCCGCCAGCGATAAGCCGGCCCTATACGCAGCGCGCGTGTTGTCGCTGGCATCGTGCAGGGATGCCAGGAAGGATTGCACCAGCGCGTCGGTGACGATGATCGGAGAAGTCATGCCCAAATTGTATCAGTGAATGTTACTTAATCAACATTGTGTAACATCAACTGATTAAAGAACTCATGCCACCGCCCGCCGCCCCGACACGTCCCCGCGATGGCTACATGCGGCGAGACGGCTAAGCAGCCGTGCTGAGCGGCAGTCGCCAGCCCAGCCACGCCGCGGCCGCGACGTAGAGCGCCAGCAATACCCAGGCCGGCAGACCAGCCAGCCCGGTAGCCAGCGCCATCTCGTCAGCCTTCCCCACGGCCAGGAGGATAGCCACGGCCAGCGCCAGCAGGCCGACGATGACCCCGATCACAGCACGTGTAGTGAACCGCCGCAGGATCAACACCAGCAGCCCGATCACTGCGCCGCTGGCCGCGCCGAACAACGTCGTGGTAACCAGGCCACCCTCGACCAGGCCAACGAACAACGTGCCAAAAGGGATCACTACCAGGCTGGTGAGGATTTCGAAGATGCCGCTCCCATCGCTGAGCTGGCGAAGAAACGGCTGCGCGCCGAAGACGAGCGACATCCACCCAGCAGGCAAGACCAGGCCGCCCAGAGCGCCCACCAAAGCTCCTTTGATGATAAAAGCAATTGCGTCAAACATTTGCCGGCATCAAGTGTCGGGGGGCTGGTGGAAGGTGTCAAGGGGGTGGTGTCGTTGGTGTCATTGGTGTCGAGGTGTCGTTAGTGTCGGGGACAATTGGAGAGTCATGGAAGAACAGATGCGTCTGCATGCCATCGTCAGCTGAATCGTACAGGGAGTGAACTTTCGCTATTACACACGGCGCGAGGCACAACGGCTGTCGCTGACCGGCTGGGTGCGCAACCGGCCGGAAGGCACAGTGGAGGTGATCGCCGAAGGTACGCGCGCGCAGCTCGAGCGCTTGCTCGCCTTTCTGCGCGTTGGACCGCCGGCGGCTCGCGTCTCGGGCGTCGAGGCGACGTGGGAGAAGGCCAGCGGCGAGTTCGCTGCTTTCGAGATCAGGGGCTGAGCCGGGTGGCGATCATTGCAGCACCGACGGCTGCCTCCTCTTCCCATTCCGGCACGCGCACAGGCAGACCAAAGCGCTGCGAGATAGCCTCGCGTAGGAGGGCGTTTCGCCGCAGCGCGTTACCCGATCCGATCAGCGCGCCGGGCGCCTGCGGAACATGGGGATCCGCCTGAGTAGCTAACACTTTCGCCAAGCGGGGGCGAGTTGGAATGGGCTGAGGCGCAAGGTCAAGACTGGCAGGGTAG
>JAIMBB010000186.1 GCA_023511655.1 Anaerolineae bacterium
GCAGGTTTTTGCTGGCTGTCACGACTTGGATGAGCAGCCTGCGGGAGGTTCTTGCCCCTATTGGTGAACGCACCCGTAGACGCAAACACCTCTGAGGAAGGGTTACAATCGCCTCGGTCGCTTCGCGAGTGGCCGTGTTGACGCGCATGAGTTCGAAACGATGGAAGTTCGCATTGGTCGCCGCTGCGGCAGTCGTCGCCTCATGCACCAGTTTGCTCCCGACGCCGACCCCATCGCCTTCGACACCGATCGCCATCCCACCGACGCCCACACCGGATCTGCGGCTGCCTGCGGCGGCTGCCGTCGCCAGCACCTTTGTTGATGCGCTCAACCGCCAGGACTTCGTCAAAGCCTTCACCTTGCTGGATGAGCCATCGCGAGCCGCGCTCAAGGAAGCCGATGAACTCGGCCGCCGCTACGGGACGGTGCGCGAGATCGCCCTGGCCACGGCCATGGATGGGCAACTGCGCGGCGGGCTGCTGCATCAGGGCGACCGGGCGGCCGCTACGCTGGTAACACGTTGGGAGAGCAGCCTGGTCGGCCCGTTCGAGGTCACCAGCACGCTGGAGCTGGTCTTCGACCCGTCTGCCTCCGATTGGCGCATCAGTTGGACGCGCGATGCCATCATCCCCGGCTTGTCGAATGGCGTGCTGCGCATGGAGCGCGCCACGACGACGCGTGGTGCCATCTATGCTGCCGACGGCACACCGCTGGCCGTTCAACTCGAGTTCACGACCATCGGCGTTCAGCGCGGAGCAATCGCCAGTTTTGAAGAGGAACGGCGCATGCTCGCGCTGCTCAGTCGAATCACACAACTCCCGCCCGAGGAGATCCGGGCCAGGTATGCTGACCAGCCGGAGCATTGGTTCTCTCCGGTGGCGGACGTGGACGAAGCGGTGCTGGATGAATTCAACGACGAGCTGGAGCGTTTCCCGGCTATCAGCACGCGCCTGCGCTTCCAGCGGCACTATCCACGGCCCGAACTCGCGCCGCACGTCGTCGGCTTCGTCGGCTTCATCCCGCCCGAATCGTTGAGCGCGTACCGCGCCCGTGGCTATCAGGGCGATGAGCGCATTGGCCTGGCCGGCGTCGAGGCGGGCGCCGATGCGCTCATCGGCGGTTTGCCAGGCGGCACGTTAAAGCTCTTCACCGATGGCAAATTGGTCATCCTCGCCGAGCGCCCGGCCGTGCCGGGCCAGGATGTGACGCTCACGCTCAGCCCATCGTTGCAACTGGATGTGCAGCGCCTGCTGGGCAACCGTCGCGGCGCTGCGGTGGTGTTGCGCGCTGCCGACAGCGCCGTGCTGGCGATGGCCAGTTCGCCTACCTTCTCGCAAACCAACGTGACCAGCCGGGCGATCCAGGAGGGCGCGTTACTCAACCGTGCCACGCAAGGGCAGTATCCGCCTGGCTCGACATTCAAGATGGTGACCATGGCCGCCGGCATCGGTGAGGGCCTGACCCGACCGGAAGAGGTCTTCCGCGACCCCGGCTACTGGGACGGCTACGGCTCCGATTTCCGCAAGACGTGCTGGCTGCGCAGTGGACACGGGCGCATTACCCTGCAAGCCGGGCTGACCGCTTCGTGCAACGTCGTGTTCTACGAAGTAGGCAAACGCCTGCAAGAGAAGAGCGCTTATATCCTGGGAGAGTATGCGCGCCGGTTCGGGTTTGGCGCGCGCACCGGCATCGAGCTACCTGAAGCAGCCGGCATCGTGCCCGATCCGGATTGGAAGCGACAGTTGCTCGGCGAGGTGTGGACAGGTGGCGATACGATCAACCTGTCGGTGGGGCAGGGCTTCATGCTCGTCACGCCGCTGCAGGTCGCACAGATGACCGCGGCGATCGCCAATGATGGCGTGATGCGTCGTCCCTACCTCATCGCTCGGCCGCGTGCCGAAGCCGCGGCCCCTGCTGACCGATTGCCGGTCTCGCCGGCGACGCTCGAGGCCATTCAGCGCGGCATGATCGGCGTGACCCGCGATGCGCGCCTGGGCACGACAACCTATCGCTTCGCCGGGTTCGACTACTGCTTTGGCCCTGACGGTCGCGTCGTCCTGTGTAGCCGCATCCCTGCGCGCGCCCGCGCGAGTGCGCGCCGGCTGATCGTGGCCGGCAAAAGCGGCACTGCCCAGGCTGGCGGGGATGCCAGACCCTTCGCCTGGTTCACCGCCTACGCGCCTGCTGATGCGCCGGAGATTGTCGTCACCGTCCTGTTAGAAAACGTCGGCGAAGGCTCCAGCTACGCCGCACCGCTGGTGCGCCAGATCATTGAGGCTTACTATGGCCTGCCGATTTCTCCGACGCCCACCGATCGCAGGGCGAATGAGTGAAGGCAGGCCCCGGTCTCTGGTTGCCTGTCAATAGGTTGCGGCTCGGTGAGTGCGGATGATGCGCAGGTGAGTGAAAATGGTCGGCGCATGACAAAATCCGGACTTGTGATCAAGGCCCAGAGCGGTTTCTTCACTGTTTGCTGCGAAGATGGCAGCCGCTTCGTCTGCACGGCCGCTGGTCGTCTGACGAAGGGGAAGCATGCGGAGGATGCCCTGGCCGTCGGTGATCGTGTGACGGTGGAGCCGGTCAAGAGCGAAGGGCTGGTGAACGGGCGCATCATCGCCGTCGCGCCGCGCGAGCGCACGCTATCGCGCCTGGATCCGGTCTTCACCGCGCGCGGCAAGCAAGGCCAAGAAATCCGCCAGGTGCTCGTGGCCAATCCTGACCTGGTCGCCTTCGTGTTTGCTTGCGCCGAACCGGAGTTTCATCCGCGCTTGCTCGATCGCTACCTGGTGGGTGCCGAGGCGCAACACCTGCCAGTCCTGATCGTGGCCAGCAAGGTGGATCTGGTCGGCTTCGGCGCCGCGCGTCAGATGTTCTGCATCTACGAGCAGTTGGGCTATGACGTGATCTACACCTCGACCCATCGCGATCACGAGGCATTCGCTGGCGTGCAGGTGCTGCGCGAGCGCTTGCATGGCAAGCTCAGCGTGCTGACGGGCAAAAGTGGGGTGGGCAAGAGTAGCCTGCTGAACGCGCTCAAGCCGGGGCTGGCCAAAGAGGTGGGCCGTGTGAGCGAGGCATACAAGAAAGGCAAACATACCACTGTGGTGCCGGAGCTGGTGCAGCTTGACGAGACAAGCTGGATCGCCGACACGCCCGGCATTCGCGCCTATGCCATCTGGGATGTGCAAGCCGAGGAATTGGACGGCTACTATCGCGAGATCGCGCCGCTGGTCAGCCAGTGCGAGTTCTCTGACTGTACGCACACTCACGAACCGGGCTGCGCGGTCATCAGGGCCTTGCACGAAGGGCGCATCAGCGAAGCGCGCTATGACTCATACGTGCGCTTGCGCGAAGAGCTGAGCCAGCAGAGAAAGTGGTGAGGGACGCGGCGTGCCGTGTCTGTGCGGCGTATCATGGTGCCTGTGCAAGGCACACGCCCAACACGGATTACGTATGCATAGTGCGCGTGGCGCATTGCCTTTCACTCTGTCTATGAATGCTTCTCACTCATCCCTTCCCCTGGTCGGCATCGTAATGGGCAGTGATAGTGACCTGCCGACGATGCAAGCCGCCGCCGATGTTTGTTCGCAGTTCGGCGTGTCCTATGAGATGCGCATTGTCTCGGCCCATCGCACGCCCGATGACATGGCGCACTACGGCAAAACTGCACACGTGCGCGGCATAAGGGTGATCATCGCCGGCGCCGGCGGCGCAGCCCACTTGCCGGGCATGTTGGCGGCCTTCTCGCCACTGCCGGTGATTGGCGTGCCGGTCATGAGCCAAGCGCTGAACGGTTTGGACTCGCTGCTCTCGATCGTGCAGATGCCGGCCGGCGTGCCGGTCGCGACGGTGGCCATCGGCAACGCGAAGAACGCCGGCCTGCTGGCGGTGCAGATCCTTGCCGCGCACGACCCGGCCTTGTTGCAAAAGGTGCTTGATTACAAGGCTCGGCTGGCCGACGAATCGCGGGCAAAGGACGAGCGCCTGGTTGACCGGAAGCTGGAATAGGAGGTTGACGCCCCGATGTCCCGCTGACCTGACGACTTTCACCCTTCGCCCAGGATGAACTTTTCGATGGCGATGGCCGCACCGTCTGCTTCGATCCCGGGAGCGACCCAGTCGGCGACCGATTTGGTCAGTTCGTTGCCATTGCCCATGGCCACGCCCAGGCCCGCCCATTCGATCATCGTCACATCGTTGCCCTGATCGCCGATGGCCATCACGCGTTCGCGCGCAATGCCCAGATCGGCAGCGAGCATCTTGAGCGCCGAGCCTTTGTCCGCGCCGAGCGGGTTCACCTCGACGAAGCGCGCGTGCGATTGCACAACCGTAGCGCGGCCGCCGACGATCGCGCGCAGTCGTTCCAACGCCGCCGGCGCCTCGTGCGGATCGAGCGTGAAAAGGATCTTGTCCGCGTCATTTCGGCCGAGCACCATGCACAGATCGGGCACGGCGCTGAATCCTTGGCCGACCAGGTTGTCGAGCCAACTGAAAAACGCGCCATCGGTGACGTAGATGCGGTCGCCCTGATACACCACCGCCTTCCAAGTTGGATGCTGGCGTTCGAGCGCTGCCAGCTCGCAGGCCAGTTCGTGTGGTAGCGTGATGTGATGCAGTACTCTCTCGGTGCGATAGTCGTAGATCATCCCGCCTTGCTGGCAGATGACCGGCGCGTTGACGGCGAAGCGCTCTACGAACGGCCTTGTGCTGGGCACGTTGCGGCCAGTGGCGATGGTCACCAACACGCCTTTGTCCAGGGCCTCTCGCACGGTCCGCAACACGCGCGTCGAAATGCTCAAATCGTGATTGACCGTCGTTCCGTCCAGGTCGAGGGCGAGGAGTTCAAAGGATGTCATTGAGTAGTCTTGGTGACCCACCGCTCGCAGCCCGCGGCTGCTGACCACCGGGCCTCAATCATCATTCACTGTTCGCGAAAAGTGAATGGCCAGCACGCGATCGAGTCCGGCCAGATCGCGTTTGATCTCGCTGTGGGCATTAGGCAGAATTCGGCGCGCATCTGTCAGCGCCGCTGCATCCTGCGCAGCGCCGATCTCCAGATAAGCCGCGCGCAGCGATGTGGCTTGACACGTCTTGAGACGGTCGGCGATTTGCTGCAACAGGCGACGCACCAGCACCAACCCATCCTCACCGCCGTCGAGCGCCACGCGCGGCTCGTGGGCCTGAATCTCTGGTGGTAATCCCTCGATCTCCGCGCGCGTGACGTATGGCAGGTTAGCCGTGATGACCGGCGGCAGCGTCGCAATGCCATCGAGCAAGTCTGCTTGCACGAAGGCGATGCGATCGGCCACGCCGTGCCGCCCGGCATTCAGGCGGGCCACGGCCAACGCGTCAGCGCTGACATCGGTAGCGAGCAGCTTCGCGTTTGGTGCATGTTTGGCCACGGCAATAGGGATCGCGCCGCTGCCCGTGCCTACATCGAGAAGTGAAAATTGAGCGGCCGTCTCTCGTTTCAATGCTTCACTTTTCAACTCGTGGAGTGCCAGATCGGCCAGCAACTCCGTTTCGGGGCGTGGGATGAGCACGCGCCGGTCTACGATCAGGTCGAGGCCGTAGAACTCGCGATGGCCGAGGACGTAAGCCAGCGGCTCGTGAGCGATGACTCGTTCAAGCAGGTCTTGAAAGTCTCGCTGGATTGCGGCGTCGAGCGGTTCAGCGCTGTGCGCGATGAGCCATTCTTTCGACCTGCCCAGCGCTTTCGCCAGCAGCAGGCGCGCCGTGGTAGCCGGGGCGTCCACATGCGCTGCGCCGAGCCGGGCGACGGCTGCTCGCAAGGTTTCCTGAATGGTCGGCACGTCGGGAGGGGATCAAACGCCTGCCGCCTGCAGGCGCTCTGCTTGATCGCGCGTGGCCAGCTCGTCAATGAACATGTCGAGGTTGCCCTCCAGCACTTCCGGCAGGCGATACACATCCATGCCGATGCGATGGTCGGTGACGCGGTTTTGCGGATAGTTGTAGGTGCGGATCTTCTCGCTGCGCTCGCCGGTGCCGATCTGCTCGCGCTTTTGCTGAGCCAGCTCACTGGCCAGTTTGCTGTGCTCCATCTCGTAGAGCCGGGCGCGCAAGATGGCCAGCGCACGCAGGCGGTTCTGCGTTTGGCTGCGCTCGTCTTGCACCGCCACCACGATGCCGGTCGGCTTGTGGGTGATGCGCACGGCGCTCTCGTTCTTCTGCACGTTCTGGCCGCCCGCGCCGCGCGAGCGAAACGTCTCGATCTCCAGATCGCCCGGCGGGATGTGCACTTCGATTTCGTCCACTTCCGGCAGCACAGCCACGGTGACGGTGCTGGTGTGGATGCGGCCGCTGGCCTCGGTGGCCGGCACGCGCTGCACGCGGTGCACACCGCTCTCGTACTTCAGCCGCGAGTAGGCCCCCTTGCCCTTCACGGCGAAGATCACTTCTTTGAAGCCGCCGATGCCGGTCTCGTTGGCGTCAATCAACTCCACCTTCCATCGGTGGTTCTCGGCATAGCGCGTGTACATGCGGAAGAGGTCGGCGGCGAATAGGGCAGCTTCTTCGCCACCGGCGCCGGCGCGAATTTCCATGATCACGTCGCGCTCGTCCTTGGGATCTTTGGGCACCAGCATCAGCTTGAGCGTTTGTTCCAGCGCAGCCACCCGATCGCGTAGCGGTGCGAGTTCAGCCTGCGCCAGTTCGGCCAGCTCGTCTTCGCCTTCGGCCAATGCTTCGTTGTCGGCCAGCTCCTGCCGCGCGCGCTTCCACTCACGATACTTCTGCACGATCGGCTCCAGCTCGCTGTGCTGGCGGGCGATTTCGGCATAGCGTGCGTAATCGCTGGCCAGGGTCGGATCGGCCATCTGCGCGGTCAGTTCGTTGAAGCGTCGCTCGACGCTGGCAAGTTTTTCTTCCATGCGAAAGGGGGTGCGGTACGAACAGAAGCCGCCCGGCCAAACGCAACGAGCGCGGTCGTCCGGCAAGGACGCGCGCAAATGGCGAGGGACGGGGCGGCTAATGCAACATGTGTTCTATGCACCAAATTATACCGGCCGACCGGCCTCAGGGATACCCCTCAGGCGGGGCGTCGCTGTGCGCTGCCGCAACGTGAACGCCAGCATCGCCAGCCCTGCAATGCCCACGATGACCTCGGCGAGGAGGATGCCGCCGAAGCGTTGCGCTGTCACGGCCGCAAAGTTAGCCAGCGCGTGGATGGCCACTGCGGCCAGCACCCACTTGAGCCCACCCCCTTCGACGGCGCGCATGACCATCACGCTCAAGCCGATGTGCAGCATGATGGCGAAGACGCGCTCGATCAACGAGGCGGCGATCACATCAGGGCCGACGCTGCGCAATGCGTCGAGCTGAGACGCCAGCGCGTCAACCTGCCCTGGAGAGAAGGCGCGCGTTTGGGCCAGCAGCATGTCGGCGTTCATCAGCAGATACAGGTTCGTGACGCCTGATCCGATGCCGACGATCAGAATGGCCTCGATTCCGCCATGTCCCGCGCCGAACATCACGGCGTTCTGCCACCCGCGCACGTCCTGGGCCAGGAAGCGCAGCACCAGGTAGCGCGCCGTCTCTTCGAACAAGCCGGC
Source organism: Anaerolineae bacterium (assembly GCA_023511655.1). Classification (GTDB taxonomy): domain Bacteria; phylum Chloroflexota; class Anaerolineae; order J036; family Brachytrichaceae; genus JAAFGM01. The sequence goes on from JAIMBB010000186.1 coordinate 7,572, forward strand.
CGTGAGCGACAGGATGATGACGTTGGACCAGAAGTTGCCCTCCTGGCCGAAGTCCAGCCGCAACTGGGCGCAGAAGACCTTCAGCAGCTTACCGAGGAAGCAATTCGCAGTCGTCCTGTGATGGCCAGTCTGGCGCTTCAAGCCCAGGCGCTACAGCATCAGGCCGAAAGTGTTCGCGCCAAAAGCGCACCGCAAGTGGCGCTGCGCGGCGAGTACGCCTTCGAGGAGAACCGCTACCGCAACCCGGAAGGTGTGGCTGCCGTGGGAGTGGGCCTGACCTGGAACGCCTTCGATGCCGGGCGCAACCGGCACGAGGCCGCTGCGCTGTTGCACCAGGCCGAAAGCGTCCGGCGGATGATGCTGGACTGGCAATCCCGCGTGGCCCTGGAAGTGCGGCAGGCGTGGTTGGACATCCAACAGGCGCACAAC
>JAIMBB010000187.1 GCA_023511655.1 Anaerolineae bacterium
GGCAACGTGCGCGTGGTGAACACGCCGCCGCCGTGCGACACGCTCAGGGGTGGTTTGCCGTAGGCGCTGGAGATGGTGAAGATGACCTCGCCGCGCCAGACCAGCGCGTCCACGTGAAAGACGTCGCTGGGCACGAATTTCTCCAACAGGCGGCGCGATTGCTCGTCGGCAAGTTGATCGAGCCGGCGCCACACCTGTTCGGCGTCTTCGCAGCGCTTGATGCCCATCGCGCCGGCCTCGTGGCGCGGCTTGAGCAGCCAGGGCGGCGGCACGCGCGCCATCCATGCGCGCAAGGCATCGTAGTTGAACACGGGCGTGAATTCGGGCACCGGGATGCCCGCCGCCTGCGCCCGCACGCGCATGGCCAGCTTGTCGTTGAACGGATGCGCTTCGGAGGCGGTCATGCCGGGCATGACGAAGTGCTCGCGCAGGACGCCGGCAGTCTGCACCTCATACTCGTCGAGGGGAATGATTAGGTCGAACTTCACGCCGCGCGCCATGTAGCTGGCTGCGTTGATCACGTGCTGACGGTCGGCCAGGCTGTGCATGTAATGGATGCCGGCGAGCGACTCATACGGCCAATCGTTATCGCGCCAGCGCTCTTCGGTCAACAAGAACACGCGGCACCCCAGGCGGCTGAGTTCCTGGATGAGACGTTGACCTTTTACGGCGCTGCTGAGGCACAAGGCGGTGATGGGATCGGACATGGCGGGCTCCTGCTCTCGAATCTCGGTGGGGGGAATGTGGCCTCGATTGACCGAGATGTCAACCCGTGGGCGTCGCGTGAGTCGTGCCGGGCCGGGGACGTGATATTCTCCCACCGACGCGGCGCATCTCCGCGCACATCGCTATGCGCAGGGCATCCATCGAACGCAAAAGCCTGTTCCGGGATTTCCGACGGTTGACGATCAGCTTTGGGTGGTTCTTCGTTGCCGAGGTAGTCATACTTGCCCTGCTCACCCTGGTTGCTCTGCGCGCTGCGTTGGGCCCGCCCTCCGTCGGGCTGGTCGTGCGCGGCGTGATCGCGGCCGGGGCCATCGCCGCCGCCAACTTCGCCATCTTGCCGGTGTTGCTGTGGTTGCGCGTGCCGCTCGTTTTCTTCACCGTGGGGGCGACCACGTTGATCATCAACGTGCTGCTGCTGGTGCTGGCGGCCGATTTTCTGCCCGACTTGAAGGTGGATTTCGCCTTGAAGGACGTTTTGCCGGGCGCGCTCTTCCTCTCGCTGGCCAATACGATCATCAACGGCCTGATCGCGCTGGACGATGACTACACCTATCTGCGCTTCGTCATCCAGACCGTGCGCGGGGCCGATGGGCATCTCGAACGGCCAAAGGATCCCGGCCGGCGCGGCATGGTGCTGTTGGAAATTGACGGCCTGTCGCACGAGCGCATGCAAACGGCCATCGAGAAAGGGTTGATGCCGGCCGTGCGCGACTTGCTGCGCGCCGGCCATTGCCTGATGCCGTTCGATTGTGGCCTGCCCTCGCAAACGTCCTCTTCGCAGGTTGGCATCATGTATGGCGACAACGAGGACATCCCGGCCTTCCGCTGGTACGACAAGCGGCGGCGCAGGATGCTGGTCTCGAACAATCCGGACGACGCTAGCTTCATCAACATGCGCCACAGCAACGGGCGCGGCCTGTTGCGACGTGGCGCTTCGATCAACAACTTGATCAACGGCGACGCCGCCCGCTCGTTGCTCACCCTGAGCACCATCTCCCGCCACAGCAAGCTGCCGACCGAGCGCGCCCTGGACGTGTTGGCGTCGTTCTGGCTCAACCCCTACACCTTCGGCCGCACCCTGGCGCTGTGCGCCGCCGACCTGTGCATCGAGGTCTTCCAGGCGCTGCGCCAGCGCGCGCTCGACGTCCGGCCGCGGCTCGACCATCGCTTCCCCAGCCCCTACACCGGCCTGCGCGTGATCACCAACATCCTGCTGCGCGACCTGGCCATCTACGCCGTGATGCAAGAGATCATGCGCGGCGCGCCGGTGATCTACATGACGTTCGTCGGCTACGACGAAGTGGCGCATCACGCCGGCCCCGACACATCCGACGCCATGAACACGCTCAAGGGGTTCGACCGGCACATCCGGCATGTGCAACAGACCATCCGCTACCTGGCGCCGTTCGACTATGACCTGATCCTCTTGTCCGACCACGGCCAGTCGTGGGGCGCCACCTTCCGGCAACGCTACGGCAAGACGCTACGACAAACGATTGACGACCTGACGCGCGCCGACGTGCGGGTGGGCGAAGAACGGGCGACTGAGGCCGGCCACTCGTTCGTGCAGGCGCTGGTGGCCGAGTTGAACGCCGCCAGCCAGCACCTCAAGTCGCAGGAAGGTCGGCGCATTCGTCGGGCGGCCATGCGCGCCACCGCCCGCACCCTGGAAGGCGTCGAGAAGCGCCAGCACAAGCCGGGCATCCAGGGCGGGGACGACATCATCGTGTGCGCGTCCGGCAACCTGGCGCACATTTACTTCAACTCGATCGGCGAGCATCGCGCCTCGCTGCGCGCCATCGAAGCTGAACACCCCAAGCTGGTGGAGGCCCTGATCCAACACGACGGCATTGGGTTCGTCGTCGTGGCGAACGACGAGGGCCACGTGCTGGTGTTGGGCAAGCGCGGCGCGCGCGATCTGAGCATCGGCGCGGTGACCGGCGAAGACCCGCTGGCGCCGTTTGGCGATCCGGATCGGCGGGCCGAGCAGTTGCTGCGGTTGGCCCAGTTCGAAAGCTCCGGCGACCTGATCCTGAACAGCACCCTCTATCCCGACGGCAGCGTCGCCGCGTTCGAGGAGCTGGTCGGCTCGCACGGCGGGCTGGGCGGTCAACAGACGCAAGCCTTCATCCTGCATCCGTGCGTCGAACGCATGGATGGCGACCACATCAGCAATTCGATAGATGTGTATGTATTGCTGGAAGCGTGGAAGGGGCGGCTGGACGCGGAGTGAATCGAGCCGGTGCGGGCGTGTGCGATCGCGGTCAGGGCGCGGATGGCGTCACTCGGCGGCCGGGCCTGCCATCCTGGACTCGCTGCGCTGTTCCGACAAACGCACCAGGTCCCAGAACTCACTCTCGAACTGGCTCTTACCCTCCTCGCTGGGCAGCACGCTGAACAACGAGCGATAGGCCAGATAGAACGCCGCGGCAAACACCACGAACGAGGTGAGGGTGAAGGCCACCCGCGTGATGGCGTTCACCTCGGCGACCTGCGCGTTGAATGCCTCCGTGCCGAACGGCGCGACGACGCGGTTCAGGTTGAGCAGGAAATTGGCCACGCCCAGCGCTGCGTTCGTCGTGCCGACGAGCGCCGTGGCACCGAGCATCCCTTGCTGCACCTCCGGCTTGGCGAACAGCGCCCTGAGCGAGTGTTCCTTCTGCGGCGTGTCGGGCTGGAGGACCTGCGCAGCGAAGAACTGGAACATCGGCTTGCCGATCGCGATCGAGCCAAAGAACAGCGCCACGGCCACGATCAGGCCGGCGGTGTCCTTCAGCGCGTATCGCCAGCCGTCCACGAACCAGAACGCCAACACACCGTTCATGATCGCTGTGAGCGCGACGTAGGTGGTGATGGCGTTGAAGCGGCGGCTGATGGCAAATGTGTCCACCAGCACGTAGGCCACCGGCACCAGCGCGGCGATCACGTAGGCCGGTGGCGCGCCGAGCGGCTTGGTCAGGTTGTTCAGGATGAGGATGGGGATGACCGCGCCCATCACGATGTCGAGCAACAACTTCGTCCAGCCTTTCATAGGCCGCGATTATCACCGAATCGCGGGGTTGGCAGATGAAAGATGTCTATACTGCTCCCCATGTCCAAACCGATTCGACTGGCCATCGCTGCCGGGGTTGCCCTGGTGCTGGCCGCAGTGAGCATCGTTAACCTCGACCGGGCCGGCCAGGGCCTGGATCGCCAGACGCTCGACGTGGACGGCGTGCCGATGGAGTTGTTCCTCCCGGCGCGCCTTGCCGAGGCGCAGCTCCCCGCCGTCCTGGTCGTGCACGGCTTCAGCGGCAACCGCCAGTTGATGTATGGCTTCGGCTACACGTTGGCCAGGAACGGCTACGTGGCCGCGCTGATTGACTTTGCCGGCCACGGCGCCAGCCTGGATCGCCTGCCCGATTCGTTCGGCGGCGATGTCCAATACCAGAAGCTCGCCGCGAACATCGCTGCGGCGCGGGCCTACCTGCGCGATCAGCCCTTTGTTGATCCCGACCGCGTGGCGATCCTCGGTCATTCGATGGGCGCGAGCGCCGTCGCGCGCTACGGCAGCACGCATGCCGATGTGCCGGTCACGATCGCGCTCTCGCTGGGCAACTTCGGCCGTCAGTTGCCCAACGACCCGGCTCGCCCGCGCAACTTCCTGATTCTGGTCGGCGCCGGCGAGTTTGCCGGCTTCATCCAGGGCAGCACGGCCGGCCTGACGGCTGCGTATCCGGATGGCGTCGCCGGGCAGACCTATGGCGACTTCGCGGCCGGCACGGCGCGCCGGTTGGTCTACGTCCCCGGCGTCGAGCACATCAGCATCCTGTTCAGCCACGATGCCTACCGCGAGATCGTCCGCTGGCTGGATCAGGCATTCAATCCTGGCCCGCCGGATCGCGCGATCGAAGTGGACGCGCGCATTGGCTGGGTGCTGTTGCTCTACCTGGCCGCCGCGATCGGCTTCTATCCGCTGGCGCACGCATTGCTGCCAACTGCTGGCCAACCGGCGCCGACGCCTGCGCCCGTGCGGGGTGGTTGGGTCGTCCTCGTTGCGCTGGTCGCTGCCATCCTCGCGCCGGTGCTGCTGTGGCTGGGCGTCATCCCGTATAAGTGGATGCCGCTCACCGTCGGCAACTACGTCGGGCTGTATTTTCTGGTCTATGGGCTGATCGTCGGCGGGGCGTATGGGCTTTTGCAACGGCGCAGCGCGCCGGCGGTGGCCGAGGCCGCGCCGCAGCCACTCGGCGTCGTCAGCGCACCGAACCATCGGCTGCGGGCGATCGCGGCCACGCTCATCCTCGCCATCTACGCGCTCGTGACGCTTGGCCTGCCCGCGCATCTGACCTGGAATAACTTTGCACTGGCGGGGGATCGCGCGTGGGTGGCAGCCGTGCTGTTTGGGTGTTGTCTGGCCTTCTTCCTGGCGGATGAGATGATGGTCGCCCGTGCGTCGCGCTGCGCGCGCGCCGGCCTCTATGCACTCACCAAGCTCATCGTCCTGATCAGCCTGGTTGCCTCGGTCGGCGTCTTTGGCGCGCCGGGCTTTTTGCTGTTGCTCGTGCCGGTGATGGTGGTGTTGTTCCTGTGGCACGGCGTGTATTCGCACTGGCTGTTCGGCCTGGCACGCCGGCCGTGGATCGCGTCCGTGGTCAACGCGGCCGTGTTCGCGTGGGTGATCGCCGCTACGTTCGCCGTGGTGCAGTACTAGATCGCACCGCGGGAGGGCTGGGACGGCGCGGACGCCAGCGCCGAGACGAAGTCTCTGAGCAGCATGACGACTTGCTCCGCCGGCGCCGGTAGCCGACCGTTATCCAGCATGCTGACGCGATGCGTGCGTCGGCCATCGTTCACTGCGATGACATAGGAGAAGCAATCGGCGCACTCCACCTCTTTGTACACCGCCCTCAGATCGAAGAAGCCGGCGTCCGTGATCTCGTCCAGCAGTTGCGCAACGCGCTCCGGAGGGATGGTATAGCTTTCGCCGTTGTCGCGCGTGATCCGGCCATCGCCCTGAATCGTCCACAGCGCGTACTGGCCGCCGACGCCGCCGCTCAGCTCGAAGGTGATTTCGATGCCGGCCGGCGCGACCGGAGCGGGTTCAGTTGGGCGGGGCGGCGGTGCGGCGCAGCCCGCCGCTGCGAGTAGCAACAACAACGGGAGGGCCAGCCCGGCCATGTGGCGAAGAACCTGCATGCGCGGAGATTATAAAAGCATGGCAGTGCGCGGGTGCGCCAGGGGTGCGTTCATGGCTGGGGACAAAGCGCATCGAGGCGCGTCCGTCCTTCCGGTATCATCGGCTCATGCGCCCGCGGTTGGTGGATTGGACGCTGTACGTCTTGGTGGCCGCCGTCACCCTCACCGGTTTCGGCTCGTGGTTGATTGCGGACTGGGAAGGCCGCCTGATCTTTTATGCGCATGCTATCGCCGGGCTGGCCGTGGTCGTGCCGCTGGCCTGGAAGTTGCGGCGCGTCCGGCCGCGCATCGTGCGCACGGACGCCTGGGACTGGAAGACGCCGCTTTCGGTTTTGACCGCGCTCGCCGCGATCGGCGCCGTTGCCACCGGCATCTTCTGGACGCACGCGCAACTGCCGACCGGCTATCCGAACGGCATGCATCTGCACATCGTCTGCGGCCTGGCGCTAGTGGTGCTGATTTCGTTGCACGTGCTGATGCGCCTCAGGCTGCCGACGCGCCGCGATGCGCCGGGCCGCCGCGATGCGCTGCGCTGGCTGGGCATGTTGGGGTTCGGCGCGGCCCTGTTGCCGGTCCAGGAAGGTATCAATCACGCCTTCGACCTGCCGGGCGCACGGCGCCGTTTCACCGGCTCGCGCCATGCGGCCAGCGATTCCGGCAACGCCTTTCCCATCACCAACTGGATGTTCGACCGGCCAGCGCCGGTGGACGTGGACGCCTGGCGGTTGACGGTGCGCGGCGCCCTGGCGCGCGAGTTGTCGCTCGACTATGCCGAGATCGCCTCGGCCACGGCGACGCTGCGCGCGACGCTCGACTGCACGGGCGGTTGGTACTCCACGCAGAATTGGCGCGGCGTGCGGGTGGGCGATTTGCTGGAACAGGCCGGCCTTCTGGATCAGGCGCGCTTCGTCAGCTTCGTCTCAGTCACCGGCTATCGCTGGAGCCTACCCATCGCCGAGGCGCGCGGGGCGCTGCTGGCCACGCACGTGGGCGATGAGCCGCTTGATCACTGGCACGGCGCGCCGCTGCGGCTGGTCGCCCCCGGCCGGCGCGGCTTCATGTGGGTGAAGTGGGTGCACGAAGTGGTCGTGCTCACCCGGCCGGACCCCGGCCGGTGGGTGGCCATCTTCACCAGCGGCCTGACCACCGGTCACTGATAGCTCAGCTGCGGCGCGCAAATCGCCAGCGCCGAAGTCGGCGGCGCGGGTTGCTGGCACAGATCGCGAGCGCGGATCACAGCGCGAATCGCGGGCGCGAATCGCGGGCGCGAATCGCGAGTCATCAGCAATGACGGGCGGGCAGCGCGATGCCGAATGTGCTGCCCTGGCCCGGCGCGCTTTCCACGAAGGCCGTTCCCCCATGCGCCTGGGCGATGCTCTTAACGATGGCCAGGCCCAGGCCGCTGCCGTCGGCGCGATGATTGCTGCCGCGATAGAAGCGCTCAAATATGCGCGCTCGATCCTCTTCGGCCACGCCGATGCCCGTATCGCGCACCACCAGGCACACGCACTCGCCGGCTGCCCCGGCGCTCACCTCTACCCATCCGCCCTGTGGGGTGAACTTCAGGGCATTCTCGATCAGGTTCGACAAAGCGATCTCAACGCGCGCGCGATCGCAGATGAGCGGAATGGGCGACGACGGATGCTGCACCCGCAGGGCGATGCCCCTCTGTTCCGCTGCCGGGGCAAAAGCTGCAGCCGCTGCAGCGATGATCTCCCCGGCGTCGTGTTCGGCCAGGTCAAGCTGTGTGATGCCCGCATCCAGGCGCGACAGATCCAGCAAGTTGTGGGTGATCCATTCCAGGCGGTTGAGCTGAACAGCGTTCTGTGCCAGGAACTCGGCGCGAGCAGCGGGATCGTCGCCGGCCGGTCCTTGCAACAACTCGTTCGACATCTTCAAGGCGGTGATCGGCGTGCGCAGTTCGTGCGAGGCATCGGCGATGAAGCGGCGTAGCGCATCGCGCTCGGCCGCCAGCGCCTCGAAGCTGGCCTGCAGCCGGGCGGCCATATCGTTGAAGCGACCGGCGAGCTGTTCGATCTCATCGCCGGGCCGGCCGTCGCGCG
>JAIMBB010000188.1 GCA_023511655.1 Anaerolineae bacterium
ACGGCGCGGCCCTTTGCGAGGTGAACAAAGCGGCCCGCGCGTTGATGTTCATCGTCCAGTCCCAGCCTTTTACCTTTTGCTCGGCCACCGGCCGGATGTAGCCCGAGGCGGCATTGTTGATCAGAAAGTCCAATCCGCCCCATTCGCTTTCGATCGTGTCGAACAGCCGATCAATATCGGCCGGATCGCCCACATCGGCTTTGACGACCAGCGCGCGCCGGCCCAGAGCCTCGATCTCGCGCGCGGTCTCTTCGGCGGTGCTTTGTTTGCGCAGGTAGTTCACCACGATGTCGGCCCCCAGGCGGGCAAAGTGCAACGCCGTGGCTTTGCCGATGCCGCGGCCGCTACCGGTGATCAGCGCGATCTTGCCTGAAAAGTCGTATGGCATGAACACTCTCGACTGATGACGGACGTTAGTGGAATTGCAGTTCGATCTGCACGGTGCCTTGCAGGCCAAACAGGTTCGTGCCCAGGCCGCCGGCGATCGCCCAGCCTGTGGGCGCGACCATGTGCGAGATTAGCTGCAGAATCTGGGCCGAGATGCCTTGCACCACGGCTTTGATGCTGTTGAGCAGGCCAGTGAGCCTCCCTGCAACGGGAAGCGAGACCTGGCCGGCAGCCTGCATGAGGTTGATGTGTGCGGCGATGCCGGTGAGCTGCGCATCCAGCGAACCGATTGCCAGCGCCGCATCGCGCGCCGCGGCGGATCGTCTGGCCGCTTCGGCGTTCGGGTCAGTCAAGAATCCGACCGCCTGGCGGATGTGCGCGATCGTGCGGCGTATGCCACGGCGCCAGCGCTCCGCATCGTCGGTCATCGCTTCGCGCGCCGACGGGTGGAACTGGCCGTCATAGAGCTGCCAGGCCGCGTCGAGGTCGGCGTGGATGTCCTGCGCGTCTGCGAGCGCGCCCGAGCGCGCGCCAGGGTCGTCGCCGTTCATGTTTGTGCTCCTTCCGGCGGCTGCACCAGCCGAATCGGTTTGAGCAGCGCCGGGTCGAATTCAGCGATGCGTTCCGGGCCAAGGCGTTCCAGCTCGGCCTGGGCGGCCTGGGCGTCGGCGCGCAGTTGTGCGATGTCCACGCCCTGGCATACGTCCGGCAGCGCGCTCAGATATTGCCAGGCGCGTTGAAAAAGCTTGCGCGCGCCGTCGTAATTCCGGCGCTGAATCTGGTAGTAAGCCACGCCGACCTGGAGGATGCCTTGATACATTTGCCGAATCGGCCCCGGCTCGGCGCGCCAGGCATGTTCGAAGGTCTCGTGCTGTTCCCAGAACGCGCCCTGGTTGAATTGCGCGATGGCCTGCTTCGCCAGCTCGGGCAACGGCTCTTTCGACTGGCGCAGCAACTCCTCGCTCCTATCGAGCTTGGCGTGCTTCTGGAGCATGCCGGCCACGTCGGCCATGAACGCCCCGTTGCTGATCACGGCGTCGCAGCCCAACTTCTTCGCTTCTCCCAGCAGCTCGACTTTCATGTGTGAGCCGAAGGCGAGGATGGGCATCTTGCGGGTGGCCGGGCTGGTCTTGGCGGCCATTACCCAGCGCCTCCAGTCGCGAGCGCGCAGATCAATCACGATCAGCCACGGTTGCCGGGCGACGAGGTAAGCAACTAGGTCGTCGGTCGGCGGGGCGAACTCGATCGCGTAGCCGAGGGCGCGACATGCGTCCTCGATCGGCACCTGGAAGAGCACATCCTCCACCAGCGCCACGATTCGCTTGTCCATGCGCGCGGATTATACGAATGACCTACGCGCTCTCGCGCACCACCAGCCGGGGTTGCAGCACGAGCGATGTCGCAGTGGCCGGCTTGCCTGCCTGCTGCGCCTGGATCACGCGGTGCAGTTCGCGCACGGCCAGTCGCCCCAGCTCCAGCAGTTCGTGGTGCACCGTGGTCAGCGCGGGCTTGAAGAAGGCCGACTCGGGGATGTCGTCGAAGCCCACCACGCCCAGGTCGCCGGGCACGCGCCGCCCCAAGCAGTCCGCCGCCTTCAGCACGCCCAGCGCCATCTGGTCGTTGCTGGCGAACACCGCGTCGAGCTGCGGAAATTGTTCGACCAGTTTCATCAAGCCGGTGTCGCCGCTGGCCGCGCTCCAGTCGCCCTCGACGATCTGTTTGCTGCGATGGGGCAGCCGGGCTGAAGCCAGCGCGTCTTGCCAGCCAAGCTTGCGTTGCCGGGCTGACCACAGCGCCATCGGGCCGGTGATGATGCCGATGTGGCGATAGCCGCGCTCGATGAGGTGCTCGGTGGCCAGGCGCGCGCCGTAGCGGTTGTCCACGTTCAGCACGGCCGAGCCGGGCTGCGGCTCCATGCTGAGAAAGACGATGGGAGCATGCGGTTGAATCTGCTGGTGAAAGGCGCGCTCGCGCTCGCCGGTTAATTCGGGATAGGCCCAGATCACCCCGGCCACGTTTTGCGAGATCAGGTTGGCGGCCACGCGGTCATAGTCGTTCGTCTTGGAGGGGTCCACGATCTGTAGCATCAGGTGCCAGCCGAGTTCGGTGGCCTGCTGCTCGATGCCGGTGAGGAGCTGGGCCGGGCCAAATAACTGGAAGCCGCTGGCCACCACGCCGAGCATCTGGCTGCTCTGGGCGGCCAGGCTACGGGCAATGCCGTTCGGGCGATAACGCAACCGGGCGATTACCTCTTGCACCCGCGCGCGGGTCTCGTCTGATACGTCGGGATGCTGGTTGATCACGCGCGAGACGGTTTGCACCGACACGCCGGCTTGCGCTGCGACTTCGCGGATGGTGACGCGACGTGGGTGATTGACTTTCGCCATGGTTGTGGTAAAACTGTGAACGTTACCGGGATTTTACGACAGCCCGTCGCTTTGTGCGACCGGGCGCAAAGGGCTGCCGGACAGGAAGCCTACAGGAGTTTGATGAGTACCGCGCTGTACGATCGCCTCCCACGCCGACCCTCTTGGTCGGGGATCGTGAAACCTTTCGTTCGCTTGCTCTATGCGCGCTTCTCCGTCGTTCCACCGCACTCTATCTCCTCGTCTCCGTCATGGGCGGGGACATATCGTCTCGGCGTAAGGCGAGAGGCCACCGCGCGTCACCGCTGCCAGCCTCTCGCTTTCGCACTTTCATAGTCGTTCGGGTAAGTCAGTATCACTTTCACGCATAAGGAGAGGAAGATTATGAAGACCTCATATCGTCTGATCGGCCTGATGGCCACCGCCGGCTTGGTCCTGGCTGCTTGCGCCATGCCGGTTGCCCAACCGGCGCAGCCAGCCCAGCCAGCTCAACCCGCCCAACCGGCGCAGCCGGCCCAACCCGCTGCGACCGAAGCGCCGGCCATGCCCGCCGGCGAGGTCAGCCTGCGCTGGCGTACCCGCCCCGACAACAAAGAAGAAGCCGACGTCTACGCCGGCATCAGCAACGAAGTCGCTCAGAAGCTCGGCATCAAACTGACCTATGAGCCGGGCGGGAGCGAGACGGCCAGCTACCAGGACGTGCTGCGCACCGAGCTGGCTGCCGGCACCGCCCCCGACGTGTTCTGGATCCCCGGCACCGACATCGCCGATTTCGTTCAGCGTGGGTTGTTGCTCGATCTGCGCCCCTACGCCGACAAGACCGAGGGCTACAGCGACTCGAACTACTACCCCGAGCCGATGTTCCACCTGACCTACAACCCGGCGACCGGCAAGCCGGGCGAAGTGCTGTGGGGCCTGCCGCGCGATGTGTCCACCTTCGTGCTATATCTCAACCTCGACCTGATCAATGAAGCTGGCGCGCCCGACCCGCGCGAACTGGCCAAAGAAGGCAAGTGGGATTGGGCCGCCTTCAAGGAAGTGGCCGAGAAGGTGAATGCCCTCGGCGGCGACATCAAGGGCTATGGCATGAACGCCTGGTGGGGGCCGTATGGCGCATTCATGAACTCGGCCGGTGGCGGCTTCTTCAACGCCGAGCGCAACGCCTGCAACCTGAACAGCAAAGAGTCGCTGGAGGGATTGGCCTTTGCGCGCAGCCTGTATGATGCCGGTGTGGCCGTGCCTTACGGCGAAGATAGCGAGCCGCCGTTCCGCGCCGGCAAGGTCGGCATGTTCCAGAACGGTCGCTGGGCCACGCCCGGCATCAGCACCGTCACGTTCAACTGGGACGTGGTAGAGCTGCCCAAGGGACCCAGTGGGCACATGGGCAACTGGCTGTTTTGGGGCGCATACGTCGTAAACAAGAACACCAAGCACCCCGAAGAAGCCTGGAAACTGGTGGACGCGCTGACGCAACCCGATGTGCAGGCCAAAGTGGCCGCTCGCGGCACCAACATCCCCAGCCGGGTGGGCGAAGCAGTGTTCGCCGACTTCCTCAAGATCCTGCCTGAGAAGAACAACCAGGCTTTCCTGAACGGCCTGGCCGACAAGCCCACCGCCGAAGGCCCGCTGTGGACGGGAAGCTGGCCGGACTTCGACAATGCCATGGGCGCGAAGGTGAGCGATGTGCTGACCGGCAAGCTCTCGGTCGAGGATTTCGGTAAGACGATCTGCGACGAGGCCGGCAAGGCATTCAACAAATAATCGCGGCCTGATCCGACGCCCGAACCGTTCCGGACGCCGACGGTGTCCGGAACGGTCGTCCGGCGATTCGCGATCGTCCTGCGGTCCATAGTAGGTCGCGATTGGGCGTTCGCGACTCGCTCCACAATCAGCCAGCATGACCTCGCCGCGGGCGAAGGTTGCTGGCTGATTTCTTCCATGCCAGAATCGAAGGCGCCATGACCCCTGCGACTACTGCGCTCCCCTCCGCCGGCAGCCGCGGCAATGCCGCGCTGACGGTGCTCGCGGCCTGGCACGCCATCCTGTGTCCGTCGCTGATCGTCGGTGCGCTCGCCCTGCTGAACGGCGTCCCGGCGCCCGACCTGATCACGATTGCCCTGGCGGTGGGGGCGCTGCTGCTGGGCGTCGGCAGCGCAGCGGCCGCATACTTCATCGTTCGCCGCAATCACCTCGGTCGCACGCTGTCGCTGGCCATCAATTACCTCTTGTTCGTCGCCTGCCTGAGCGGCCTGGCTCACGCGCTGGGACTATTCATGGGTCTGGATGACCTGGCCGACTATATGGCGCGCGGCTTTCCCTTCTTGATGGGATTGCTGTTCATCGTCGGCTACTTCATCGCTACGGCCGAAGTGCGCGAGCGGCCCGTCTCGCTGGCTCGTCGCAACCTGGGGCGCGTGTTGATGGCCGCCGGGGCGGTGGGTTTTCTGCTGACTGCCGGCGTTGTGCCCGCGCTGGCCTCGATCCCCGGCAAATATGCCGGCGGCGGTCTGCTGCCGTTGGCCCTGACGCTGGGCGCGCTGGCGGTCGGCTACATGCTGTGGCGGATGAGTCGCCGCGATTGCGCGCAGGCCATGGGCGCGAAGAACATCCACAGCGAGCGGTTGAATGGCTGGTTGTTCCTCTCGCCCAATTTGCTCGGCTTCGTCCTGTTCTTCGCCGGGCCGTTGCTGTTTTCGCTCTACGTCAGCTTCACCAACTGGGACTCGTTCAATAAGCGCGACTGGGTGGGCCTGGCCAACTATGGGCGCGTGTTTAACCTGGCGGTGCAGCCGCTGGCCACGCCCGATCAACCCCTCAACGAAGTGCTGGACGTGCGGCTATACGACGAACTCTTTCGCCTGAACCTGTTCGGTCAGGGCTACGTGGTCGGCGCGGAGGATAAGCGCTTCTGGATTTCGCTGCGCAACACGCTGGTCTTCGGCCTGATGGCCGTGCCGCTCTCGGTGATCCCGGCGCTGCTGTTGGCTACGCTGCTGAACAGCCGGCTGCCCGGCATGCGCTTCTATCGCACGCTGTATTTCATCCCCAGCGTGGCAGCAGTGGTCGGCGTGGCATTGATCTGGCAATGGATGTACAACTCGCAAGTTGGCTGGATCAACTACTTCATCACCAGCGCGGTCAACTTCGTCAACAGCGTGCTTGGCACGAACATCAAGGATCCGCAGATTCGCTGGCTGGCCGATAGCGACTATGCGCTGCTATCGGTGGTGATCATGAGCGCGTGGCAATGGCTGGGCTTCAACACGGTGTTGTTCCTGGCCGGTCTGCAAACCATCCCGCGCGAGCTGTACGAGGCTGCCACGGTGGACGGCGCCAACCCGCGCCAGCAATTCTTCAACGTCACGCTGCCGATGCTCGCGCCGACCACGCTCTATGTGCTGATCACCACGACGATTCAGGCGCTGCAGGTGTTCGACCAGGTGTTCATCGTCAGCAACGGCACGGGCGGGCCGGGCACGTCCACATTGACGATGACGCTCAATCTGTATCAGAACGGCTTCCAGAGCTTCCGGCAGGGCTACGCCAGCGCGCTGGCCTGGGTGCTGTTCATCGTGATTTTCGCGTTCACGCTGTTCCAGTTCCGCCGGCAACGTCGCGCCAGCGGCGCTTACGACATGTGACATGAGCTACCGAGCCATCCTCGCCATCCGGGCTGCGGCGATCTACGCGATCCTGACGATCTTCGCTTTGGTCATGCTGTTTCCGTTTTTGGTGATGCTGTTCACCTCGCTCAAGACGGCGGCCGACACGTTCAGCTATCCGCCACGCTTGTTGCCCACCGAGCAGATCACCGTGGATGTGCCGGGGTTCGACCGGCCGTTGCCGCTGTATAACATCGTCACCGAGGCAGGGGAAAGCAAGCCCATGGCGCTGGTCGAAGAGAACATCCGGGTGGGCATCTTCGCGCCGCTGGATGCATCGGGCCAGCCCGACGCGAGCCGCACCGTCATTCGCCGTTTTGGCGAGGTGAAGGTCGCCGGCGGCGCCACGCCCAAAGAAGCGGTGATCGGCGGCCAGGCCGTGCCCGTATATGAGGTGGAGGTCAACGGCGCAATTGCCGAGATGGTGGTGCTCACGCGCACCGCGGTCGGCCGATTCGTCAATCCGGCCGACCCTGACGAGACGGCGTTGGCCAACGTGCGGTTGAGCCAGCCGGTCACCCGCGTCACCGCGCACCCGGAGAATTACTTGGAAGTGGTCAACCTGCTGGGGTTCGACCGGGCGCTGACTAACACGGCCATGATCACCATCCTCACCGTGATCGGCCAGCTCGTCACCAGCGTGTTGGGGGGCTATGCGTTCGCCCGGTTGAAGTTCCCCGGACGCGATCAGATCTTCCTGCTCTACCTGGGCACGATCATGGTGCCGTTCGTGGTGCTCATCATTCCGCTCTATCAGCTCATGGTAGCCATCGGCTGGGTGAACGCCATGCCGGCGCTGATCCTGCCCTGGCTCTATACGGCCTACGGCACGTTCTTGATGCGCCAGTTCTTCATCACCATCCCGAAGGAGATCGAAGAAGCAGCGCTGATTGATGGCGCTTCGCGCTGGTCCATCCTCATGCGCATCTTCATCCCGGCCAGCGTGCCGGCGTTGGCCACGTTAGCCACGTTCACCTTTCTGTATGCCTGGAACAGCTTCTTCTGGCCGCTGGTGGTGGTGAACACCGGCAACACGCGCGCGCAGGTGCTGACGCTGGCGCTGAACGTGTTGCGCGGGCGCGCCTCCGACAGCCCGAACCTGATCCTGGCCGGTGCGGCCATCGCCATTATTCCGCCGACCATCGTGTTCATCCTGGCACAGCGTTACTATGTCGAAAGCGTGACCAGCAGTGGCGTGAAGGGGTAGTGCTACGTTAGGTGAGATTTTGCACTTCTTACAAGTTGTCTTCTCAGTAGGCTACACAGCATTGCGATGGCTGATTTGGTGTAAAAAGTTGCTTAACGAAGCACTAGCATCTGGCATCTGCTCTCTTGCGCCAGCGAAAATGCCCTTGCGCGATTACAATCTCCGCGGTAACTGCTCAGCCATAGCGGCGAGTTGAGGCAAAATATACCCCATGATACCGACCCGCGAAGAGATCTGGCAGGC
>JAIMBB010000189.1 GCA_023511655.1 Anaerolineae bacterium
GGCGCTAAAACGGACTCTGTTCCATGCGCGAATCAAGTTGGCATTTCACTCGCTATTCAGAGGGTAGGCAGTTACCTTGCGCAAGTGTAATGCAAGCCTATCGTCTTCACGTTAAGAATTGACGTTGCGCAGACCCTTGGTTTGCGGCCTTGAAAATCCTCCGTTCTGCACCCCAGCGTCGGCGCTGGCGAGCCTAGAAACCGGAGTTCTCAACCGTGTTGCAAACCAAGGTGGGCGCAGGCGCTGTCTGCGGGCGCTGCCCGCGCCTACCTATGCAGCCCCCGCGACCGGCCACGCATCTGCATCACTCGGCCTGCCCCACCAGGCCCGCATCCAGGGGTTTCAACTGCACAGACTGAGTTCAGAAGGGCGCACGAGCACAAGATCATCCCGCGCTACGGTGTGATAGCATAGCAGCGGTATGGCCACCATCTTCCCTTTCACTGCGATCGTCGGACAAGAGCGCATGAAGCGCGCGCTAATCCTGAACGCGATTTATCCACAAATCGGCGGCGTACTCATCCGCGGCGAACGCGGGACGGCCAAGAGCACCGCTGCGCGCGCCCTGGCTGCCATCCTGCCTGAGATAGATGTGATCGAGGACGATCCATTCTCGTGTGATCCGGCCAACCCGGCGGCCTTCACCGAAGATTTGAAACGGCGCGCCGCAGCCGGAGAAACGTTCAAGATCGTGCGCCGCAAGACGCGCTTCGTCAACCTGCCGGTCAGCGCCACCGAGGATCGCGTAGTCGGCACGCTTGACATCGAAAAGGCGATTCAGAAAGGCGAGCGTCACTTCGAACCGGGCGTGCTGGCGGCCGCCAACCGCGGCGTGCTCTACGTAGATGAGGTCAACCTGCTCGACGATCACGTGGTGGATTTGTTGCTCGATGTGGCCGCCATGGGCGTGAACGTGGTGGAGCGCGAAGGCATCAGCTTCAGCCATCCGGCCCGCTTCGTGCTGATCGGCTCGATGAACCCCGAAGAGGGCGACCTGCGCCCACAATTGCTCGATCGCTTCGCGCTGTGCGTAGACATCATGGGCATCCGCGATCCACGCGCGCGCATGAGCATCCTCGAACGCAACCTGGCCTTCGAAAGCGATCCGATTGCCTTCGTCAAGGAATGGGAGCCGTACGAGAAAGCACTTACGCTGGAGATTGCCGAAGCCCGTGAGCGGCTGCCGGCCGTCAAACATACCCAGCGCGACCTGGCGACGATCGCCAACCTGGTTGCCAGCCTGGGCGTGGACGGCCACCGCGCCGACCTGGTCATCCTCAAGGCAGCGCGCGCGCATGCGGCGTTCATGGGCCGCGAAGAGATCAGCGAGCAAGATATCCTGCTGGCCGCCGAGCTGGCATTACCTCATCGCCTGAAGCGCCACCCCTTCCAGGATACCGAACAGGCAATGGCCGTGCTGAGCGAGAAGCTACAACAGATCGAACAGCAAGCCGACGCGCAGACGACTGACGCGCGGGATCGGCAATCCCAACCGGACGGGAATGCAAAAAAAGTGAAGCGGGGCTGAACGAGAACATCGAGCACTCGGAAAGCCCCGCGGAACCCATGCTACAGACCGTCCCATCGGCGCCGCAACAAGCGCAGGAATGGCAGGGCGGACAGAAAACCGCCCTGGGGGAGGAGTTTCGCGCGCGCAAGCTGAACACGCCGCTCGACAAGATCACGCGCAACATGGCCGGCAAGCGCAGCACCACCCGCACCAAGCGCAAGCGCGGCCGCTACATCAAAGCCTTGCCATCGCGGGGCCGCGTCGAGGACGTGGCTTTCGACGCCACCCTGCGCGCCGCCGCCATACACCAGAAGGCACGCCGCCAGCAAGCGCAAGAGGCGGCCGATCGCAGAGCGGAGGTCCAGCCCGCCCTTCACGTGCGCAAGTCCGACCTTCACAGGAAGGTGCGCGTGCGTCGGGCTGCCAATTTGATCCTTTTCGTCGTGGATGCCTCGTGGAGCATGGCGGTGGCCGAACGCATGGCCGCCACGAAGGGCGCCATCATGTCGCTGTTGAACGACGCCTATCAGCGACGCGACCGCGTCGGCCTGATCGTCTTTCAGAAGAGCACGGCCACGCTGGTGTTGCCGCCCACGTCGTCGGTGGAGCTGGCCCAGAAGGCGTTGCGCGATATCCCGGTCGGCGGCAAGACGCCGCTCAGCGCCGGCCTCACCCTCTCGCTCCACGTCACCCTGCGCGAGAAGCGCCTGCACCCCGAGGTGATGCCTCTGCTGATCGTGCTGACCGACGGCGCGGGCAACGTCAGCATGAGCAACCTGCCGCCGCAAATCGAAGCGCACCGCATCGCTAACCAGATCCGCGACGAGCACATCCGCTCCGTGGTGATCAACATGGAACACGTCGCCTTCGACCAGGGATTGGCCCGCAAGCTGGCGGAACATCTGGACGCGCGTTGCCTGTCGCTGCGCGAGTTGCATGCCGAGGCGCTCTACGAAGCAGTCAAGAAAGAGCTGCGCTGAACCGATATAGGGGCGGGCCCTTCCGCAGGCTGTCCGCCTAAGTGGTGACAGCCGGCAAAAACCTGCGGGGGGTTGTCGCTGCCCCTGGCCATGAATGCACCTGGCAAGCGTCCCCGACTTCCCGCTCGATATAATCCTGTTTAGAATTTCAAAGACACGACCGATTGGAGGAAAGCAAGAAAGACATGTCCAACGCACAGGAACCCGTTAAGTTCTACGGCGCTATGTGGTGCGGCGACACGCGCCGCGCCCGATCGTGGTTCGACAACAACAACGTTCCGTACGAATGGATAGATGTAGACAAAAACAAGGAAGCCGAGGAGTTCGTAAAAGCCGTCAATAACGGCTTCCGCAGCATTCCGACAATCGTCTTCGCCGACGGCTCGCGGCTGACCGAGCCGAGTGTGCGCAAGCTGGAAGAACATGCGCGCAAGCTCGGCCTGATCCCATCCGCGCCGGAAGACTATGGATGTCTGACTCAACCGAAACCGAGCGCCCCGCCAGCCTGAGCAAGCCGGCGGTGGCCTCTCCCGCCCCGCCGGCCTCTACGCCGGCTCCTCTACAGCCTCAACCGGCAGGGGCAATGTCGCCGACGACGCTCGGTTGCCTGCTTGGCGCCGGCATCATTGCGCTCGCGTTATTGATCGCCGGTGCATTGGTGGCTTTCGCCGTGCGCGAATCCACCGATCGCATGGCGGCGGCGGTGGACCGCGCCAACCCGGCCAACATCGTGCAGACCCTGATCCCGCCGGCGACGCCGACCATCATTGTGCGCCCGCCGGCGGTGCTGCAGGTCCGCGCCATCAGCGATCTGGCCACGGCGCAGTCGCTGTTGTCCACCATCGTCGAGGTCAATCAGGCCCGCGTGGGCAACGTGCTCTACGAGAAACTGGTGCTGATCGCCTGTGGTCGGGCAAAAGCCGGTATTGACCTCACCCAGCTCAAGGACAACGACGTGGTGGTCACGGATGACGGCAAGACCGTGCGCGTCAAGCTGCCGCGCGCCACGCTGCTCGACGTGTATTTGATTGACGACCCGGCGCAGCCGTGCACCACCCGCGTATACGATCGCACCAATCTGCTGTTGATTCCGGAGAACAAGGATCTGGAGGCGCAGGCTCGCGAAAAGGCGCTGGAGATGATTCGGCTCACCGCGACGGAGAGCGGGATCCTCAACGAAGCGCGCCGCAATGCGCAGATCGCCATTGAGCGCATCCTGCTGAACGCCGGTTACGAGCGGGTCGAGTTCGTGGAAGAATAAGCGCCGGCGTCACTCTTCCTCGATCGTCACCGTGGCCGGGCCGCGCCCCGTCTCGCGATGACACTGCTCGCAGGCCGGCTTGACTACCGCTTGCCAATCCAGGAAGCGCGCCGTCTCCAACGTGCGGTGCGCCTGATGACAATTGGAGCATTGCAGGGTCGTTTCATAGCGAACCAGGCCCTGAGCGATGACGGCTTGCGGATCCGGCACATCCTTTGGCGCGATGAGCGGCGCGCCGCGTTTCCACGCCTCGTATACGGCCGGCAGCATGTTGTGCGCGTGATTGTCCATCCCGGCCACCAGCAGTTGTGCCCCGTGGCAGCCAACGCAGCCGGCATTCGACAAATGCGGCGCGCGCAGGCCGAACGTGGTCTGCGGCACGGTCTGCGTAATCCCGCCAGTCACCGTCATCGTGATGGCAGTTTTCTCCAGGCGCTGATCATCCTGACCAGCCAGCCATAGCGCCGCCAGCTCCGCGCTGAGCAACATGGTATCCAGCCGATGGCGCGCGCCGCCATCGCCGCGGTGGCAGTCAATGCAGCGGATCACGCCACCTTGCCCATAGATTTGCTGATAGTGATGGCTGGAGAGGTCAGGGGCCAACGCGCCGGCCACCGAGGCCTCGGCGCGATCCACGTAAGCGCGATGTTGGGCGGTGTGGCACGACAGGCAAAAGGCGTCGCGCTCCTGGCTTTCGGAGACGGTGAACAGGCTGGCCGCGCCGGCGGCGACCATCACCAACGCAGCGAACGCTGCCAGGGGGCCGGCCGGTGAGCGTTGCCGGCGATAGAGCTTGCCTTCGTAGGGCAATTCATCATCGTCGCCGGGCAGCTCGTATTCGTCAATGACGTAGCGCGGCATGGCGTCATGCCGAGACAGCCGGTCGAGCCGCAGCCGGCCGTCGAATGACGTGGTTGACGAACAAGATGGCCACGCCGAAGGCGATGCCGGCGAGGGATACCAACACGGCGGTCGGCAGCGGGCCGAAGGTCCAGGCGTCGGGGCGAAAGAGCAATTCCACCCACGACCGCCCGAACCCATACCAGATGAAGTACAGCCCCATGACGTCGCCATCGCACAGGCGCCCCTGAAAGCGACGCGCGATCCACATCAGCCCGATGAACCCGGCGAAGTTCCAGACCGATTCGTAGAAGAAGGTGGGATGGAAGCGCGTCTCGGGCGGATAGCGCTGCAGGTCGGTGAAGTCAACCGACGGCGTGCGAATGCGATAGGCCGGATCTATAGTGATGCCCCACCACGAGGAACCGGTCGGCCCGCCGTACAACTCCTGGTTGAAGTAGTTGCCCCATCGGCCGACGGCCTGGGCCAGGAGCACGCCCGGCGCTGCGCTGTCGGCCAGCCGCCAGAAGCTGACGTTGGACCTGATGCTGACGAGGATGGCGCCGATGATGCCGCCAAGCAAGCCCCCGTAGATGCCCAGGCCGCCGTTCCAGATAGCGAGGACCTGCAACGGGTTCTGGCTGTAATACGCCCAGCCGCTGTTGCTGCCATCGTTGGGCGAGGAGAACACGTGATACAGCCGCGCGCCGACGATGCCGAGCAGGATCACCCATAGCATGCCGTCCCAAACCACGTTGGGGTTCTCTCCCTTGCGCTTCATCTCCAGCGCCGCAATGTAAGCAGCGAGGATCATGCCGGCCGTGACGATGATGCCATACCAGTGCACGCGCAGCGGGCCGAGTTCGATCGCGATTCGCGGATCCATGGGACGGGCATTATACGGATGTCGCGCCAATGGTTGATCGGTGTCAACTTTCGCACTGACGCGGGTGAATCAACCGCACAGCAACTTGTGGTAATGTTCTGCGCTAAATGCATCGCTCCCGACCGACGGCCCATCACAGCGCATGTTGAGTCATTGCGGAGCATTCCAACGAAAGGCAGGTAATCAAATAGGTCGCCGTGTCACTTACCCATACCCAATCCGTTCCGAACGTCTCATCGCTTTCGTCCGAATCCCCGATCGTTCCAGCCGTTAAGCAGAACCCGGTGCGATCCGTGCCCTTCACCAAGCAGTATGGCTTTCGCCGAACGGTGGTTCAGCGCGTGGAGGCCTTCTTAAAGGAGAATGGCCTGCGCACGCGCGATCTGCCGGGGATGTATGTCAAGTCGGCTATTTGCCTGGGCTGGTGGGCCGTCAGCTATGGGCTGATGCTCTACAGCGGCCTGGCCGGATGGAGCTTCGCAGTCACGATCATCATGGCCATATCCTTCGGCCTGGCAACGGGCAGCATCGGCTTCAACATCATGCACGACGCCAACCACAACGGCTACTCCGATCGCCCCTGGGTCAACCGGCTGCTCGGCCTGACAGTGGAGTTGGTGGGACTGAGCAACTTCATCTGGCGGCAGCAACACAACATCTGGCATCACACTTACACCAACATCGCCGGCCTGGACGAAGGGTTGGAGATGGACGGCTGGGTGCGCAACAGCCCGCGCGACATCTGGAAGCCCATCCATCGTTTTCAGCATTGGTATGCGCCGATCGTGTACGCCCTGGCCGGCGTTGGGCTGTTGTTGGGTCGGAACTTTCAGGTCTACTTCACGGGCAAGTCGGGCGACACCTTTCGCTATCCGCCCATGACGCGCAACGACAAAATCGTGTTCTGGATCGGCCGGGTTATCAACCTGATGGTGTATCTCGTGCTGCCGGCGCTCGTCTTCGGCGTCGGCGGCGCACTGCTCATCTTCGCCTTCACGTCCATCGTCACTGGCTTCGTCATGGCCACCATCCTGCAAATGGCGCATGTGATGGCCGATGTGGACTTCCCGGAGCCGAGCGGCGACCCGCTCAAGATCGAGAACGAATGGGCCATTCACGAAGTGCAAACCACCAGCAACTTCGCGCCGAACAATCGCATCCTCAACTGGTATGTGGGCGGTCTGAACTACCAGATCGAGCATCACCTCTTTCCCCACATGTGCCACCTGGTCTATCCGAAGATCGCGCCGATCGTGCGGGCGACGTGCGAAGAATTCGGGTTGACGTATCAGTCCTATCCCACCTTCCGCGCGGCGCTGAAGAATCACTGGCAATCGTTGCGCGAATTCGGCAAGAAGCCCGCGTGACAGGCGGGGGAAAAGCACAGAAAGCGCAGGGATCAGGTTTCTTCGCGAAACCTGATCCCTGTTTTCTTGGAGCAGCCTGGGCCTGACTCCTCTAACTCTCGACGACCACCATCCGCATCAGGTAGTCGCTGCCGCTCAGGGCGATGGCCTCGTCGCCGCCGGCCGGGCGACTGCGCCGCGCCAGGTTCTTCGCCTTCAGCGACTTGGCGTTGTTCTTGAAGGTGACGTACACAATGGTGTCGTCCGGCGCTGCTATCACCGCATCGGCCACGGTAACATCCTTCGCTAGCTTGGCGGTGATCACGCCTTTGCCGGCCCGGCCTTGCACCGGATAGTCCTTGAACGCCACGCGCTTGGCCCGCCCGTCGGTCGTGCCGATCACCACGTCCAGTTCCCGGTTCGTCTCGTCGGCGATGCCCATGCTCATCACCATGTCGCCCTCTTCCAGCTTGATGCCGACTACACCGCCGGCAGGCAGACCCATCGGACGCACGTCCGCTTGTTTGAAGCGGATGGCCATGCCCTGCTGCGTGAATAACAACAAGTCTTCGTGCCCCTGCACCAATCGGGCACTAATGACGCTATCACCCTCGTTGAGGCCGACGGCGGTGAACGCCTGGCCCGGCGCGCCGGGCAGGATGCCGGCCGGGCTGCGCTTGACCATGCCGTTGGCTGTGGCACACACCATGAATGGCCCCGCCGTTTCCGAGTCGTCGGACGTCTTCTTGCTCGTCTTCACTGCGGAGCGATCCACCGTAAACGCACCCACGACTTCATCGTCCATGATGGGTGCGGGGGAGCGCTCTTCCACGGCCTTCTTGAGAGCCGTTTCGACGATGTGTTGCGCCTCAGGAAGAGACACTTCCTCCGGTCCAGATACCTTGCCAAGAGAAACCGGACTTTTACCCTTACCATAGAGGGGACATCCAAGAC
>JAIMBB010000190.1 GCA_023511655.1 Anaerolineae bacterium
GGGTAGCGCGGGTGGAGGATAATGCCCTCATGCCCGATGACATTCAGTTCCACGACAGCCCGAACGGCAGCCCATTCGACAAGCTGCCGAAGCGCCCGCCGAGTGATGCGCGCATCACCGACTATCGCGTGATGCCCTGGCCGGACGGCACACGCGTGACGGTGGAGATGGGGCTGACGCCGTTCAAGGAATTTCCCTCGATTGACGTGAGCATCCTCACCCCGGAAGGCGAGGTCTTGCGCTATACCTCGATGGTGGGGGCGATGGAGCGCCGGCCGGCCCCGACGATGTGGTTGCCGCGCGGCATCCCCAAGGGCACGCCGCTCGTGGCGTTGATCGAGGTGCTCGGCGACGACGCACCGTTGCAAACGGTGCGCGTGGCCTTCACGGTGGCCGGGCCGATCGTCAAGCAAGCGGTGGTAGCGTGACGCTGCTCGCGCGCCCGCTTCGTCATCGGCGCGCGATGCCGAGATGGCGTCGCCGAGGAATCAGAGACCGGGTTGCTGAATCTCTCAGGCCGGCTCGATGCAGCATCGCAGCCCTGTTGGAGTTTGTGCGAGACGACGATCCCGATCAATTCTTGCGCGACGCGGTGATACTTAGACAACTGGTGACCGAAGTCCATAGCCGTCTTTAGATCGAACCGAACGCACATACACCCATCAACAGGCACTCGCCAGGTGGAACTGAATGGTTCTACAGTTTCTCGCGAATCCACTTCCCCACGTCTTCCGGCGCGATTCGTCGCTCGGCGAGCAAGCGCCCCAGCACAATGCCCTGGCGCGACAGGTGCAGATCCTCCGGCGTGCCGTGGCCACGGCCGGTGAACGGCAGCCAGCGCAGCCAGCGCGGCGGGTTCCACTCGATCATGCGCGCGATGAAATCCGCGATGCCCTCGCCCCAACGATACGCCACCGCGACGGCATACCAGAAGTGTTGCACCTGGTTGCTCTTGTCGTCGTGGGCGAAGCCGCTGCTGCCAAAGCGGTGGACGGCGGTCTGGCGTGGCGCCCAGCCAAAGCGGCGCCACATGCCCGCGAACACGCGATCCAACGGCCCGGCGATGATGCCGGCGTGCGGCACCACCTGCCCAAAGATCAGATAGCCCATATCGCGCACGAATCGCTCGACGTCGCCGTGGGCGCGTTCGGCGGCGAACTCGGCGCAGCGCGCAAACGCCTCCAGATCGCTGCAGTCGCGGATGATGGACTCGTAGTAAGCGATGAGCGCAGCACGATGCGCTGTGACCGATGCCTTAGCCGATCCACCCATTTCTGATCGCATACACCGCCGCCTGCGTGCGGTGGGCCAGGCCGAGCTTGCGCAAAATGTTCGCTACGTGCGTCTTCACCGTCTCCTCGCTCACGAACAGCCGCGCCGCGATTTCGGCGTTGGTCAACCCTTCGGCCAGCAGCTTCAACACCTCGCCCTCGCGCTCGGTCAACACGTCGTTGTGGCGCATGGTTTGCGCTTGCATAACCCGTTGCATCAGACCCGGTTCGAAGATCGCCCGGCCTTGCGCTGCCCCGCGCACGGCTTCGAGCAACTGCTCGGGCTCGCTGTCCTTTTCGACGTAGGTGATCGCGCCGGCGCGCAAGGCGCCGATCACCCGCGCATCGTCGGAGTAGCCGCTCAGCACGATGATCTGCGCGTGCGGCAACGAACGCTTCAGGCGGCGCGTGGCCTCGATGCCATCTATGCCGCCGGGCATCAAGACGTCCATCACGATCACGTCGGCGTTCCAGGCGGCTGCGTTGGCCAGCGCTTCTTCGCCGGAGGCGGCTTCGCCGACCACGACGATGTCCGGCTGAGCCGACAGGTAGGCGCTCAGGCTGCGCCGGACGATGCTGTGATCGTCTACGAAAGCGATGCGGATGGTTTTCGCTGAGTTAGATGAAGGATCGTGTGTCATGCGTTTCGCTCCGGTGTCACGATGTGGCCGGCGAATGCACAGCGGCCTTGCACAGCTTCTGCAGGCGTCCATACGTCAGGCTGCGCCACAGCCACTCCAGCGGACCGAAGCGAAACCGGCTCAGCCAGGCGACGCTGATGGGCAACTGCACAAGCCAGATGACGATGCTGAGCACCAGGCCAGCGAATGCGCCTATCTGCCCGAACAAGCCCAAGCCGAAGCTGTAGAAGATCAGCGTGCAGACGACGGATTGCATGATGTAATTGCTCAGCGCCATGCGGCCGGCGGCCGCCAGCGGCGCGAACCACCGGCGCCAGGAGTCACGCTGCGTCAACAGCACAAGCCCCGAGAGGTAGCCGAACGCCAACACCGGCCCGACGATCAGCCCCAGCGTCGCCCACAGGCCGAACAGCGGTGAGGTGAAATCTCCCCCGCCTGCGCGCGCCAGCCAGGTCAGCGCGAAGCTGGCCGGCAATCCCACCCCCAGCCCGATGCGCACGCCGTGCCTGAACATCGGCAGGTGCGCCTCCAACTGCTGAAAGACCTGGCGTTTGCCGAAATACATCCCCACCAGGAACAGGGCGAGGACGTGCAACCATGTGCCGAAGGCGGAGAAGATCATTACGATCAGCCACTCGATTGCCCGCCAGACGAAGATTTCGCCCCACGTGCCTCGCGCGTATGTCTCGATGGTGCGCCGCTCCAGGTCTTGCAGCAGCGCATTGAACTCGCGCATGCCGGGCGCATTCGCAGCAGAGGCGCCTCCCATCGCCAGGCCGAGCAGGCCACCACCCACGCCCAACACGACCGGGATGGCAACCAACACGCCGGCCCAAATCAACAGGTTGCGCGCCGGCACGTTGCGGAACAAGAGCAGCAGCAGGCCGGCGATCGCGTAGACGAAGAGGATGTCGCCGTTCCAGATCAACAAAGCGTGGATCAGGCCGAACACCATCAGCACAAGCATGCGGCGCACCATGAAGCGCACCGGCCTGCCGCCGGCTGCCTGGATGCGCTCCATCTGCAGCGTCATGCCCAGGCCGAACAAGAACGAGAACAACGGATAGAACTTACCTGTCGCCAGCCAGGCGATCAGAAACTCCGCCAGGCGATCGAGCGCGCCCTCGCCGCGCGGCGTGCCGGTGATCTGCGCGATGAACGGGAAGCTGAACAGGCCCATATTCGCCACCAGGATGCCCAGCAGCGCGAAGCCGCGCAGGATGTCCAGGGCGTCAATGCGTTCGTTCGCCGTCGTGGGACCAAGGGGTTGAGGAGAGTGCATGGGTTTGGGGTGGGGAGTCGGCCTACAAGCTCTCTTGCTTTCGACTCCCCCGCTTCCGACTTACCGATATTCCAACGCGCCTGGCGTCGTGCTCAGCCGCTCGACCGGCACGCCCAGCGCAATCAACACGGTGCGCGCCACCGACATGCCGAACAACTGGGCGAACGGCGTCTGGCGGCGATACTCGATCACGCGCGGCTCGCCGGTGATGCCACCCAGCGATGCCGCCTTGTCCACGGCGTCCTCGAAGTAGCCGAGTTGATCCACCAGCTTGAGCGCATAGGCCTGCCGGCCGGTGTAAATGCGCCCATCGGCGAGCTGTTTCACTTCTTCGACCGTCATGCCGCGGTTGTCGGCGATGATGCGGACGAAGCTCTCGTAGGTCTCGTCAATCACCGCCTGCCACAGTTTTCTGTCCTCGTCGGTGAACGGCGAGGTGGGGTTGCCGAAGTCCTTGAACTCACCCGACTTGATGACGGTGCTCCTCAGGCCCAGCTTCTCATACAGACCCTCGATGTTGGTGAACTCGCTGATTACGCCGATGCTGCCGGTGAGCGTGTCGGGGTGAGCGACGATGTGGTCGGCAGCCATGCTGACGTAGTAGCCGCCCGACGCCGCCAGCGCGCCCATGTGCACCACCACGGGCTTGTTGGCCTGCTTCAAAGCATGGTAAATCTCGTCGCTGCCGATCACGCTGCCGCCCGGCGAATCCACGCGCAACAGGATCGTCTTCACCTGCGGATCTCGCGCGGCCTGCTTGATCAGCCGGACGATGCTCGCCGACGCAGCGACCGACGTTGGGCCGGTGAGGTCGAACTCGGGCGCTTCGCCGCTAACGATCGGGCCGTTGACGCCGATGACGGCTATCGCCGGGCCGGTCAGTGGCCCGGAGATGTGGCGCGGCACGATGGTCGTCGCGCCGGTTGCCATCGGCGCGGTGCCTGCGGTGCCCAGCGACGCGCCGAAGCCGACCAGCGTGGTCAGCGTCAGGCAGAGGCACATGAACAGCGGCAACGAAAACCCAACCACCACGCCGATGATGGCCCATGTAGCCGAGCGATTGCCGTTGCCGCCGACAGCCGTTGATTTCTGTTCACTCATCCTGTTCCTCCTCGAATGTCTGAGAGCTGGCGCTTTGCGTCCTCGATGAAGCCGGCTCAAGTGTATCGAGCGCGCATTAGAGCTTGACTAAGCGCGTCGCATCATTCGGCGCGTCGTGTCTGTGTCGGGCGCGTCCGATCACCGGGTGCGCCCGATGACAACGCGCGGACGCGCCGGCGTGTGACTATCCACTGCAACGACAGATAGAGCGGCGCCGCCAGGAACGACGTTACGAAGCCAAACAACGCCCAAACCGCCGTAGGCTCTGGCGCGACGGCGCCGGCTATTACGTTGGGAGCGGCCGCCGCCCACAGGAAGCCGACAACACCGCCGAAGATCCCGATTGCATTGATGATCAAGAAGACGGTGTAACTCCACAGCGCCGACTGTTGCGCCGGCAACGTGGACCACTCGCCGACGCGCAACGTGAGCAGGCGCTCCACCCGCCACTTGATCCCCAGCACGATGAGGGCCAATGCGCCCGTCAGCGCCGCGGCCACAGGCGCTCGCTCCCACAACAACACGCCCACCGATGCAGCCAGCGATATGTAGATCGCCGTCAGGCCCCCGGCGAGCACACGCAGCCGGCGCAGGCGCGGGCCGGCAGTCGCCGGTGTCTGCGCGGTCATGTCATCGTCGGGCGCCATCGCCACAAGCCGGCGATACTGAAGGTAGGTCAGCGCCAGGTTCGGTATGCCGGCCAGGATGACCAGCGGATAGCACAGAGCCAGAAACGAGGTGAACCAGGCTCTGTCAATCGTATCGTGAAAAAGCTTTACATCGCTCATCGGGCCGAAGGCGCCTGCAAATACGGCGATCTGAAAGATCACCGCGAATCCCAGAAAGACAACCGGCTCCTTCAACCGTGAGCGCAGAATTTGAGGCGTGGCCCAATCCGCCAGGCGCCGATTCAACCGCCGATACAGGCGCAGGTTGATCGCGATGACCAGCAGCACACCGATCAACGCCACCCCTGCCGGCACGAAGGCGCGCAGCGAAAAGGGCGCCCACGCTATGACCAACAACAAAAACGCAACCTGCCCGGTATCGTAATAGTGGAGCAGATCCATCCATACCGAATCGCGGGGCTGATTGTTGCGCACCTGGCGTCGCACGTTGAGGCTGCCCAGGATGAGCGGAGCGATCACCAGCGCGGCCAGCGCTCCCATCCACAGCCAACCGCCCCACAACTCCGCTCGTTCTTGCACGATCAGCGATAGGAAGCCGAACAAGATCAAGCCCAACAGCGCAGCAAGGGCGAAGCCGAACAGGGTGGTGGCCCAATAGACCCGCTGGTGGCGCTCCTCTTTGGCACGTTGCGCTTGAGCCAATCGCTCGGCCGGTTGGATGAGCGGCACGCTGAACTGCACGGTCGTGCCGGCCAGCGGCGCAGACGCCATCTCCAGCGTCCCGCCCAACTCGGCGATGCGCGCGCGCATGTTGTTCAGGCCCATGCCCGGCTGCGTCGTCGCCGGGTCGAATCCCTGCCCGTCGTCCTCGATGCTGACCTTCAGCCACGCGCGACCGTTCGATGTCTCGTGCGAGAGTCTGACGCTCACCCGCCTGGCCCGCGCGTGGCGGGCGACGTTCGAGAGCGCTTCCTGCACCGTGCGAAAGATGGCTTCCTGCGCGCCCGGCGGCAGTTGCCCTTCGTCGGGCAGCGGGTCGTGGCGCAGCGCGGTCTCCACCTCCGCCCGGAAGTGCAGCGCGTCGAGCTGCTCTTGTATTGCACCGATCAGCCCGATGTTGGCCAGTGGCTGCGGGCGCAGTTGGGTGAGCAATGCTTTCATCTCGGCCATCGCAGCCTGCGAAAGGTCGCGCACGCGCTGGATGTGTTGCGCTGCGCCGGCGGGATCGCGCGCTTGCAAGCTCTGCGCCGTTGCGGCTGCCACATTGATGCTGAAGAGTTGCTGCTTGATCGTGTCGTGCAGATCGCGCGCTAAACGATGGCGCTCTTCCTGCGCAGCAGCCTCGCGCATCTGTGCAGTCAGCGCTGATCGTTGAGGGTCCAACGAGCCGGCGCGCGATTCGATCTCTCGCTTCATCTCGCAGATGACCCGCTTCTGCACCAGGATCAGGGCAACGAGCAAGGCAGCGCCCTGCACCAGGGCGACCGCCAGCGCTGTAAGGACGAGGGTCGGGCCAAACGCCGGTGGGGATGACCGACCGGCCAGCCACGTGCCAATTAAGCCCGGGGCGAATATCACCAACGGTGTTGAGGCCACCATGGCTGCGGCGAAGCTGCCCACGACGATTAGCCTGATCAGCGCTTCGACGGACAAGGATTGGCGTTGGCGATCGGTCATAGCCGTCATCGTATCGAGAAGCGACACGCGGCGCATCCCTCGTGCGGGGGACACGAGGGATATGCGCCGCGTCTTCTCACGCTTTTGGGCATCAATTGACGCCTGGAATTGGCACGCCGAGCGCGATCAGCACATAGAGCAAACCGACGGCCAGGGCGTTGTTCAGCACGTGGATGAGGATGGGTGGCCACAACGACTTGCTGCGCTCGTATACCAGCGCCAGGGCGATCCCCAGCACGATCGCCGGCACTATGGTGGCCGGCTCGAAGTGCACCAGTCCGAAGACGACCCCGCTCGCGATCGCGCCGATTGCCACACCCCATCGGTCGCGCAGCCAGCGGTACACCACGCCGCGGAAGAAGATTTCTTCGGCCACCGGCACGGCCAGGCCGGCCAGAAACAGCATGCCGATCGCACCCGGCAGCGTGGTCAGGCCGGGAGCGAGCACCTGCGGCTGCATGCTCTGCAGGCCGAGCTGCGCCAACAAGGCAGACAAGGCAACCGTGACCAGTCGCAACACCACGAAGATTGCGACGGCGGCAGCGATCCAGCCGGGCGTCGCAGGCACTAGGCCAATGTCAGCCCATCGGTAGTGCCGGCGCTTCAAGCCGAGTAGCCACACCATCGCTAAAATCACCGCTGCCTGTGCGGCCAACACGCCCAGGGTGAACCATGCCGGCACCGTCTGTGCACCGGGCATGCTCCCGGTCAGGCCGAGCGGCACAGCCAGGCCAGCTATCGCCACACCCATGCCGGCGACCATCGCCAGCGACATGATCAGCACATCCTTGCCTCGCCACAGCGGCGTCGTGGAAGGTGCTTCCGTCGTCGTCGAAACACGCGTCGTTGTAACCATAGCTTGCGTTGACCTCCTGCCTCGCAGGCTAGCTCGCCATATCGCTTTGCGCATCATACCGGCGGGGCATCGCCCGTCACCCATTCGGGGGATTGCAGCCGGATGGCGCAAGCACTGTTTGACAGCGGCTGACGATAGACATTCTGTCTTTCCCGGTAACTACCTACCCACCTGCAAGTAGGGAGACCGGCTGACGGGCGAAGAGGTCACGCAGCGTGGCAAAGACGTTGCGCC
>JAIMBB010000191.1 GCA_023511655.1 Anaerolineae bacterium
CCCTCCGTTCGGTTGATCGTCACCCGATGTAGTTGGGCTGTCAGACGGGGATATTGGGCATTAAAGTTGATCCCGGCCGCGCGGGTACTCTTCGCCAATGTGAGATAGACGCTCAGGTGATAGGGCTGATCTGCATCCAGCCGTTGGGGCACAAAAATGTTCGCTGCCTGCTCGAGGTTGGCCGTCTGCGCCAACGTCTCCTCACGGAGCGACCACACCCCGCGATCACTGAACCAGGACTTGATGTCGGCGTCGCTGAAATCCTGGACGTAGGGCAGCTCAAAAGCCGCAAGGCGCTGGCGCGGTCCAAGAATTCGGGTGATCGCGAACGCCACGACCAGCAAAACCAGCCCTAAGAGCGCAAGGCCAACGACCGGGCGCGCCTGCCGGCGCGATGGCAGCAGGCGAGCTAACCGACTCCGGACTCTATCGAAGCATGGCTTGGCGATGGTAGACCAAGTCGAGCTGTTGTTTACCATTTCGGACCTCATAGTGGTGCTCGCGTTTGTCCGGCTGCTCGATCAGGGTGCCACATCGTTCGACGGCAGCGTCTGGCAGCACAAGTCCTTGACGGATTTCACCCAACGCACGTTCTCCGGAAGCTTTAGATTCCGGTAGGCCTCTTCCGGCATGACCAAAATACCCTCGACCAGCAAGGGATTCCCGTCCTGCTTGTCGAAATAAAAGGTGTGCATGCCTTTGGCGGCGTCCACCGTTCCCAGGTCGAAGTAACGGTAACGATTGTTGATTGCCACGATGTCGCCGGGAATGAGTCGTTCCAGCTCTTCGACCGTGTACTGCTCCATATCTATTGCCTTCCGGCCGGCGCTAAACACCGTCTTCTGATCGTAGAGATCCAACAGGCCGGGAGCCGCTCGCAGCTCGGCGGTAGTCGCATACCCCAGGCTTTTGGCACGAATGGCGAGTTGGTTCCACGTGGCTGCGCCCCTTAACAGTAGACGGTATTTCCCCTCTTCGGGAAACTTCGCGTCAATTCGAAAGCGCGTTGGCCTCGGCAGGCCGATGAAGCTGCCCTTGATAGTCCCGTAGAGGCCGGGCGTGATCATGTTCAACCGGTTCCATTTGCTATCCGAGAAGAACTGGAACAGCCGAAACATCGGTGACAGGTAGTAAGAGCTGGGGATGATGTCTGGGCTGAAGGCGAAGATGCGGCTGCTCGGGATGAAGAACTGACCGGGATTGGCCTTGATAAACAGGTCAAGTGCGGCCATGTGCGGGTCGTCGGTGACCAGATCCAGGTTGGCATAGTCGGCCAGATCATCCGATACGACCAGGTGGCGCAGGTCGTAGTAGCGGGTCAGGTCCAGCCGGTTGGAGAGCAGGCGGATGAATTCAGACCAACTCGTGTCAATCAACAGCGGCCTGCGTGCGGCCCGAGGCAGGTCAATGAACTCGTAGACCGCGTAGCTGTCGTTTTCGTATAGCTTGCGCAGATACATGGGTAACTGAGCCAGTTGTGGCTCGATGACCCGCTCCAATTCCCGCAGATACTCGGCACCGCCCACCGTGCTGGCGATGAGCTCGCGGTTGATCACGATGTAACGAATGTTCAGGTCGCGAGCGATGTTCACCCACCAGTCCTGACCGTAATACAGAGCTCGCAGCAGCAAAAAGAACTCGAATTTGTTGTCTGAATCGCCGGTGAGGCCGTAGTAGTAGCTGGGCAGGTCCAGGTAGTAGATGTGGAACTTGTCAATGAACTTGTGCTCTACCCCGGAGGGGCTCACGATCACCTTGGCGGTCTCGGTAGGCGGCAAGACCACCACTTTGCCCGGCGGCATGCGCTGCAGAACGGTCTTGACTTCCTTGAGGTAAACGACCGGATAAGGCGCCAGAAAGCCTCGTAAGTTTCCGCTTGCGAAGGCATCGCGGTAGTGAGCGCTGCTCAGCAACGGCGTCGCACAGAGCACCGCGATGAGCGTCAGCAGGGCATATGATCCACACGCCGATTGGCGTCGAACGCGCCGGATCAGTCGCTCTCCAAGCCAGGCTATGCTGATGGACATCAACACACAGGACATCATGAACAGAATCAGTTGGAAGCGGTGAGGAAAGCGCAGCACCTGCACGATGGTGCTGGTCAGTTGCAGGATCAAGTTGCCCAGGGTGGACTGCATGCCATCGGCGGCGCGGCTGATGGCGGCGATCGTGCGGTGGAAGGTGGGAAACCAGGCGGGATCGGAATAGCCGAGGGTGGCCCACATGGAGAAGAACACATTGACGTAGGCGACGACGAGAAACTGCCGGCGCGGCCAGGAATCGAAGACGCTGCGACGCATCCCCGGCAACATCAACGGCAGCAATGTCAGCGCGGTGTAAGTTGCATTTGGCCAGCGCGGTTCCTTGACCAGGTAGTCGCCGCTGACGATCTTGTCCATGATGCCCGCCATGTCGAATGAAAGCATGTGTCCCAACGGGACAGAGGCGTCGCTGATGAAATAGAAATCGCCCGGCACGGTCTCCGAGATATTGGGCACTCCGCGCAGAAAGATGAACTTGACCATGAGGCCGTAGGGGACGATGGTGAGGGCGGCCAAAAGTATGAATGCCAGGGTGCAACGCGCCAGCGTTGTATGGCCGATGCGTGACCACAACACCCGGCTGCGGCCGATCAAGCTGCCGAGCTGTGCTCTTCGGCAGGTCGGCTGCCGCGAGCGGCGAGCGATCCTCCAATGGCGAAGCGCGTCCCAGTAGCTTCTCCAATTTGCCAGGCGGCGCAGCCCTCCAGCGCGGATGAACTTCGCTGCTTCCAGCGTCAGCAGGCTGGTAACTGTGATGCTCAGGTAGAGCGCGAAGAGGATCAGGTAATGGATTGCCGGGTTGAACAGGGTAATGATGCATGCGGCGGCAATGAAGCGGTAAGGCCGGCGCTGAGCGAAGATCAGGCCGAACGTCATCAGCAAAGAGGCGATGAGGAATAGACTGAAGCCGAGGATGAGCGTGTAGAAGTGGGTGATTTTGGCATAGGTAAGGATCGCGAAGACGACTGCCACGGCGGGAGCTGCGGCGATATAGATCGTCGGCGCTGCGCAAGCCGGTAGGCTGGCGACCAGAAAACGGCTGACCGCGAGGTAGGCGGCAAACGTCACCGCAGGGATGACCAGGACGATGGCGAAGGGTAAGATCTTGTAGTAGCGCAGCCAGGTGGTCAGGAAGGAGTAGCGGACGCGAAATTCGTAGCCATTGGTCAACTGGTTAAATTTGCCTGCCGCCTGTTCGATGAACTGGCTGTTGGGGTTGAAGAAGGGCACCAGCTCGTCACCGTTGATCACCGCTTCGCCGCGCAGCACGGAGGGGATGCTGGCTATCACGCCGCGAAAGATGAACAGCGAGCAAGCGAGATAGATTGCACCGACTGTGAATGCGATCCGGCTGGTGATAGCCATCCTGCCGACGCCAACGCCCGACGCTATTTGCATTCGCTTGGAGAGAGCTGGAAAGAGTGCCATGTCTTATAGCTGCAACCGTTGGCGCAGCCGGCAGAAGTAGCTTGCCAGTTCGCTGCGCATCGCCGAGCTACGCTTCAGCAAATGGTCTTGAATGAGCACTGAGTCATGCAACGCAGCTTCTGCCATGTGCTTGAACGCTGACGGCTTGAACGGTGCGTTGGCATCCAGGGCGTAAGGGGTCATCTCCAGACGCGCGACCAGCTCGCGTACCTTGATGTCATATGTGAGAGCGACAAAAGGCTTGCCGAGGATCGCCGCAATCACCAACGCGTGCAGTCGCTCCGCCACCAGCAAGTCGCATCCGGCGATGAGGGCAGCGACTTGCCTGTGCGTCGTCGGCAGGTGCTGATGCACTTTGATGTCGGGAAATCGCGCGCAAAACTCGGCGAGAACCTTTGCGTCGTGCTGAGCTTTGAACCTGGACTGCATCGGCAAGGTGTGGATCTCGATCGGCCGACAGGCGTGCAACGCGCGAAGGCCATCTTCCAGATTCTGGAGAAAGGTCGTCCAGTTGGCGGGGTTTTCGATATCGTAGTTCAGGTTGAGCGCCACGCGCAAGTATGGTTGCCGGGTGCTGTTGCTTGCCTCCGGCCGAGGAGTGGGGTAGCCGGCCACCTCTTCGCGGTTGCACGGCGCAAAATCCTCCGGCGAGTTGGCGAACACGGCGTCGGGCACGAGTTGCACCCGATGAGCGGGTAGGCCGAGGCGGAGGCAGGTCTCGTAGGATTTGCAGTCTCGCACCGAGAGCACATCCACCTGGTGGAGCGTCCAGCGAGCGAGCTGTCGCCCCCGCTCGGTTTGCAGCGGCCCAACGCCGATGTTGCTCATGACGATCGGTTTGCGCGCTATGCGTCGCGCAAAGGTGACGATCGCCAGCACCATGAGCAGCGTCGAGTAGCGGTTGCGGCCGACGCTGGCGTAGAGTTCCTTGACGATGCTGCCGCCACCAAAGAAAACCAGATCACATTTCCGCAGGCGATGCAGCAGCTGGCGGCGCTCGCCGGTGGTGTTGAAAACGCTGGCGTGGAACTGCGGGCGCAATTGCGCCGCGGTAAATGACGGATCATAGGAATTGACCTCATAGTGATGATGGCTACCCAGCTGCGTCAGGAACGTCTCCAGCAGCAGCTCGTCGCCGATGTTGTGCTGCCCGTGCGTGCCGAGAAAGACGATGTTTTTGGAAGTCGTGTTCATTGCAATGGACGCCTCATGGTTGAATGACCTTTTGTCCCGCCCACGGCGAGCGAAGCGCTCACGCGTCGCGTGGAGGTCGGCCTGAGCGCATGCAAAAAATCCCACGCCAGCAAAACGATGAAGAAGCAGATCATCAGGCCAAGTTGAATCGAGACGACCTGATGCAGCGAGTCGTGGGAGATCCAGAGCAGCAACACCTGGAGGATGCCGGCTCCGATGCCCAGATAAGCGCCGTCGGCGCTGCCGATGGACAGCCGATAGTTGATCACGACGTTGGCCAGTGCGTAGGCAGCCGTGGCCAGGGCGTACATCCACAACAGCGGCGCGATGGGGAGATAGGCCGGCCCAAACAGTATCTGTACGATGGCTTCAGGGAAGAAGTAAGTAAGGGCCACGATGGCCAGCGATCCGACCAGAACAATACCCAGTGAGAGCAAGAGCAAGTGGCGATGGCGCTGACCACGGCTATAGCGCTGCGCGACGATGGGAAACATCGCTGTGACTATTGACCAGGTTGCGAAGAAGACGATGCGGCCCGTCAGAGCCAGCGCAGCGTAGAGCCCTGCCTCTTCGGCTGGGAAGAAGCGGCGCACGATCAATACGTCGCTGTTATTGATCAAAATTTGGCCTAACTGGGCCACCAGCGCCGGGCCGGTGAAGATCAGTATCTCGCGGCGCAGCGATGGCACTATTGGCTGCGCCGCCGGGAGGTCGGACGCGACGCGACGAGCGGTGAGCCAGGCGGCAGCGAAGGAGAGCGCGATGCCTGCTACGGCGCCGTTCACCCCCCACCCCAGCGCGACGAAAGCCAGACTGAGCAGCAGGCGCGACCACATCTCGACCTGGTAGGTGGCGGCGAGGAAGCCGAAGCGCGTGCGCCCTTGCAGCAGGCCGCGCTCGACGCCTTGCATCAGGAAGAAGGGCGCAAACAACCCGAACAGGACAAAGGGGAGGGGAGAACTCACCGAGAAAAAGCCGGCCCACAGCGGCGCGCCCAGCGTAAAAACGGCTGTCAGGCCCAGCCCGATCATCAGGGCGAGGCGCAGAGAGAAGCGGCGCAAGCCAGCGATGCCCTTCAGGTTGCGCTCGGCGGCGAAGATGGCCCCGAAGCGCGCTGCCGGCGTTTGTACACCAGTGGTCAAGAACGAGATGACCAGAAACAGCGTCACGATCAAGCTGAGGTCGGCGAAGGCTGCCGGACCAAGCCAACGCCCCAGGATCAGGTTGAAAAGGTAATTGCCAGCGTTGACCAGGGTGGCGCTGGCGAATAACACCACGCTGCCGCGCAACAGCCCACTGCCGCGCGTTGATCCGGCAGGAGCGGACAACTCGAACCGATTGGGCAATGCAGTGAGATCGAAGGTGCGCGCGCCTGCGTCCCAGGTCTCGATCACGAAGCGCCTCTTCGCCCGGTCGAGGGTCAGGGTAACCTGCAACCGGCCGCTGCCGTTCAAAGCATGCTCGATGATGTTGCTGCATACCTCCTGAACGGCCAGTTGGATTTGGTTGATCAGGTCGTTAGAGGGTGATGGAGATGCGCGAGTCAACATCGCAGCGATCCCCTCGCCCAATACGTTTAGGTAGCGATAGCCGGCGGGCAAGTCTACCGTTAGCGCAGTCGCGTGTTCACCTTCCGTGCAGCCGACAGCGCTGATCGGCAGCGCCTTCACCAGCCGCCAACGGTTGCCTCCCGGTCGTGGGATATACACCACCTCATCCATCAGGCTGCGCACCAAAAACAGTCCCACTCCCAGGTTGACCGAACCCGCACCGGCTTCGGATGAGGCTGGCTGCTCGGTCGTCTCTGGTAGAAAGACTTCGCAGTGCCAGCCCCCTTCCAGATCGAGGAGAAAACGGCGCGGTGCGGAACTCACTTGCAACGTTGCACCGATCTCGCCTGCGTCACCTTCGCGAGTGATTGCCTGGGTGAGCAACCTCTGGGCTGCCCTCAGTGCTTCATCGGTGATGGTGTCGGCTTGCTCCAGGCCGTCAACGCGTGCCAACATCGCTCGCAGACAGGCGGCGAGCAACGCGCCGGCCTCGGATTGCGCCGACGCGCTTTTGATGCGGATCTGCAGGCGATCTTCGTCCATGAGCGTCTTTGGATCAGACGGGTAGAAATTGCTTCACGATGGCCTCGAGTTCCCAGGAACTGACCGGTTTCTCCAGAAAACCGTTCGCCCCCGCAGCGCTGGCTGCGAGACGATGTTGATCGAGAACGCTGTTAGTCAGGATGATCACCGGCACATTACGCGTGGCTTCGTTTGTGCGCATACGGCGCAGGAAGTCCAACCCATCCATCTCCGGCATGGAGATGTCGGAGATGATCAAGTCAACCGGGGAGTGAGCCAGATGCGCCAAGGCTTCTCGGCCGCTGTTGGCGGTGACTACCTCGTGTCCGCTGTTGCGCAGCCGCTTGCTGAGCACCAATTGGGTAACCGGGTGATCTTCTACAACAAGAATGGTCGCCATATGCCGTTCACCTTCAGAAAAGCTTGAGCGCAGCCTCGGCCGTGTCGGCGATGTCGAAGACGCGATCGAACTTGGTCAGGTTGAGAATGCGCCGGGCCGCCTCGATGCGAGGCCACACCAGCTTGACGTCGCCGCCCGCCTGACGGGCGCGCTTGAGGATGCTGACCAGCACAGCCATGCCAGAAGAGTCCATGAAGGGCACCTCGGAGAGGTCAATCACAAAGTTGGTTGCGCCGCTTTCGAATAGTTGCGAGAGCTGCTGACGCAATTCCGGGGCGTTGACGACGTCAACGCGTTCTCGTGGTGCAACGATCATCACACGAAGAACATGCTCACAGG
>JAIMBB010000192.1 GCA_023511655.1 Anaerolineae bacterium
GAGAGCCGGGTGAAGGGCTTCATCTACAACGCGCATCGCTAACTACATCTCCATCCAGTCAGGTTTTCAACTGAGCACGTCAAGGTCTCTATCCCTGATCGCTTATACCTGCTTCTACCTCTCCCGTCCTGGCCGGCTACCCACAATCAGCGCGGCGATGAGCAGGGCAGCCAGTGCCAGTGCGATCCCCATCAGCAACACGAATACCGCATTGAACAGCCCGGGCAGCGTGGACAACGGCAGAACCAAAAACAAGATGACGAAAATCAAGATCGGCCATGCGCCGTCCAGATTGATGCTTTTCATGAATCACTCCCAGGCGGTTAGCTCGTTCAGCGCTCTCAATTCGTCATCGCTCAAGCGATAGCCCGCCGCGCCGAGCAGGTCTTGCAATTGCTGGACGGTGTTGGCGCCGACGATGGGTGCGGTGATGACGGGGTTGCTCAGCATCCAGGCCAGGGCCGTTTGCGCGATGGTTTTGCCGTGCATCTGCCCGATCTCTTCTAGCTTGGCGATTACCTTCTGCCCGGTGTCGCTCTCGGCATACCTCCGGATGTGCTCGCTGGCTTCGCCGCGCGAGCCGGCAGGGAATGGCTGGCCCGGGCGGTATTTGCCGGTCAGGAAACCGCCGGCCAGGGGGCTGTAGGGGATCACGCCGATCTGCTGGTCTCTGCACAGCGGCAGCAGTTCGCGCTCGAACTCAGCGCGGTGCATCAGGTTGTAGTGGGGTTGCAAAGACTCGAAGCGCACCAGGTTGCGCACGTCGCTCACCCACAACGATTTCATCAACCACCAGGCCGGGTAGTTGCTGGCACCTACGTAGCGCACCTTGCCGGCCGAGACGAAGTCGTCGAGCGCCCGCAACGTCTCCTCGTGCGGCGTGTCGTAGTCCGGCCAATGAATCTGATACAGGTCTACGTAGTCGGTTTGCAAGCGACGCAGGCTGTCTTCCAGTGCTTGGGTCAGGTGGGCGCGCGAGGCGCCCTGGTCGTTCGGCGCGTCCCCCATTGGGGAGCGGCCTTTGGTGGCAATGATGACCTGGCTGCGCGGGATCCCATTAGCTTTGATCCATTTGCCGATCACTATCTCGGCGGTGCCGCCGGGGTTGCCGGGCGCCCAGCGCGAATAGATGTCGGCCGTGTCGAGGAAGTTGCCGCCGGCTTCGCGAAAGGCGGAGAGCACGTCGAACGACGTCTTTTCGTCCGAAGTCCACAAGAACGTCATCGTGCCGAGGCACAGCTCGCTGACCTTGAGTCCAGTGCGACCGAGTTTGCGG
Source organism: Anaerolineae bacterium (assembly GCA_023511655.1). Lineage (GTDB taxonomy): Bacteria > Chloroflexota > Anaerolineae > J036 > Brachytrichaceae > JAAFGM01. The sequence goes on from JAIMBB010000192.1 coordinate 1,277, forward strand.
TATTCCATGGCGCCATTATCGAACATGCAGGCGTTGCAAACGGCGCATCACGCTGCAGGCGCCTCTCCCCAATCCGGCACCTTCAGCATCTCGCCGCCTCGCATGGCCGACTTGTGCGCCATCACGCCGGCGGCGACGTAGCGCGCGGCCTCCCAGGCGTTGATCTTCGGCATGCGCATTTCGGCACATGCGCTGACGAACTCATGCACCAGATAGGCGTGCGATCCGCCATGACCGCCGAGGTCGTCTGCCAGGGCCGGTGGCAGCGGGTCGCGATATGCGCGCGGATCCACCGGCTGCACATCGGTCTTGGTGATCCATGTGCCGCGATATTCGTCAGCAGCGTCGTGCACGTATGAGGCTTCGCTGCCGATCACCCGCACGACGCCCTCGTGGCCGATGTGTCCGTTGCGGCGTGACTCGGTGATCTGAGCGATGGCTCCGTTGCTCATGCGAAACAACCCGACCTCGTGGCAGAAGGCGTTGCCGGTTCGAGAGTCGGTTCGGAAGTATGAGTCATTTGGATAGATGTAGCCAAAGGCCGATACCTCGACTGCGTGCGCGCCCATGATCGAGATTGGTGCGCAGGTAGAGTGGGTGGGGTAGTGCATTGGCACGTCGCCTCCGATCTGCATCACCTCTGATGCGCTCAGACCGGTGCGCGCCATCTGCACTTCGATCAGGTTGCATGCCGGCAACCACGTGTCGTGCAAATACTCCGCTTCCAGTTGGATGAACTGGCCGAACTCGGCGGCGCGCTTGCGGCACATCACGGTTTCGGGTCGGAAGTAGGTCGTCTCGCCCATCATGTAGAACTGGCCGGTGCGCCGGCAACAGGCGATCAGCTGGTCACACCATTCCAGGATCTCGTCTCCATTGCCGCTGGGCGGGGTGATGATCGGCACGGCCGTGTAGACGTGTTTGCCGGCCTCCATGGCCTGAATCGCCTGCGGCGCATGTAACCAGGGCTGGGTGATGATGACCAGCGCGTCAAGGTCGCTCCGGCAAATCTCATCCAGGCTGGCGTAGGTCTCGCCGACGCCGAATCGCCGGGCGGCGCGGGCGAGTTTGTCCGGGGCGATATCGCACAAGCCGACGCGCTTCACCAACGGGTGTTTCTGAAAGAGTTCGACGAAATGGGTGCCGAATTGACCAAGGCCGACGATGCCGATGCTGATTGGTTGTGAGGACATGGAAGAAGCCTTCATCCCCGACTTCCGGCTAATTTGCTAATGCAGGCGCGGGAAGTCGAGAGCAGTTGTTCAGGTTAAGGTTATGCGTCTCCCCTCGCGTGCAGCCTGATAGGCGGCCAGGATCATCTCGATGCACACCCGGCCATCTTCGGCCGTCGCCAGGGGTGGCGCTTTGTCATGCAGATAGTCCACCAGCGGCCGCGGCACGGCGCGGATGCGCGCGGCGTGTGGCGTGTCTGCCGGGAAGTTGAAGATGCGCCAGTCGCTCTCACCAGCTCGATAGAGTTTAAGCGCGATGGCTCCGGGTGGGCGTGGCAGGCCGGATGAAGGGGCATCACCGTAGTTCTGCACGATCACCCCGCGGTCGCCATAAATCTCGGTCGTCGCTTCCGCTGCGAGCATGGTGGCGCTGTTGACCAGCACGCCGATTTCCCTTCCGGCGAATCGGAACACGGCCACACCGTTGTCGTCCGGCGCGACATTCGTGACCACGTTGTCTATTTCTGCGATCACGCTGGTCGGCCGACCGAGCATCCAGTAGAACCAATCGGCGACGTGTGAGGCATCGTCCATGAACATGCCCATGTTTTGCTCGGCGTCCAGGTGCCAGTTGCCGGGGTGGGCAAAACTGGGCGAAAGCAGCAGTCCGATGGCGTGACGGCGCTTGACCAGCGCGACCTTCCCGACGGCGCCTTCATCCAGCAATTGCTTCATAGCCTTGTTGACCGGATCGCATCGCATCTGGTAGCACAGGCTGAACTTGACGCCATAGCGCTGCACCGCCGTGATGATGGCGTCGCAGTCGGCCAGCGTGAGCGCCATCGGCTTTTGCAGCAGGATGTGCTTGCCGGCTTGTGCCGCAGCCATGGCGTGTTCGGCGTGTTTGTTGGTCGGGCTGGCGATGAACACTGCGCTGATATCCTCGCGCTTCAACAACGATTCCAAATCCGGCTCGAACGTCAAGCCGAACCTGGCACATTGCGACTCGCCGCGCTTGCGATTGGCGTCCCAGCCGGCGACCACGACGGCGTCGTCGAAGTCGCGCATCGCTTCGAGGTACATGCTGACGTGGCCGTGGGCAAAGCTGATCACGCCGAGGCGAATGGGAGAGACAGTCATGGATCGCTGGCTGACGAGCGGATGGTCACGCCTCGAACTTGATGCCCTGGGCTAACGGCAGTTCGCGCGAGTAGTTGATAGTGGTCGTTTGCCGGCGCATGTAGTTCTTCCAGGCATCCGAGCCGGCCTCGCGCCCGCCGCCGGTGTCTTTCTCGCCGCCGAACGCGCCGCCGATCTCCGCGCCGCTCGTGCCGATGTTGACGTTGGCGATGCCGCAATCCGAGCCGGCTGCTGAGAGGAACTGTTCGCTGGCCCGCAGGCTGCCGGTAAAGATGGCCGACGATAAACCTTGTGGCACCTCGTTGTTCAGGTAGATGGCGTGGTCAAGGGATTCATACTCGATCAGATACAAAATGGGCGCGAACGTTTCGCGCCGCACCACCGGCGTTTGCCAGGGCATCTTGACGATCGTCGGCTCGACGAAGTTGGGGCCGATGTCGGGCCGCGCGCGCCCACCCACGATGATCTCGCCGCCCTCGGTGCACGCCTCTTCCAAAGCAACCCGATAGGCCTGGACGGCCTGTGGCGTGACCAGCGGGCCGACCAGCGTGCCGGGTTGTAGCGGGTCGCCCAGGCGCTGGCTGGCCTGGGCGTAAGCGTCGCATAGCCGGCGCGTCAGCTCCGGCGCGATGGATTTGTGGACGATCAACCGGCGGGTGGTGGTGCAGCGCTGGCCGGCCGTGCCCACGGCGCCGAACAGGATGGCCCGCACGGCTAGGTCGAGGTCGGCGTCCTCGGCCACGATGATGGCATTGTTCCCGCCCAGTTCGAGGATGGTTCGCCCCAGTCGGCGTGCCACGACCTCCGCGACATGGCGGCCGACGCGGGTGGAGCCGGTGAACGAGATCAGGGGCAAACGCGGATCTCTCAATATAGCTTCTCCCACCGTCTCGTTTGGCCCGATCGCCAGGTTGAACACACCGAGGGCGTGATGATCTTGCATCACACGCATGCAGATGTGCTGCACGGCGATCGCGCACAACGGCGTGAGCAGCGAAGGCTTCCATACCACCGTATCACCACATACCGCGGCGATTGCCGCATTCCACGACCACACTGCGACAGGGAAGTTGAACGCGGTGATCACGCCGATCGGGCCGAGCGGGTGCCATTGTTCATACATGCGGTGGCCGGGCCGCTCGGAATGCATGGTCAGGCCGTAGAGCTGGCGCGACAGACCAACGGCAAAGTCGCAGATGTCAATCATCTCCTGCACCTCGCCGTGGCCTTCGGCGCGGATCTTCCCCATCTCCATCGAGACCAGGTCGCCGAGCGGTTCCTTCAGCTCGCGCAGGGCGTTGCCCAAATCGCGAATCAGGTCGCCCCGCTTGGGAGCCGGCCGCAGGCGCCAATCCATGAAGGCATTCTGCGCCTGTCGGACGACGACGTCGTAGCTGGCCGGCGTGGCCTGGATGACCGTTGCGATGGGCTGGTTGGTGGTTGGGTTGCACGATACCAGTTCATCCCCGTCGCGGTCGTGAATCCAATGTTCGCCACATGCGCCGAAGTTCACCGCTTGTAAACCGAGTTTGTCCAGGATGACGGAATGTTTGCTTGTCATGGCCGATGTTGGAAGTTTACAATCGGCGGCGTTTCACGCACGCATCGTCAAAGGACGCTCAGGCCCGGCCTATGATTTACATGAAGCTCGTCATCCGTCTGTGCATCGCCGCGCTGCTGATGTGGCTATCCGCTTGTGCAGCGCCATCCCCAGCATCGGGGCCCTCGGCTGCGGCCGAGCTGCCGGCCGGCCTGCCCGATGGCCGGCGCTGGCTACAGCACCTGACCGAGGATCTGTTGCCGTTTTGGACGAATGAAGCTGCGCTGGGCGAGCCACTCGGCAACTTTCCATCCACGCGCTGCAACGATGGTTCGCAGGTGAATCGCGCCGACCCATGTCCCGAAGTCGGCCGTAACCCGTGGTTGATGATGAACCGCAACTATGTGGTGTCTATGTCGCGGCAAACCTACGGCTACGGCGTCGCCTTTCATCTGACCGGCGATCCGCGCTACTTGCGCTTTGCCAAGGCCGGCGTGAACTATCTGCGGCAGAATGCCTTCGACCGCCAGACCGGTAGCACCTTTGCTTACTGGGACGGCGATCGGGGAACTTGGGGGCCCGAGCCGGCTTATCGCAATCCGCAAGAACTGGCCTATGCTTTGCTCGGCATCGGGTTCTACTACTATCTCACGCGCGACCCCGAGGTGCTTCCCGACATTCTGAAGGCGAAGGACTACATCTTCAAGCGTTACTACAACCCTCAGCTCAACGCCTTGCAGTGGATGCTCGCATCCACCGGCGACGCGCAAGCTACCGATAAGCATCTGGTGGCGCAGCTCGATCAACTCAATGCCTACCTGGTGCTGCTCACGCCGCTGTTGCCGGAACCGCACCGCGCGCAATGGAGGGAGGATGCGGTGCGCCTGGCGCACATTCTGATAGATGAGTTCTATTCGGCCGAAGACAACTTGTTCTTTCTGCGCGCAAACTCGCCGGACGAAAGGAGCTTGCGGGTGGCCGGGACCGATTTCGGCCACACCATCAAGGCATTTTGGATGATCCGCTTGGTCGGGCTGTTGGCCGGGCAGCCCGACTTGGTCGCGTTCGCCGAAGCCAACGGACCGCGCGTGTTGGAGCGCGCCTTCCTGGCCGATTCGGGTTCATGGGCTTCCACGATCCGAAAGGGTGGCCAGCTCAATCCCGACAAGGATTGGTGGATGTATGCGGAGTTAGATCAGTTCGCGGCCACGATGGCGCTCAAAGACCCGGCGCTGATCCGCTATCTGGCGCGCACCGCCGAGTACTACTTCACGCATTTCGTTGATCATGAACACGGCGAAGTGTGGACGTCGCTGGACGCTGCGACGAATCGCCCGCCGCCGGAGGCGCTGCCCAAGGCCTGGCCATGGAAGAGCGCCTATCACTCCTTCGAGCATGCCCTGGTGGGATACATCACGGCGCAACAACTGCGCGGTGAGCCGGTGACGCTGTACTACGCGTTCGATCAAACGCCCGACGGCACGACCATCCGCCCTTATTTCTATCGCGCCGGCCCACCGCGGCTGGATGTGCGCGTCTCCGAAGGCGTGGTGATTTACAAAGCGCAATTCACCGGCGTGCATTAAGGACGCCCACCATGCAAGCGGCCCAGCAGCATCCACGAGCCGGGCAACGCGACGGCCGCCAGCGCTGCCTTGAGGGCATCTCCAGTCAGGAAAGGCAACAGGCCGACCGAGACGGCCCTTTCCCAGCCGACGAACTGCGCCAGCCACGGCAGCCCGAACAGATAGATGACCAGGTTGCCCAGCGCCATGGCTGCCAGGGTGGAAAGGAAGCGCCGGTCCCAGCCGCGCTCGCTCAGCGCGCCGACGAGGGCCGCAGCAAAGACGAAGCCGATCAAATACCCACCGGTCGGGCCGATCAGGCGCGCCAGGCCGCCGGCGCCGCCGGCGAAGAACGGCAATCCAAGCGCGCCCTGCAACAGGTAGACGATCATCGCCAGCGCTCCGCGCCGAAAACCCAGTGCCGCGCCTACCAGCAGCACGCCAAAGGTCTGACCGGTGATTGGCACCGGCTGTAACGGGATGCTGATCTGCGCTGCGAGCGCGACCAGCCAACTGCCAAGCAGCACAACGACGATATCGCGCCTAAGCGTGATGGGTCTCCAGAAGACTTGGGCCAATGCAGGATACGTTGTTGTGTTCATGTCCTATCAAACACCCTTGACCTGAGTAGCTAACACTTTGCGGAATGCTCATGAAACTGGCACAATCTTATTAAACCAAAGCGAAAGGCCAATCTC
>JAIMBB010000193.1 GCA_023511655.1 Anaerolineae bacterium
ACCGTGGGCGGATGATCGACGTCAACCAGGCCCTCGATGGCACCGGCCCATTCGCACCCGAGCGCGCCGGCGGCTTGCCGGTCGGCGACGTCTGCGGGAACAGCAGCCCGCCGTACAGGCTATAGGTGGTCGAGATTGGCGTGCCGTCCGGCAGGGGGGTGAAACCGGCGTCCACGAACTCGAGCTGGCCGGTCTGCTTGATCAGGTCTATGGCCAGGTTGCGGTCGGTCACGCCGGGCAGCTCGATCAAGATGCGATCTTCGCCCTGGAGCTGGATGATCGGCTCCGAGACGCCCAGGCCGTTCACGCGATCTTCGATGATGCGGCGGGCCGACTCCATCTGTTCGGCCGTCGGCTCAACCCCGCCCGGCAGGTTGCTGGCCAGCAGCACCTGTAACCCGCCTTTCAGATCGAGGCCCTGTTTGATCTGTAGATCACGCCCGCGCGCTTCCTGCCAGAAGACCAGGCTTTTCACGAAATCGGGTTTGGGCACTGGAATCACGATATACACCGATATCGCGAGGAGCACGAGGATGATCAGTAGCTTGACGAATGTGTTTTGACGCATGGTCAAGAGGTTTCCATCCTTAAACTACGGATGCGAAGGGCGATTATAGCGGATGGGGGAGGGAAAAAGCGAAGCGCCTGACGCCTTCGAGCGCGCCAGGCGCTGGTGGTGCCGCCGGTTGGTCTTCAACCTACCGGCTCCGGCTCCGCGACCGTCTCGACCGGCGCCGAGGCGGGCTCCGGTGCGCTCACCGGGGTGGGTGACGTCCTCACCTTCGGCGCGACGGACTTCTTGGCGGCCGGCTTCTTCGCTGCGGCGGACTTCTTCGTCGTCGCTTTCTTGGCTGTCGCTTTCTTGGTCGTTGTCTTCTTGGTCGTCTTCTTGGCTTTGCTGGTCTTGCTCGTCGTTGCCATTGCTTCTTCCCTCCCGACGCAAGCTCATCTGCTTCATGCCTGAGCGTCGAGCGTCAAGGAAAACTCTAGTGAAGCATCGGCCAATGTCAATAGGTCAATCGTCCAATTCCTCCGGCTCGCTCAGGGGAACCTCATACAGCCCGGCCCCCCGTCGGCGAGGGAACGGCATGCGCACCCTGGCGGACGGCCGCTCAACCGCCCACGCATCCAGCCTGGCCTGGTCGAACGCGATGCCCAGCCCAGGGTCGTCGCTCAACACGATATAGCCATCCGCGATGGTGTGGCGGTGGATCACGCCGCGATCAGCGCCAGCGTCAACCACTTCCATCATCAGGTGGTTGGGCAAAGCCGCCGCCAGGTGCGCCATGAAGTTAGCCGGACAGTTCATCATCGAGACCGGCAGCTCGAAGCCATAGGCCAGATCGGCCACCATCATCGCTCCCGTGATCCCCGACGTGCCAACGCCCACCTGCACCACGTCCACCGCCTCGTTGGCGATCAACGCCATGAACTGGCCGATGTCCTGCAGGTTCTCGCCGGTGGCCACGGCGGCGCGCACGCTCTGTGACACTTTGCGCAAGCCGCGGTAGTCCCAGCGCCGCGCCGGCTCCTCCACCCACATCAGGTCGAAGTGCTCCTCAAACGCGCGGATGTGTCGAATGGCCTGCTTTGGCGACCAGTATTCGTTCGCGTCCACCATCAAAACCGGCCGTTTGCCGCTTGTGGCCAGGGCCGCGTGCATCAGGCCGAGGCGACGCAGGTCATCGTCGCGGTCGAGCCCGACCTTGAGCTTGCCGGCATGCACGCCCAGGGCTGCCATGCGTTCATAAAACCGGCGTAAGTCGTCGTCGCTCAGGTTAAGCCCGATGTCGCTGGCGTAGGCCTTCACCCGCCGCGACGACGCGCCCAGCGTCTTCCACAGCGGCTCGCCGTTGATCTTCGCTTTGAGGTCCCACAGGGCCACGTCAATGGCTGCGATCGCGCCGCTGATCGCGCCGGCGTTGCCGCCCTTGAAGGCGTGATCCATCATACGCTTCCACAGCCCGCGCACGCCTCGCGGATCGCGCCCGACCAGCAGTTGGTCCACCAGGTCATGGACGAGGCGGCCGCCGCCGAACGAGACGCCGGTCAGGCCCTCATCCGTGTCGAGGAACAACGCTGACATGAGCAGATGCGTGTTGCCGTAGGGGCCGTTTGCGTCGCCCAGCGGGCGGTCGAGTTCGATTTCGTAGGTTTGGCTTCGGACGCCGGTGATCTTCATGCGCCGAATTAAAGCAAAAAGTGCCCCATCGGGCATTCGCACGCGAGGGCGTTGTTCCCGTCGCGCCTGTATCCCCCGCGTTTAGGCGCATTCGCTCACGTAATCGAAGCCGGTGGGACGCTATAATCGCTCAGCGATCCGAGATGCAGAACATATCGGTACGCACGGCAGGAGGTGATGAGATGAGCGACGAAGCGAAGAACGTGACGGCGGCCAATGCTGAACCGAAGGTTACCCTGAACGAATACGGCGCGCTGGAGGAGAAGGTGCGCCAGGCCCTGCGCGAGGTGTACGATCCAGAACTGGGCATGAGCGTGATTGAGCTGGGCCTGATCCGCAAGCTGGAGTTTTCGCCCGACAGCGTCAACGTGACCATGATCCTGACCACGCCGTTCTGCCCTTACGGGCCGGCGCTGGTGGAGCAGGTGCGGCAGAAAGCGCAAGAGGCGGCGGAGCGCGTGGCCAAGGTTACCATGGGCCTGGAGATGTGGGAGCCGACCATGATGGAAGACCAGGCCGCGGCCAATTGGGGACTATATTACTGAGCTGCGAGCCAGGAGCTTCGCGCTCGCGGTTCCCGGCCGCGGCTCCCGGCTGCGGATTTGCCTTCCGGGCTTCTGCCGCCGGTTTACGTGGCCGGCGCTTTCTCGACGGCGCCCTGCGGCGTCATGCGCAGCGACAGCCCGCCCGCAGCCGCACGGGCGACGGCTGTGATTAGCAAACCGGTCACGATGGGTAAGCCCGCATCGGTCAACGCCGACATGACCAGCGGGCCGGCGAAGATCGCGAAGTTCGCCGCGGCCGAATATGCCCCTACGTAGCCCTCGAACTTCTCCGGGGGCGCGCATTGCACCATCAGGCCATAGGCCGTCACCTGAAACATCACTGACGTCGCGCCGCCGACGAACCCGGCGATCCACGTCACCGGCAGCGACGGCGCGAAGGCCAAAACCACCAGTTGGAGCCCCAGCCCCACACAGGCGATGGCAAAGACGCGGGCGTTGCCGAACCGCTCGATGAGCTGCGGCACGACCAGGCCCACCGCGGCCAGGCTGACCCAAAAGATGGCCAGATACCAGCCGAAATCCACATCGGTCGCCTGCAACACGCGCACCATCTGCAGGGTAATCAACGGGCCGGGCGCGTTGACCGCCGTTTGCGCCAGCAAGGTGATGAGCAGATAGTCGCGAGCCGGCGGATGCGCCAGGAAATCGCGCAGGCGTGCGCGCGGCCGCGCCGCAGCCTGTGCATCCAGCGGCGCCGGCCGCACCTGCCTGAGCACACCAAACCCCACCATGCCGATGGCGAAAGCCAGGGCGCAGGCGATCACGTAGTTCGTCGGGCGCGGCAGCGCATCCAGGATGGCTGCCAGGATCACCGTGAACACGGCCATACCGATGCCCAACATCGTCCAGCGGCTGCTGACCAGCCGAGCCAGCCGATCGGACAAGGTCATGCGCGCCAGGAACGTGGTGAACGTGTAGTTGCTGAATCCGGCGGCGAAGTTCAGAGCCACGACCATGGCGACGATCGCTTCGGCCTGAAACGCCGGCAACAGCAACAACAAAGGCACCCAAATCAACACGCTGCGCCAGAGCAAGAGTGGGATGCTCATGTTGCGCGGCCAATCCGGCACGCGCCGCAGCCAGGCCGGCCCCAATGCCGATGCCAGCGTGAGCATCAGCGCTGCGCCGGACGTGAGGATGCCCAGCAACAGCGGCGATGCGCCCAGGCGGGTGACCAGCACCGGCACGTATTGGGTGACCAGGACGATGAACGGGGTGGCCAGCACGACCTCAACTGCGTTGAGTCGTTCGTTGCGGATCGCTTCGCGATAAGAAAGGGACACGATGTGAGGTACGATGAACCCGGTCGGGTTTCAGGCTTTGCGCGTTGCGCGGCGCATAGCGCGTAGTGCATACTGCACAGCGTATACTGCGCAGCGCATCCTTCCATCAACGGCCGCCGATCACCGGCGCCAGGATGAACCTCTCGAACGCCTCCGCCGTCCAGGGCAGGGCCGGCTTGAAGAAGTGCTCGTAGATCGTTTGGGCGTAGACGCGGATTTCGTATTGGGCGTCTTCGGCCATGCGCAGGCTGAGGAAGTGCATCAGATTGTGCGCGTCCACTTTGGCCACCCAGGTGTAGTACACCGAGAAGCCGGGCAGGAAGATGCGAGCCAGTTCGCGGGCCACGCCGGCGCTCATGGCTTGCTGATACAGCCGGTAGCCGCGTTCGTAGTGTTCGATCAGCGCCGCGGTCAGCGGAGCACCCTCTTCGGGCGTCAGCTCGCCCAGACTGGCCTGCTTGTTGGACGGCGATTGCTTGCGCCAGACGTCGGGCACGTAGAAGTCATCCTCGTCGAACGCGACGTAGCGGCCGGATTGCGCGTTGAACTGCCAGGTGCGATGTCGCACCCATTGCCACCACGTCACCACCGGCGCGCGCACACGGAACTTGAACTCCACCTGTTCGAATGGGCTGGTGTGCCGGTGTTGCAGCAAATAGAACAGCAGCTTCTTGTCTTTCTCACTGCCCTTGCTCTCACCCAGGAAGGACACGCGGGCGGCGTTGACGATGGCCAGGTCATCGCCCATCAGGTCTTGCAGCTCCACCCAGCCCTTGTCCAGGACCACGACGCGTTTGCCCAGCAACGCGGCACGGTCCGGCGGGCGAAAAGCGCCCTCGCCGGCGAGCGGTTGATCGGGCGGTCGAGCAGCTTGAGCGTGATCGCGTTCGGACGACGATTCGGCACTTGCAGTCATGATACGCAATGGTAACATTTCGTATGGCAAACTTCCCTCTGGATGCTGCACTGGAAGGGTTTGCCCACGAGGTCAACCAACCAGATGCAGAGATCAACCTGGCGCGCGCGGCGCTGGTGATGGGTCGGTTTGAATATCCCGACCTGGACGTATCTGGCTACCTCAACAAGATTGACCGGCTGGCGGAATCGGCCGGGCGGGTGATCCAGTCCGCCGAACTGCCGTCCCTTATGCTGGCGCAATTTCTCTTCGACACCCTGGGATTCGCCGGCAACGCGCGGAACTACACCGACCCGCGCAACAGCTTTCTGAACGAGGTGCTCGAGCGCCGGCTGGGCATTCCCATCTCATTGTCGGTGCTGTTCCTCGAAGTGGCGCATCGCGCCGGCATCCACGCGGACGGCGTCGGGTTGCCCGGCCACTTCATCGTCCGCGTGGTGCTGGATACCGGTCAAGCCATCTACCTTGACCCGTTCCACGGCGGCGCCGTCCTCTCTGAGGAGGATTGTCGTGAGCGTGTGCGCGCCATCACCGACGGCAAGCTGCCCTTCAACGAGGCTTTCCTCAACCCGGTCAGCGCCCGCTACATCCTGGTGCGCATGCTGAACAACTTGAAGAACTTCTACGCAGCAGCAAACGACTTCTACCGGGCGTCGAAAGTAGTCGAGCGCTTACTCATCGTCAATCCCAACGACCTGACCGAGGTGCGCAACTTGGGGCTGCTGTATGGAGCGCTGGGCAGGCACAGGCAAGCCGTCGCGCTGCTGGAGACCTACCTGCAAGGCCGGCCCGACGCATCCGATGCCGCCGAGGTCAAGAAATACATCAGCTCCATCTCGAACGCAGCATCGCGCTGGAACTGACCGTAGCGCCGTGCAGCCCGGTTCACCCCTGCTCGATGTTGGCCACGCGTCTCACCGCCAGCACGTAGAGGATGACGCTGGCGACCAGATACACGCCGGTGAGGATCAGGAAGGGCGATGGCAGCGTCAGCCACGTTCCAACACCGGAGAAGCTCGGCGTGAACGTCCACAAGTCGCCCGTCAGGCCGAAGAAGCGCTGGCTGGCGACGATGGCGCTGATTGGACTCAGGCTGATGGCCACGGTGAGCACCACATCGAACAAGTCGGCAAGCAACGGCCACGGTCCGCCACCTGTGGACGATAGCGCAATGGACACGGTGGATGAGCCGATCAAGGCGGCCAGCGGGATGCCAAGCACGATGCCGAGCACGATGGCATAGGTCGCCGTCGTTGCGCCGGCAGTCGTCCTGGAGCGCGACGACACATAGAGCCCCAGCAGGGTATACATCAGCGCCGAGGCGAACACGACGCACAAGGCGATGATCAGCTCGAAAGGCTCGACGCCGCCAAGCAGAAAGGCCAGGCTGAACAGGGGCAGCGTGGCGAAGAGCAGCAACAGCGTGAATCCCAGCGCGGAGATCAGCTTGGCCCACACGATTTGCGCCGGCGTGAGCAGCGTCATGCGCAATACATCGAGCGTCTTGTTCTCTCGTTCCGAACTGATGGCGCCGACGGTGAAGGCTGGTGTAACGAAACTGACCAGCAACACCTGCATGCCGACGAGAAAGTAAAACACCACCGTCCCAACTGCACTGCTGCCGCCAACGGCGCGCGGGCTGCCCAGAGAACTCACCATGTAGAGCGACACGGCCAGGCCGCTGACGATGGCCAGATACACCGTCAGCACCGTGTAAGCCCGCGCGCTGCGCATGTGACCCGCCAGCTCCTTGGATGTGATCGGGCTGACGCGGAAAGGCGACTGGAGTGAGGACAACTTGGGAAGGAATGGGCGCATCAACTCTCCTCCGCGAATGCGACGACCTGCACACCGCTGTGCATGAGCGAGCGCAACAGCACGCTGGCGTCGGCATAGGCACCGTCGAACATCACTCGCAACTCCTTCAGCAAGGCTACACCGACCAGCGCGTCCGAGGATGCGCCCGGCTCGGCAAGCGGCTGTACTTCCACCACGCCTTTGCCCGCTTTGATCAAATTCGCAGCCAGTTTGGCATCTCCCAGGAATTTGATGACGATGGTGCGATAGGGTGGTGTGGCAGCCAGGACTTCATCGAGCGAGCCGGCCTGCACAATCCGCCCGGCCTGCATGATGGCGGCATGGGTGCAGACGTCTTGCACCTCAGCCAGGTTCGACGAGGTGATCAGGATGGTCTTGCCCATGCCGCTCAGCTCTTTTAGCAGCTCACGCGCTTCGACTCGGGCGCGCGGATCGAGGGCCTTCGTCATCTCATCCAACAACAGCACCCGCGGGTCGTGGGCCAGGACGCGCGCGATACCCAGCCGATGCCGCATGGAAGGTGTCAACCGATCGGCCGGGGTATCTTTGCGGTGATACAGAT